>DATKRA010000081.1:0-67726 GCA_035532455.1 Gaiellaceae bacterium | reverse complement strand
CACGACCGGCCGCGCCACGAACGAACCGCCCCGCACAGCGAACTCCAAACACGCTCTTCAGCACGGAGCCGACCGGAGACCACGCTCTCCGGTCGGCGGAGTTCCGCCACCCAGCGAGCGAGTGCGCAGCACTCGCGAGCTACCTAGCGCCGGCGGCGCGACGCACGCCCGCGTGCGTGGATCGCGAGCAGGACGCCCATCGCTGCGAGGTTCGCGATCATCGCCGAGCCGCCGACACTCACGAACGGCAGCGGAATCCCGGTGATCGGGGCGATCCCCATCGTCATGCCGACGTTGACGAAGATCTCGAAGAAGAGTGCGAGGACGATCCCGCCGGCGACGACGGCAGAGAAGAGATCGCGCGCGACGGTGACCACGCGCAGGCCCCTCCAGAGCACCAGCAGGTAAAGCCCGAGGAGGATCACTGCGCCGACGAAGCCGCGCTGCTCGAAGAAGCTCGCGGCTGCGAAGTCCGTGTTGCTCGCGGGCAGGAACCCGAAGTTGACCTGTGTCGAGCCGTTCGGCCCGACGCCGCGGAACTGGCCCGCGCCGACCGCGGTGATCGACTCGCGCACGTTGTAGCCGGCCGCGCCGCACGTCGACGGATGCAAGAAGCAGGTCAGGCGTTGCTGCTGATAGCCCTTGAGGATCGTGATGCCGACGGCGGGACCGGCCCAGAGGACGCCGAGGACGAGAAGCACGACGATCGTCCCGAGCGTCGCGAGGTGGCGCCACGGCGTGCCGGCGACAAAGAGCATCGCCGCGAGCGCGGCCATGTACACGAGCGCCGTGCCGAGATCCGGCTGCATGAAGACGAGAAGGATCGGCAGCGCGCCGAAGAGCAGGACCCTGAGCGTCGTCCCCCACTCCTCGATCGCCCCCTGCCGCTCGGCGAGGAGCCCCGCAAGTGCGAGGACGACGAGGAGCTTCCCGAACTCCGACGGCTGGAAGGTGAAGAAGCCGAGGCTGATCCAGCGCGTCGAGCCGTTCGCCGCTTGGCCGGCGAGGAAGACGACCGCGATGAGAGCCGCGATCCCGGCGAAGATGACGCGCCAGTAGCGGCGATAGAGGTCCGGGTCGACGAGCGCGGCTGCGACGAGCACGATCCCGCCGACGGCGGCGTAGAGGATCTGCCTGTCGAGGTAGTAGTTCGGATTGCCCGGAATGTCGTGGCTCGTGACGCCTCCGATCCCCCAGAGCCCGACGACGAGGAGAGCCGCGAGACCGACCACGAGGATCCAGTCGAACGAGCGCACGACGGCGAGGAGATGCGGCGCCTCGCGCTCGCGCCGTCCCGCTCTCTGTGATCCCGCGTATTCGAGCATCAGCAACTCACCTCTAGTCCGAGTGGATGTACCCGAGCTGGCCGGGGTGAACGTGGAAGAACTTCGCGAACACCTGCTCCGCCGCCGGCGCCGCGGCCGTGCCGCCGAGGCCCCCGTTCTCGATCACCGCGCAGACGACGAGCTTGGGCGCGTTGAACGGCCCGTAGCCGCACCACCACGACTGGTTCTCGAGGCGCGTGATGCCCGGTAGCTGCACGACCTTCTGCGCCGTGCCGGTCTTGCCGGCGATCGGCACCGGAAAGTGGCCGAAAACCCCGTACGACGTGCCGATGGGCGTGTGCGCCCCCTCGTACAGGCCCTGCTGCACGACGCGGAGCGCCGAGGCGCTGAGTCCGACGATCGGCCGCGGCGTGGCGGGCGCCGGCGTCGGGAAGGGCGTCTTGTTCGGGTTCTCGACGTCGAGAAGGATGTGCGGCTGGACGAGCTTGCCGCCGTTCGCGATCGCCGAGTAGAAGCGCGCCATCTGGAGCGGCGTCACGGTCATGTCGCCCTGCCCGATCGCGAGCTGGATCGAGTCTCCCGGCTTCCAGATTCGATCAATGCGCCAGCAGCACGGGTCCGTCTTGCGCGTGTACGTCTCGTGCTTCCACTTGATCGTCGGCAGGAGCCCAGACGCCTGAGGCCCGATCTCGATCGGCGTCTGCCGGCCGAAGCCGAAGGCGCGCGCCCACTTCTGCTCCGGGCTCCCGCGGTCGGGCGGCAGGAGGTAGAACGCATTGCCGAGGCGATAGAAGTACGTGTCGCACGAGTACGCGATCGCCGTCGGCATGTCCATCGCCTGATTGACGTTCGGGTCCCAGTTGTGCCAGACGTGGTGGCCGCGATCCTCGGGCGCGACGTACGTCCCGGTGCACGGCTCGAGCGCGTACGGGTTGACGATCCCCTCCTGCAGGGCCGCGATAGCCGTGAGCGGCTTGAAGATCGAGCCTGGCGGATACGTGGCGTCGAGGACGCGGTTGATGCTCGGATAGTTGTGGTCGAGCGCGGACTGCTGGCTCCCGAGCCCGGCGTTGTTGAGCGCGCGCTGCGTCACGCGCCCCGAGAAGATCGATGGGTTGTACGTCGGGGAGGACGCCGACGCGAGAATCGCGCCGTTCCGTGGATCCATCGCCACGATCGCACCGCCGTCGGCGGCCCACTGGTGGTTGTTGTGCGCGAGCTGGATCCCGTACGCCAGCGCACTCTGCGCGGCGCGCTGGAGGCCCGTGTCGAGCGTCAGCCGGACGGTCTGCCCCGGCTGGGCTGGCGTGACGAGCGCCCGCTGGCTGCGCCGCCGTCCGAAGGAGTCGACGCGAACGCGTGCCGACCCGTCGACGCCCTGCAGGTAGGAGTTGAACGCGTACTCGATCCCCGACTGGCCGATCTCGTCGCCCGGTTGGAGGCCCTGCTTCGCCATCGTCTGCAACTCCGACGGGGAGATTTGCCCGACGACCCCGAAGAGTTGCGCCGCGAGATCGCCGTGGGGATAGCGGCGGACGTAGGTCTGGCCGAGGCTGACGCCGGGGAACTGGCTCCGCCGCTCCTGGAGGTACGTCACGAGCGGTGAGGGGGCCTCGGGACGCACGACGACGGGGTCGATCATGTCGTTCGCCCGCTCCCGCTGCGAGATCGCCCGGCGGATCGTGCCGAGGGGAACGTGCGTGATGCGGGCGAGATCCACGAGCTCGCGGTGGCGGCGCTCGCCGACCTTCGGCAGCGCCGAGGGATAGAGATCGACGGACGTCACGGCTGCGCTCGTCACGAGCGGGTTGCCGTTCCGAGCGACGATCGCGCCGCGTTCCGCTCGGACGGGGACGACGCGCCGCTGATTCGCGTTCGCGCGCGCGGCGTACTCCGAGCCGGCGAGAACCTGCAGCGTCCAGAGCCGCATCACGAGCGCCGCGAAGCCGATGAGGAGAAGCCCGCCGAGGATCGCGAGCCGTCGCGCCAGCTTCGGCGTGACGCGATACGGCTCGACGGCGACGTCGCGCTCGACATCCACCGCCCGGCCGCGCAGGCGTCCGGCGCTCGTACTAGCCAAGGAGCCGCACCTCCGCGCTGAGCTCGGCTCGCTCGAGCGGCCGCAGCAGCCGCCGCACGAGCCCGTAGACCGGGCCGGTGACGATGAGGTTGAGGATCACCGCAGGCACGAGGCTCGCAAAGACCGCGCCGCCGGGGGCGCTCTCGCCGAGCACGAAGTGGACGACGAGGAGCCCGATCTCGTAGAGGACGGTGACGACGGCGATGGAGAGGTACGGCGCGTGCGCGCGGTCGCGTCCGGTCGTCTCCCCGTACCGGCCGATCCAGAAGCCGGCAAGCGTGAGCACGAGCGAAGTCAGGCCGAGCGCCCCGAGCGTGGCGGTGTCGACGATCAGCCCGGCGAAGAAGCCTCCGACCGCTCCTGCGACGCTTCCGCGCAGGAGTGAGATCGCCACCAGCGTCACGAGCAGAAGGTCGGGCGCCGCGCCGAAGACGTCGATCTGGGAGAAGATCGAAACCTGAGCCACCGCCGCCACGAAGAGCAGGACGGCGATCTTCACGCCATCCCAGGGGCTCACGGGTGGTGCTTCTTCGTCGCAACGAGGACGGAGACGGCCTGGAGCGAGCCGAGATTCGCGAAGGGCTGCAGCTCGACCTGGAGGAACGATGACGTATCCGTCGCGTGGGCATAGGTGACCCGGCCGATCGCGATCCCGTGCGGGTAGAGATCCGGGTAGCGCGGGTCGATCGTCCCGAGCGTCACGAGCTCGTCACCCACGTGGACGGGAAGCTGCTTGGAGACGTAGTCGAGGATCAGCTGCCCGGCGCTGCTCGGATGAACGGTGCCGCGGGCGTTCGTCCGAAGGTCGACCGCGGGCACGACGGTCTGCGAATCGCTGAGCAGCGTCACGACGGCCGTGTCGGGAAAGACGTTGGACACGATCCCGACGAGGCCGTCGGCGCTCACGACGGGCGCGTCCTGCCGGATCCCCGCCGACGAGCCCGCGGCGATCACGAGCTTGCGGGCGAACGGGTTCGCCGAGGCCGAGATCACCTGCGCCGTCACCGCTCGGTAGCCCTTCGGAAACGTCGGCCCCTCCTGGTAGCGGAGGAGCTTGGCGAGCTGTTCCTCTTGCTGCGCCTTCGCGAGGCTGATCAGCTGCTGGCTCCGTAGGTATTGAACCTCCCGCCTGAGCTTCGCGTTCTCGGACTTTGCCTTCGCGAGGCCGTCGAAGTAGTCGTACGCATCGCGGAAGGGCTGCGCCACGCGCGAGGCCGCGATCTGGAACGGCCGGAGCACCGACGAGCCCACGCCCTGGATGTCGTGGAGCGCGCCGGACGTCGGCGAGCGGAACGAGATCGTGAGGAGCGTCAGCGAGACGAGCACGAGCGCGACGAGAACCGCGCGGCGAACGAGCGCGCTGCGGACCTTCGAGGGGTACGGAGTCGGCTTCGAACGCTGGACGGACTGGGCGAGCGCCGCCGAGCGCGCGCTACGACCGCGGGTAGCCACCGCCCTAGGGTACCGCGGCTGGCTAAGAACTCGTCTCGGAGCGGCCAGACGGCCCGTGCTTCAGTTTGAGACGAGTTCTAAGAACCGACCGCGAGGGCCGCCGTCGTCTCGACGACTGTCGGTCGGAAGCCGATCGACTCGTTCAGGTGTCGCATCGCGCCGTTCTCCTCCGCGTTCCTCGTGGTGACGACTTCGATCTCCGGATGGTCGTCGCGGAGGCGGCGCAGCGACTCGACCTTCACCGCGCGAGCGAGCCCCTTGCCTCGGTGCGCGGCGACCGTCCCCGCGTCGTCGGTGAACCCGAGCACCGAGCCGGCCGAATGGCGGAGTTCCGTGAACGCACCGATCTCGCCGGCGTCGTCCATCGCAACGGTCAGGCGCATCTCGCGGCCGCGTCGCACGAGCGACTCCTCGGACGCGCGGATCTTCTCGGCGTCCCAGGCCGGGAAGTCCATCCCCTCGGGCGCCGGCGCGTCGTCCATCGCCACGCGCGCGCGGGCGTAGGCCTCGATGTGCTCGTCCGGGACGCGGCCGAGCCAGTTGACGAGCCGGAATCCGTCGGGAAGCCGCGGCTCCGGCAGCTCGGCTGCTGGAAGATCGAGAAAGGAACGCACGACCCGCTGCTCGTCCACGGCGCCTACACGCGCCGCGAACGCGGCTCCGGCCGCCGACTTGTGGTCGCCGCGGAGCGTCTCGACGCCGAGCCCGCGGCACCGCTCGACGACCCGCGCGAGCAGGGCGGTTCCGAGCCCCTGCCGCCGCCGCTCGGGGTGGACGAGCACCTCGCAGAACGTCGCCGTCGGAGTGTGCATCCAGAGCACGGCGCAGCCGCCGTCGGCGAGCCAGTGCCCGATCGTGGTGGTCGTCGGCAGAAAGCGGTGGAACGCGATCCCTTCGTCGCGCGTGCGCCACGGCTCGCCGGACTGCAGCTCCTCGTGGCAGACGAGCTCGAGCTCGTGGAAGCGCACGAGCACCTCGTCGGGCGCCGTGCGAGCGTCGATCTCCTCGATCTCCATCCCGCGAGGCTAGCCGGATCGAGAACCGCGGCGCCTGCGGAGCGCGCGGGAGCCCATCGCGAACGCGGCTAGTTCCAGGCCGCACGCTCCCACGCACGACCTAGCCGCTGTGCCAGAACCTGCCGCTTGTCACTCGGGATGATCGGCACGTCTTCCTCGGGTGGGAACGGCGCGTCGGGTGCCTTAGGTATGACGTGGAAGTGGACGTGGGGGACGGTCTGGAAGGCTCCCTTGCCGTTGTGCTCTGTTGGACAAGGATCGAAGCCGGATCGAACTCGTCCGCTACAGCCGGAGCGATCCGCGAGACAGCCTGTCCGAGGACGCCCGCTTCATCAGCCCGCAGGTCCAGAACAGTCTCCACATGTCTTCTTGGGAGGACGAGAACATGGCCGTCGGCTCCGCCAAGCGCGGCGGGAGCCATGATGATGTAGAGCACGTCGTCCTCGTAGACAACTGCCGGCTCACCATGCCACGGTCGCCGCAGGCGCCCGCCGCGGGGGGTAACGAAGTCTCGGCACGAAGGCGCGGAAGACCGCGCTCTTCCGCGCCGTAGTTCCTCAATCCCGCGAGCGAGTCCGAAGGACTCGCTCGCGATCAGTAGCGGTGCCGGCCGTTGCGGCTGCGCGCGCGGTTCGAGCGGTGGATCGCCTCGAACTCCTCGAGGCTGCGGCCGGAACCGACGGCGACGCACGTGAGCGGGCTCTCGGCGAGGTGGACGGGCATCTGCGTCTCATGGCGCAGCCGCTCGTCGATCCCGGTGAGGAGCGAGCCGCCGCCGGCGAGAACGATGCCGCGATCCATGATGTCCGCGGCGAGCTCGGGCGGCGTCTTGTCGAGCGTCGACTTGATCGCCTCGATGATCTGCGTGACCGGCTCGTCGAGGGCGCGCCGGATCTCCTCGGAGGTGAGGATGACGGTCTTCGGCAGGCCGGTGAGCATGTCGCGGCCGCGCACCTCGGCCTGCAGTTCCTCCTTCATGTCCCAGGCGGAGCCGACCTCGAGCTTGATCTCCTCGGCCGTCTGCTGGCCGATGAGGAGCTTGTAGTCGCGCTTGATGTGATTGATGATCGCCTCGTCCATCTCGTCGCCGCCGACGCGCAGCGACTGCGAGACGACGATCCCGCCGAGGGAGATGACGGCGACCTCGGTCGTGCCGCCGCCGATGTCGACGATCATGTTCCCGGTCGGCTCGGCGACGGGCAGTCCGGCGCCGATCGCGGCCGCCATCGGCTCCTCGATCAGATACGCCTGGCGGGCGCCCGCCGACAGCGTCGCCTCCTCGACCGCGCGCTTCTCGACGCCGGTCACGCCGGACGGCACGCAGACGACGACGCGCGGGTGCGCGAAGCGGTGCTGGTGCACCTTCTGGATGAAGTGGCGCAGCATCTGCTCGGTCACGTCGAAGTCGGCGATGACGCCGTCCTTGAGCGGGCGGATGGCGGAGATCGTCCCGGGCGTGCGGCCGAGCATGCGCTTCGCCTCGACGCCGACCGCGTGCACCTCGCCGGTGCGCTGGTCGATCGCGACGACCGACGGCTCAGAGAGGACGATGCCGCGGCCGCGGACGTAGACGAGCGTGTTCGCGGTGCCGAGGTCCACCGCCATGTCGCGGCCGCCGAAGCCGGTCAGTCCCGAGAAGAGGCCCATCGCGGCGCCACTCTACCGGCACGAACCTTTGATCCCGTTGTCACGAATCGCCGTCTACGGTGCCCTGCATGAACATCGTCACGCTGATCGGAAACCTCGCGACCGACGTCGAGTTGCGCGAGGTCGGCCCGGACAAGAAAGTCGCGAGCTTCCTCCTCGCCGTCGACCGCGCGAGCCGCGACGGCGGCGCGGATTTCGTCAACGTCTGCGCGTGGGACCGCCAGGCGGAGCTCTGTGCGGAATACCTCGGCAAGGGACGGCGCGTCGCCGTCGACGGCTGGTTGAAGTCGCGCTCGTGGGAAGAAGAAGGCAAGCGGCGGACGGCGATCGAGGTCGTCGCGCGACGGGTCGAGTTCCTCGGCGGCGGATCGCGTGCGGACGACGAGAACCCGGGCGGCGAAGTGATCCCATTCGAGGCGCCGGTGGCCGGCTAGAGAGGCGCGACGAACTCCTCGATCGCCGCGAGGCAGATCTCAGGGCGCTCGCCGATCAGGAGATGGCCGCACCCGGCGATCGTCCGCAGCGGAGCGCCGAGGCGGCGCGCGTACTCGATCCCGTCGTCGAGCTTCACCCACTTGTCGCTCGCGCCCCAGAGGCAGAGCACCGGGCACGCGATCCGGTCCAGCCCGTCGAGTGGATCGGTGGCTAGAAGCGCGCGTCCCGCCTGGCGGGTCTTCGTGTGGTGCGCAGGCCCCTCCAAGAAGCCCTCGGCGAGCTCGGGCTCGAGCGCGGCCGCGTCCCCCACTCCCCACCAGTCGAACGCGAGGCGGCGTCCCAGGCGCGAGCCGGCCAACCCGTGGCGGAACGGAGCGATCGCCTTGCCGGGCTGGGCAAGCCCCATGAGCGTCACGGTCACCCTGCCGAGGCGCGTCGACGAGCCGATTCCCGCCGCAGCCGCCAGGACGACGCCGCGCACTGCATCGGGCCTCCGCACCGCAGCGCGCAGCGCGACCGTGCCGCCGAGCGAGTGGCCGATCCACACGGCGCTGTCGATCCCCTCCGCCTCGGCCATCGCGCAAACCGCGTCGGAGAAGTCGTCGAGGTGCGCGGCCTCCGGCAGCGGCGCAGAGTGCCCGTGCCCCGGCAGGTCGGGGACGATGACCCGGTGACGCCGCGCGAGCGCCGGAGCGAGCCCGCGCCAGTTCTCGATCGTCCCGCCGAGCCCGTGCACGAGCACGAGAGGCGGACCGTCACCCGCAACCGCATAACGAAGCCGCGCGCCGTCCACGACGAGCTCACGCTCATCAAATTCGTAAAGACGTTGTTTGCGCTCCGTCATCACAGGGGCATATCCTTTGGTCAATGGATGTTTTGATGGAGCAGGCCGAGTGAGGCCTGCAGTCCCTACAACCGAGGGTACGAGCTAACCCGCAGCGCAGTGTGCGCAGCGGGTTTTTTCGTTCCAGGAGGGAGTTGCTACATGGCGAACCACCTCACGCCGGAAGAACTGTCGCAGGAGCTCGGACTCGACCGGCAGGAAGTGATTCGGGTCTGCGTCGAAGAGGGCGTGCCGATTTACCAGGGGAAGATCGACAAGTACCTGTTCCAGGCGCAGCTGCAGGCGACTGCCTCGCAGGCGCACGCCGCGTAGGAAGAATTCGATGCTCTGCAGGTTTGAGCGCCTTTGGCGCTACGCGCTCTTGCGCGCCGGCGTCTTGCGCGAACGGGAGCCGCTCTTTTGGGCGGCTCTTCCGTTCTCGGAGTCCTTCGCGGCGCGACGCCCCTGCGCGTCGGCGACGCTCTGGCGGAGCGCCTCCATCAGGTCGATCACCGGCGTCTCGGTGACCGGCTCCGGCGCGACGACCTCGCGGCCGGCGAGCTTCGCCTCGAGCATCTGCTTGAGCTCCTCGCGATAGTCGTTCGCGAAATCCTCCGGCGTCCACTCGCCCGCGAGGCTCGAGATGACCTGCCCGGCGAGCTGCAGCTCGGCCTCGGCAACCTCGGTCGTGCCGACGACGTCCTCGATCTCCTGCTTCGAGCGGACATCCTCGGCGAAGAAGAGCGTCTCGAGCACGAGCGCGCCGTCCTGCGCGCGGATGAGGCAGAGGTTCTCCTTGCCCCAGAGCACGAACTTCCCGACCGCAGCCATGCCCGACTCCTCCATCGCGCGCAGCAGCAGGACGTACGGCTTGCGCTGCGCGTCGGCGTCGGCGGGCGCGAGGTAGTAGCTCCGATCGAAGAAGACGGGATCGACGTCCTGGAGACGCACGAAGCGGAGGATCGCGATCGACTGCGACCGCGTCAGCGCGACGGCTTCGAGGTCGGACTCCTCGACGAGGACGTACTGGCCCTTCGCGAACTCCCAGCCCTTGACGAGCTCGTCGGCTTCCACTTCGCGCTCGTGAACCGGGCACCAGCGCTTCTGCTTGATCGGCGTGCCGCACTCGCGATGGAGGGTGCGGAACGACACGTCCTGTCGCTGAGTCGCGAGCGCGAGGCCAACGGGAATGTTGACCAGGCCGAAGCTGATGGATCCGTTCCAGATCGTCCGCATGGGAAAGGCGAATTCTAGTCGTACGGCTTTTCTCCTCCGGTTTACGATTGACACATGGAGAGGCGCACCGCGCCCGAGCTCTGGCGCGAAGCTGTCCGCAACGCGCCGCCCACGCCCGCGTACCTCGAGGAGGGGCCGGAGGGCTGGAGTCCCGTGTCCTGGGACGAAGCGACGGAACGGATCGACGCGCTCGCGCGCGGGCTGCTCGCGCACGGTGTGCGCCACGGCGACTCGGTCGCGGTGCTCTCCCGGACGTCGGTCGACTGGATCCTGCTCGACTGGGCGATCATGTCGATCGGCGCCGTCGTCGTCGGGCTCTATCCGACGAGCTCGGCGAAGGAGTGCGCGTACGTGCTCGAGCACTCCGAAACCGTGCTCGCCTTGGCGGAGAACGACGAGCAGGCGCGCAAGCTGGTCTCCGTCCGCGGCTCGCTGCCGGCGTTGCGCGAGATCGTCCCGTTCGACCTGCTCGACAAGCTCGAAGCCGAGGGCCGCGCGTCGAAGCACCTCCACCCGGATCCGGTCTCCGAGAGCGACCTCGCGACGCTCATCTACACATCGGGAACTACCGGCCCGCCGAAGGGGTGCATGCTCACGCACAAGAACCTCGTCACGGCGGCGACGAACGTGCGCGACACGCTCGAGCAGCCCGGTGACGTCGTGCTCCTCTTCCTCCCGATGGCGCACAGCTACGCGCGCCTCGCCCACCAGGCGGCGAGCTATCACAGCGCGACGATCGCCACGGTCGCGGACGTCGCGCACGTGCCCGAGGCGCTCGTGGCGGTGCAGCCGGCCGTCCTCCCCGCCGTGCCGCGCGTCTACGAGAAGATCCACGCGAACGCGCTCGGCGAGATCGAGCGGGCGGGAGGGCTCCGGCGGACGATCGGGCTCTGGGCGGTCTCCGTCGGCGGACGCGTGAGCCGCGTCGAGCGCAGGGGCGGAAAGCCGTGGCCCTGGCTCGCCCTGCAGCACACGCTCGCCGACAAGCTCGTCTTCGCGAAAGTGCGCGCCCGGCTGGGCGGCAAGCTCCGCCTCGGTGTCTCCGGAGCGGCGCCGCTGTCGGTCGACGTGATGGAGTTCTTCCACGCGATGGGCGTGCCGGTGATCGAGGGCTACGGCCTGACCGAGACCGCGAGCTCGGCGACCGCGAACGACCCGGCCGACTTCCGGATCGGCACCGTCGGACGGCCGGTCGACGACTGCGAGATCAAGCTCGACGCCGACGGCGAGATCCTCATCCGCAGCGACTCGATCTTCGCCGGCTACTACAAGGATCCCGAGGCCACGGCAGCCGTGCTCAGCGCCGACGGCTGGTTCCGCACCGGCGATGTCGGCGAGATCGACGCGGACGGCTTCCTCAAGATCACCGACCGCAAGAAGGATCTGATCATCACCGCGGGCGGCAAGAACATCGCACCGCAGAACCTCGAGAACGCGCTCAAGTCGTCGCGTTTCATCTCGCAGGCGATCGTCGTCGGGGACCGGCGGCCGTACGTCACCGCGCTCCTGACCCTCGACGAGGTGGAGGTCGCCTCGAGCGGGCGCGCTCCGCAGGAGCTCGCGCAGCAGGTCGTCGACGAGGTCAACCGCGACCGCGTGCGCGTCGAGCAGATCAAGAAGTTCGCGATCGTTCCGCGCGAGTTCTCACTGGAGGAGGGCGAGGTCACCCCCACGCTCAAGCTGCGGCGCCGGGTGATCCACGACCACTTCGCCGCCGAGATCGAGCAGCTGTACGCGAGTTAGCCCAGGATGCGCTTCGCGCCGTAGTACTCGGACGAGTACCAGCCGGTGAGGCTGTCGATGCTCACGACGGCGCCCGTGTGCGGCGCGTGGATGAACTCGTTGTTGCCGATGTAGATCCCGACGTGGCCGAGCCCGGCGAAGAAGACGAGGTCTCCCGGCTGGAGCTGCGACCGCGGGACGTAGACCGAGTTCGGGTAGTCGTACTGCGACACGGTGTAGTGCGGCAGCTGGACACCGAGCTGCTCGTAGACGTACATCACGAGCCCCGAGCAGTCGAAGCCGCTCGGGCTCGCGCCACCCCAGACGTACGGCACGCCGAGGTACTGCATCGCGATGCCGACGGCTCCGCTGTAGCGCTCGGGTGGGAGATTCCCGATGACCCCGCCGCCGAGCTCCGACTGCGTCTGCTGCACGAACGCCGCCGTTTTGGCCTGTCGAATCGACGCAAGCTCGTTGGCGCGCTGCGTCGCCTCCAGCTGCGCAATCTCGGAGCGGACGGAGTTGTAGAGGCGCTGCTCCGCGGCGAGCTTCACATCGATCGCGTGCTTCGCGGCCATGCGCTCCCGGACGAGGCGGCCGACCGAGCGTCTCGCCCGGTGCAAGAGCTGCCGGTGGTGGACGATCGAGCGCTCATACGACGTGACCTGCATGACGAGCGACGAGTTCTGCTTCGTGACCGCGTTGAGGGTGTCCAGCCGGTTGACGAGGTCGTCGAGGCTCTTCGCTCCGAGGATGACGGCGAGGGACGATTGGCTGTCCTGCGACGTGTAGGTCGCGACGAGCCGCTGCGCCAATGCCGTCTGCGCGGCACCGAGGTTGTCGCGCGCGACGCCGAGCGCCTGCTTGTTCTCGGAGAGTTGCCGCTGGAGGAGCTGCAGCTTCGTGGTGGCGAGCTGGTAGCGGCTGTTCGCGACCTGCGCGGCCGAGTCGAGCTGCTGGAGCTGCGCGAGAACGCGCTGCGCCTCGGCCTGCTTCGCCGAGATCGGGGGTGCCGCGTACGCCGCCGCGACTGCGACGCACAGCAGACCTGCTAGCAGCACTGAGGCCGCTACCTGCCGCTTCAGCGTGCGGATGACGTCCTCCGGACCGTCACAAGCTCAGGACAATAACAGCCCCGGCGGACGTCTGTACGGACAACCGATCCGGAAATCGCTGCAATTTGGCACAAAAGCGTTTCACAGACCGGCGACAAGGGTCCGCACAAGGTTCGAATTCGGTTACGGTCCCCGCGGTCGTGGCACGGCGAAACAGATCACGGACGGCCCGCCTCGCGGGCCTCGCGCTCGCCCTCGGGCTCGTCGCAGCGTCGTCGGCGCTCGCCTCGCAGACGGCCGACCCGGCCGCGCCCGCCGCGAGCCGCGGTACCCGCGCGCACCAGGCGCTGCTCGAGCTCTACGCGCTCGACAGCCGCCTCCAGGCATCGCAGGCCCGCGCCGCATACCTCGCGGCCGAGGCCGCAAAGCTCCGGCGAGAACGCAGGGCGCTGCATTCGGAGCTGCGTGCGGCCCGCGCCACGCTCGCGACCTCGCAGCGACAGCTGGCTTTCCAACTCCGGACGCTCTACGAACAGGGGCAGGTCGATCCGCTCGCCGTCGTGTTCGGTTCCACCTCCCTCAGGAGCGGCCTGCGGGCCCTCGATGACCTCAAGCTGAGCGCCGCCGAGAGCACGCGGGTCGTCGCCATGACGCGCGCCGCCGAGCGCCGGCTCTTCCGCGCGCGGCGAACGCTCACCGGCGACGCGAAGCGACTGGCGCGCTCGATCGCCTCCGCACGCGCGACCGAGCAAAGCCTCGCGAGCACGGCCGCGAGCAAGTCGTCGTACGTCGCCTCCCTCCGCGCCGGCGCGGGCGCAGCCGAGACGGCAGGACTGCTGTCGAGCGCGCAGTCCGCGGCCGAGAAGTCGCGGAAGGTCGGGCACGGCCACACCCCACCCCAGCCGCCGCCCAAGGGCGGCCGGAAGATGACCGTGAGCGCGACGTGTTACATCCTCAAGGGGACCACGGCGAGCGGCCTGCCGGTAGGGCCCGGCATCGTCGCTGTCGACCCGACCGTCATCCCGCTCGGCACACGGCTCTACATCCCCGGCTACGGAAAGGGAATCGCTGCCGACATTGGCGGCGGGATCAAGGGCAAGATCATCGACCTCTGGTACTCGACGTACGCGCAGTGCGCCAAGTGGGGCCGCCGCACCGTGACCATCACCGTCTACTAGTAGGTCGGCACTTCCTCCTAGGTCTACACTTCGCCGGGCGGAAGGGGGTTCGGCGGTAGCGACGCACATCGGAACGGAGGAGGAGACGCGATCGGCGGAGACGCTTCGCGTGCTCCTCGTCGACGACCAGGATCTGTTCCGCACCGGCCTGCGGAGCCTCCTCGAGGAGCAGGAGCTCGAGATCGTCGGCGAGGCGGCCACCGGAGCCGAGGCGGTCGCGCAGGTCGCCGACCTCTCGCCCGACGTCGTCGTGATGGATCTCAACATGCCGGGGATGGGCGGCGTCGAGGCGACCCGGCACATCGCGGAGATCGCACCACTGACGCGGGTCGTGATGCTGACCGTCTCCGACGAGGACAGCGACGTCACCGATGCGATCCTCGCCGGCGCGTGCGGATATCTCCTGAAGGATTCCTCGATCGAGGAGCTCGTCGCGGGGATTCGGGCCGCGGCGCGCGGCGAGGCGCTCATCTCCCCGCACATCGCCGGCAAGGTGCTCCAGCGCCTCCGCGCGACGAGCGCGAACTCGGGAATCGAGGCGCTCATCCGCACCGAGCTCTCCGAGCGCGAGATCGAGGTGCTGAAGCTCATCGCGAACGGCCAGGACAACGCCCTCATCGCAGCCGAGCTCCACATCAGCCCGAAGACGGTCAAGAACCACATCTCGAACATCCTCATGAAGCTCCAGATCGACAACCGGATCCAGGCCGCGGTGTACGCCGTGCGGTCGGGGATCGTCTGAGCTGCGAGCGAGACTAGGCGAGATGCGCCGACTCGTTCGCCTCTTCGCCTGCGGGGCCCTGCTCGTCCTCCTGCTCGTGCCCGCAGCGGCGGGAGGCAGCACGCCGCTCGCCGAGCAACTCGCAGCGGCGCTCCAGTCGAAGAAGGTCAGGTCGGCGGAAACGGGCGCCGTCGTCTACGACCTCCGGACCGGGCGTGTCGTCTTCGCGCTCCACGCCGGGCAGCCGCTCCATCCGGCCTCGAACGAGAAGCTCGGAACGACGTACGCGGCGCTCACCGCCCTCGGGCCGTCGTTCCGGATCGAGACGGACGTGCTCGGCGACGGGACGCAGAAAGGCTCGAAGTGGCAGGGCGACGTCGTCCTCAAGGGTTACGGCGACCCGACTCTCTCCGCGGCCGATCTGCGGTCGCTCGCGCGCCAGGTCGCGCGCGACGGCATCACGCGCATCAACGGGCGCGTGATCGGCGACGAGTCGTGGTTCGACGCACGCCGCGCCGGTGCCGGCTGGAAGCACGAGTTCTACCTTCACGAGTCGCCGGCGCTCTCCGCGCTCATCGTCGACCGCGGCTGGGACGGGAGCGAGGAGACACAGCCCGCGCTCTACGCGGCGCAACTCTTCCGGCGCGACCTCGTCGACGCAGGCGTGTCGGTGCGCGGGCCGGCACAGACCGGCGTCGCGTCGGCGGCAGCGACGGCGCTCGGCTACGTCTACTCCCCGCCGGTCGCCTCCCTCGTCCGCTTCATGGACGTGTACAGCGACAACTTCACCGCCGAGATGCTCCTGAAGCAGGTCGGCGCCGTGCAGCGCGGCGCGGGCACGGCGGTTGCCGGGGCGCGCGAGACGCGCGCGCTGCTCTCCGCAGCCGGCGTGCCGCTGTCGGGAGTCCGTATCGTCGACGGCTCGGGGCTCTCCCTCATCGACCGCTGGACGGCTGCGGGGCTCGCCGACGTGCTCCGCCGGATGTGGCTCGATCCCGACCTCCGCCCGTACATCACGACCTCGCTGTCGACCGCCGGCGTGAACGGGACGCTCGAGTACCGCATGCGAGACAGCCCCGCGTACGACTTCGTCCACGCGAAGACGGGCACGACCGACAACGCGTCTTGCCTCTCGGGCTTCGTCGGCGGGCGCTTCGTCTTCTCCGTCGTCGAGAACGGAAACCCGGTCAAGACGGCAGCTGCTGAGCGAACGCAGGACGCCTTCGCCGAGGTGCTCGCCCGCGCGGCGAAGAGCGGCTTCTAAGTCTCGCCGAGCAGGGCGAGGAGGTCGACCTCGGCGAGGATCGGCACCTCGGCCTTTTGCGCCTTCGTCAACTTCGACGCGCCCGGCTCCTCGCCGACGACGAGGCCGGTCGTCTTCGCCGAGACCGAGTCCGTGACCTTCGCGCCGAGCGCCTCGAGCCGCGCCTTCGCCTCGTCGCGCGAGAAACGCTCGAGCGTGCCCGTGATGACGTAGGTCTTGCCGGTGAGCGGGCCCTCCTTCGGCCGCTCCTCCGCCCCCGCCTCGAAGCGCAGGCCGAGGTCACGCAGCTCCTGCACGAGCGCGCGGTTCTGCTCGTCGGCGAACCAGTCGACGACGTCCTCGGCGCGGTCCGGGCCGAAGCCCTCGACCTCGGCGACCTCCTCGGGACTGGCGGCGAGCAGGCGGTCGACAGTCCCGAAGTGCCCGGCGAGGCTGCGCGCGAGCACCCAGCCGATCCCCATGATGTTGAGACCGAGGAGGACGCGGGAGAACGGCACCTGCTTCGACCGCCGGATGGACTCGATCGCGGCCGTCGCGGAGATCTCGGCGAAGCCCTCGAGCTCGAGAAGCTGCTCCTTCGTGAGGCGGTAGAGATCGGGCAGCGACCGGACGAGGCCCTGCTCCCAGAGGATGCGGATCGTCTGCTCGCCGACGCCGTCGATGTCGGCGACGCCCGTCCAGTTGATGAGCGTCTCGAGGCCGCGGGACGGGCACGCGCGGTTCGGGCAGCGGTGCATCGCCTCGCCCTCGGGCTTGATGACCTCCGTGCCGCACAACGGGCAGTGCGTCGGCATCCGGAACTCCTTCGTCCCCCGGCGATGCTGCCCCGCCGGCCCGACGATCTGCGGGATGACGTCGCCGGCGCGCTGGACGATGACGTCGTCGCCCGCGCGAATGCCCTTGCGGTTGATGTCCTCCTCGTTGTGGAGTGTCGCCCGCGTGACCGTGACGCCGCCGACCTGCACCGGCTCCATGATCGCCCAGGGGTTGAGCGCGCCCGTGCGGCCGACGCGGATGCGGATCTCGAGCAGCCGCGTCACGGCGGTCATCGGCGCCCACTTGTACGCGCGCGCCCAGCGCGGCCGCTGGTGGAGGACTCCGAGCCGGCGCTGCTGGTCGAGCGAGTCGACCTTGATCACGACGCCGTCGATCTCGTAGTCGAGCTCCAACCGGCGTTTCTCCCACTCGACGCACGCGGCTGCGAGGTCGTCGATCGACTCGAACCGCTCGACGAACGGGTTCGTGCGCAGACCGCGCTCGCGCAGCCACGTGAGCATCTGCGACTGCGTCTCGAACTCGACGTTGTCGCGATGCCCGGCGCCGTAGACCCAGATCGAGAGCGGGCGGTCGGCCGTGATCGCCGCGTTCTTCTGGCGCAGGCTTCCCGCGGCGGCGTTGCGCGGGTTCGGCGCGAGCTTCTGCGTCGTCCCGGCGAGGCGCTCGTTCAGCTTCCGGAAGCCGCTGAGCGGGAGATAGACCTCGCCGCGCACCTCGATCACGGCCGGGGCGTCGCCGTCGAGGCGCAGGGGGATCGCCTTGATCGTGCGGATGTTGCGCGTGACGTCTTCCCCCTGGACGCCGTCGCCGCGCGTCGCTCCCCGCACGAGCACACCGTTCTCGTACGTCAGGTTCACCGCGAGCCCGTCGATCTTCGGCTCGAGGAGGTAGGCGACGGGCTCGTCGGTGCCGAGCCGCTTGCGGACGTCGGCGTCCCACTTCCGCAGCGCCTCGTCGGTCGTCACCTTCTCGAGCGAACCCATCGGCTCGAGATGCCGAACCTTCTCGAAGCGGTCCGACAACCCGCCGACGCGGTGGGTCGGCGAGTCGGGGGTGACGAGCTCGGGATGTTCCTCCTCGAGGGCGACGAGCTCGTCGTAGAGCGCGTCGTACGCCGCGTCCTCCATGATCGGGGCGTCCTCGACGTGGTACGCGACGAGGGCACGGCCGAGGATCTCGCGCAACTCGGCGGCGCGGGCCTCAATGGAGGACGGCAAGCAGCTCCTCCGCGGTGTCGACGATCGCGTCCGGCTCCTCGGCCTCGAGACGCGCGCGGTCGTGGATGCGGCCCCACGTCACCGCGACGGCGAACATCCCCGCCGCCTTCGCGGCGCGCACGTCGAACGGGGAGTCGCCGACGTATGCGGTCGTCGCAGGATCCGCGTCGAGGCGCTCGGCACCGAGGAGCAGCGGCTCGGGATCGGGCTTGTGACGCTCGGTCTCGTCTCCGCCGACGACCGCCTCGAAGAAGTGGCCCAGCCCGACGCGGTCGAACGCGAGCTGAGCCGTGTCGCGCCGCTTGGCCGTGACGACCCCGAGCCGGCGCCCCTCCTCATGCAGCCGCACGAGGACGTCCTCCATCCCGAGACAGGCCTCGAGCTCGTCGTGGAGCGGGATGTTGTGCGCGCGGTAGACGTCGACGAGCCGCTCGACGTGCTCGGGCGCGAGTGCGTGCATCTGCGCCTCGAGACCGGGGCCGCCGACCGCCTGCATGAGCTCCTCGTCGGAGTAGTCACGGCCGAGCACCTCGCGCGTCGCGTGCCGCATCGAGGCGAGGATGATCGCGCCGGAGTCGACGACCGTGCCGTCGAGATCGAAAAGGACGGTCGGAAAGCGCACGGCTCGATCGTAACCACGTGCCAGTAGGGTCTCGGGTGGTGGCTGCGGCGTCGGACTTCCGGTACCTCGTCGTCCCGCACACGCACTGGGACCGCGAGTGGTATCTGCCCTTCGAGCAGTTCCGGCTACGGCTCGGCGCGGTCGTCGACGGCGTCCTCGAAACGCTCGAGCGCGACGCGTCGTTCACCTCGTTCACGCTCGACGGCCAGGCGATCGTGCTCGAGGACTACCTCGAGGTGCGGCCGGAGAACGAGGCGCGGCTGCGATCGCTGCTGGCGGCGGGACGTCTCGAGGCAGGCCCGTCGTACGTCCTGCCCGACGAGATCCTCGTCGGCGGCGAGTCGCTCGTTCGCAACCTCCTGCTCGGACGACGGGTCTGCCGCCGCTTCGGCGTCGGACCGAGCGGGGCCGGCTACATGCCCGACAGCTTCGGCCATCCCGCGCAGCTCCCGCAGGTCCTCGCCGGTTTCGGCATCCGCACCCTCCTCTTCTCCCGCGGCATGGGCGACGAGGTCGACGACGTCGGCGTCGTCTTCCGCTGGCGCGCCGGGCCGGCCGAGGTCGTTGCATGCCAGATGCTCCCGCACTACGACAACTTCGCGCGCCTGACGTGGTATCACGACGCGGAGGAGCGCGTACGAGCGATCGTCGAGGCGTTCGGCGAGGTGCTGCGCGGCGCCGGCCAGGACACGATCGTGCTCGCGAACGGCTCCGACCACCTGCCGATCGAGCCGGAGCTGCCCGAGATCGTCGCAGGTCTCGCGGAGAGCCTCGACGCGTCGATCCGGATCGGCCGCTACGACGACTACGCGGCGCCGGCGGCCGGGCTCCCCGTGCACGAAGGGGAGCTCGTCGGCAGCCGGCTCCAGAACGTCCTGCGCGGCGTCAACTCCGCGCGGATCTACCTCAAACAGGCGAACGAGCGGGCGGAGCGGCGGCTGCTCGCGATCGAGACGGCGGCCGCACTGCGGACACTGCGTGACGGAGACGCGTATCCGGCGGCCGACCTGCGTCTCGCCTGGCGCGACCTGCTCCGCAACCACCCGCACGACTCGATCTGCGGCTGCTCGTGCGACGAGGTGCACCGGGACATGCTCGTCCGGTACGAGCAGCTCGACCGTGCACTCGAGTACGTGGAGCGCGAGGCGCTCGGAGTCGGAGGCGCCTTCGTGAACACGCTTCCGTACCGGCGACGTCGGGAGGCCGACGGCGAGATCGTCGAGCTGGAGGGCTTCTCCGCCCGGCGGCCCGAGCCCCTGACCGGGGGGAAACCGCTCGTGCCGCCCGCTCCGATTGCCGAGCTGCTCGCGTTCGAAGACGAGCCCGACGTCGGTGATCTCTACACGTTCTGCCCGGGCGGGACCGTGCGAACGGCCGAGCTCGTCTCCTCGTGGAACGTGGGAGGCGCAGTCGTGCTCGAGCACGAGCTGCCCGGAGTTCGGATCGAGACGACGATCCGAGCCGTCCCGGGAACGGACCGCATCGAGCTGACAACCGTGGTCGAGAACGAGGCGGACGACCACCGGCTCCGCGTCTTCATCCGGTCGGAAGACGGCGCAGACGCAGTGCGTGCCGAAAGTCAGTTCGCCGTCGTCCGCCGTCCGCTCGCGCCGCCGCCTCCGCGCGCAGACTGGGTCGAGCCGCCGGTGCCGACGGCACACACGCTCGGGGCCGTCGCGCTCGGGCAGCTCGTCCTACTGACGAAGGGGCTGCCGGAGTACGAGGCGTCTGCGGAAGGTCTGCGGCTGACCCTGCTCCGCTGCGTCGGCACGATCTCGCGGCCGGCGGGCATGCCGACGCGGCCACGCGCGGCCGGGCCTGACATCGCGACCCCCGACGGCCAGTGCCGTGGCCGCCACATCCTCGAGTATGCGCTCCGCTTCGACGGCTACGAGTTGTCGAACGCAGCCCTCGTCCGTGCGAGCCAGGATTATCGAACGGACTTCCTCCGGGGCGATCCGGTCGAGGCTCCGCTCGAGATCGAGGGCGACGTCGTCTTCTCGTGTCTGAAGCAGGCCGAGGACGGGCACGGCGTGGTCTTGCGCGTCTTCAACCCGAACCCGCAGCCCGAGACCGTGACGCCGAGCGTCCCCGCACGCCGGATCCGGCTGGACGAGGAGGAGAGCGTGGACGGCGGGCTCGAGCTGGCGCCGGGCGAGATCGCGACGTTTCTACTCGTAGGCGACTGAGACGAGGTAGAGCCCCCACGGCGGCGCCGTCGCGCCGGCCTCGGAGCGCGGCCTCCCGTCGAGCAGGCCCGCGACCGTCTCCGGAGCCTCGAGCATCGTCCCGACGAGGCTCCGCACCATGTGGCGGAGGTAGCTGTTCGCCGTGATCTCGAAGTCGAGGTGGTCGCCGCGCCGGATCCATTCCGCCCGCTCGACGATCCGGACGAAGACCTCGTGCTTCGTCTGCGTCGGCGTGAAGGCCCGAAAGTCGTGCTTGCCGACGAGCGCAGCAGCCGCGGCACGAAGCGCGGTCTCGTCGAGCGGGCGCGGCACCCACCAGCTCCGGCGCGTCTCGAACGGGCTGGGCGTCGCCCGCGTGAACAGGCGGTAGCGGTAGCTGCGCGAGCGCGCGGAGTGGCGCGCGTGGAAGTCCTGTGTCGTCTCGGCCGCGCTCGTCACGCTGATCTCTTCGGGGAGGCGCGGGTTGAGCGCACTCGCGGCGCGCTCCGGAGGCGGACCGCCTTCGACTTCGACGGAGACGACCTGGCCGAGCGCATGGACGCCGGAGTCCGTCCGCCCGGCAACGGCGAGGTTCTCCACCGAGGAGAACGTCTCTGCGAGCGCCTGCCGCAGCGCCGCCTCGACCGTCGGGAGCCCGGGCTGCGCCGCCCAGCCGTTGAAGGGCGTACCGTCGTACTCGAGCGTCAGGATGAGGCGCACGTCAGGCAGCCCTGACTGAGTTTGTCAGGACTTCCTTATGCTCTAACAACTTGCATCTCGCTTGATACACTCTACGTCGATGACTGAACCCCATCACGAGCATCGCTTTCTGCTCCAGCGCGTGCAGCCGGCGATGGTCGGGCTCATCGACGGGTCGCTCTCCACGCTCGCCCCGATCTTTGCAGTCGTGCTCGCCTCGCACGACACGCGGTACGCCTTCATCGCCGGCCTCGCAACGTCGATGGGTGCAGCCGTGAGCATGGGCTTCTCCGAGGCGCTTTCCGACACGGGCGAGCTCACCGGACGCGGCAACCCGTGGGTCCGAGGCTCGATCACGGGCGGCGGCACGTTCCTCGGCGGCATCCTCCACTCGCTGCCATTTCTCATCTCGAACTACCACCTCGCCCTGTCCTTCGCCATCGCGATCGTCGGAGTCGAGCTCCTGACGCTCGCCTACCTGCGGTGGAAGTTCTTCTCCGACACGTTCGTCCGCGCCCTCGGCATCGTCACGTTCGCCGGAATGATCATCGCCGGGATCAGCGCCGGCCTCGGCTCGCTGCTCGGCACGCCCGGCGGCTGAGAAACGACCCGCGACCATGGCCGCAACGGACACGTCCGTTGTCTGACACCGGACAGGTCCAGATTGGACATGTCTTTCCGCGTGGAACAGCCGTTCTCGGGCGATTGCAGGCGTTCGGACATGTCCGTATCCGACACGTCCGGTGTCAGACACCGGACGTGTCCCGCCAGGACAGGTCCTACGGCTCGAAGTCGACGAGCTCGAGGAAGACCATCTCGGCTGCGTCGCCCTGGCGGTGGCCGAGCTTGACGATGCGCGAGTAGCCGCCCGGACGGTCGGCCATCCGCGGGCCGACGTCGGCGAACAGCTTGTGGACGACCTCCTGGGACCGGAGCTCGGCGAGCGCCTGACGGCGCGCGTGGAGGTCGCCGCGCCGGCCGAGCGTGATCATCTGCTCGGCGAACGGCTTGACGGCCTTCGCCTTCGCCTCGGTGGTGCGGATCCGGCCGTGCTCGATGAGCGAGCACGTCAGGTTCGAGTACAGCGCCTTCCGGTGCGACGAGTCGCGGCCGAGCTTCTTGCCTGTTCTTGCGTGACGCATTCGGTCTTCCTTACTCCGCGAACCCGCCGGAGCCGTTCTCGCCGCGCAGGTGGAGGCCGTGCTGCGCGAGCGTGTCGCGCACCTCCTCGATCGACTTCTTGCCGAAGTTCGGGATCGCGGCCAGCTCCTGCTCGCTCTTCATCACGAGGTCGCCGATCGTCTCGATCCCGACCCGCTTGAGGCAGTTGTACGAGCGGACCCCGAGCTCGAGTTCCTCGATCGGGAAGTTCTCCATCCCGTGCGCGAGCGCGGTCTCGGGCGTCGCGCCGCCGTCGACCGGGGCGGCCTCGCCGAAGCCCTCGATGCGATCGAGGTCGGTGAAGATCGCGAGCTGGCGGATGAGGATCTCGGCCGCCTCGCCGAGCGCGTCCTTCGGATCGACCGAGCCGTCGGTCGTGATGTCGATCGTCAGCTTGTCGTAGTCGGTGCGCTGGCCGACGCGGGCCGCCTCGACCTGGTACGCGACGCGGCGCACCGGCGAGAAGATCGAATCCATCGGAATGACGCCGATCGTGTGCTGCGAGCCGCGGTTCATGTCCGCCGGCGCGTAGCCGCGGCCGCGACCGATCGTCAGCGTGATCTCGAGCCGGCCCTTGTCGGACAGGTTCGCGATCTCGAGCTCGGGGTTGAGGATCTCGAGATCCGCCGGCGCCTCGATGTCGGCGGCCGTGACGACGCCCGGGCCCTTCTTTGCGATGTGCACCTCGATCTCGGGCGACTCGCCATGGAGCCGCGCGATGAGGTTCTTGAGGTTGAGGATGATGTCGGTCACGTCCTCGCGGACGCCCGGCAGCGTCGTGAACTCGTGCGCCGTCCCCTCGACCTTGACCGAGGTGACCGCTGCGCCCTCGAGCGACGAGAGGAGCACGCGCCGGAGCGAGTTGCCGAACGTGTAGCCGAAGCCGCGGTCGAGCGGCTCGATTGCGAAGACCCCGCGGTGATCGTCGACATCCTCGTGGACGATCTTGGGGATCTGGAAGTTCATCTCTCTAGTTGCCAAAAAACTCCCTCTTTCCGTTACTTCGAGTAGAGCTCGACGATGAGCTGCTCCTGGACAGGCGTGTCGATCTCGGCGCGCTCGGGCTGCTTCAGCACCTTGCCCGTTAGCCCGTCGTGATCGGCCTGAAGCCAGGGAGCCACCGTCGAGACGAGATCGGTTGCGTCGCGAATCACCTGCTGCGCGGACGAGTTCGGCGGCACGGTGACGATGTCGTTCGGCCGCACCTGGTAGCTCGGGATGTTGACCCGGCGGCCGTTGACGTGGAAGTGGCCGTGGCGGACGAGCTGACGAGCCTGCGCCCGGGAGGCGGCGAAGCCGAGCCGGTAGACGACGTTGTCGAGCCGGGTCTCGAGCATCCGCAGGAGCTCCTCGCCGGTCACGCCGGTGCCCTTCGCGGCCTTTTCGTAGTACGTGCGGAACTGCTTCTCGAGCAGGCCGTAGTAGCGGCGCGCCTTCTGCTTCTCGCGCAGCTGCAGGAGGTACTCGCTCTGCTTGATGCGGCCGCGGCCGTGTTCACCCGGCGGATACGAGCGGCGCTCGATCGCGCACTTCTCCGTCAGGCAGCGCTCGCCCTTGAGGAAGAGCTTCATCCCCTCGCGGCGGCAGATGCGGCACTTCGGTCCCAGATCGCGGGCCACTAGACGCGCCTCCGCTTCCGGGGCCGCACGCCGTTGTGCGCCTGCGGCGTGACGTCCTTGACGGACAGGATCTCGAGACCCGCGGCCTGCAGCGAGCGAATCGCGGTTTCACGACCGCTGCCGGGCCCCTTGACGAAGACCTCGACCTTCTGGAGGCCGTGCTCCATCCCCTTGCGGGCGGCGGCGTCGGCCGTCACCTGCGCGGCGAACGGCGTCGACTTGCGCGAGCCCTTGAAGCCGGCGGAACCGGCGGACTCCCACGCGATGACGTTCCCCTCGCGGTCGGTGAGGGCGACGATGGTGTTGTTGAAGCTCGTCTTGATGTGCGCCTGGCCGATCGCGATGTTCTTCCGGACGCGGCGGCGCGTACGGCCCTTTGTGGCCGCTGCTCTACGGGGTGGCGCCATCTAGCTCGCCTTCTTCCCGCGGCCGACGGTCTTCTTCGCGCCCTTGCGGCTGCGCGCGTTCGTCTTCGTGCGCTGTCCGTTGACGGGCAAGCCGCGACGATGGCGGATCCCGCGGTAGGCGCCGATCTCGGAGAGGCGCTTGATCGCCTGCTGCCGGTCGCGCCGGAGGTCGCCCTCGACCTCGAGCTCGGTGTCGATGTAGTTGCGGAGCTTCGTGACCTCGTCGTCGGTGAGATCCTTGATCTTCGTGTCGGGATCGAGGCCGAGCGCGATCGCGACCTTGCGCGCCGTCGGCTGGCCGATCCCGTAGATGTACGTGAGCCCGATCTCGAGCCGCTTCTGGTTCGGGAGGTTGACTCCGGCGATGCGTGCCATTTAGCCCTGCCTCTGCTTATGACGGGGATTGCTGCAGATGACCATGGTCGTGCCGTGCCGCTTGATGACGCGGCAGCGCTCGCACATGGGCTTGACGGAAGGACGGACTTTCATCAGTGGTTACCTGTGCCTGTAGGTGATTCGACCGCGGCTGAGGTCGTAGGGGCTGAGCTCGACCTTGACCTTGTCCCCCGGAAGGATGCGAATGTAGTGCTTCCGCATCTTTCCGGAGATGGTCGCGAGCACGGCATGCCCCCCGTCGAGCTGCACCCGGAACATCGTGCTCGGGAGCGCTTCGACGACCTCGCCTTCGACCTCGATCTTCTCTTCCTTGGTAGGCAAATTCCCTTCAGTGGAGCGGAGTTGAGACGTAAACACGCGCACGGCTGAGCCGTGCGCGGAAGAGGGTCATCGTAGCAAAGGGGCTTTTCCGGCCGTCAGAATCCGCGGGCCGTCGGCCGTGATGGCCACCGTGTGCTCGAAATGGGCCGCGAGCGACTCGTCGACGGACGAGATCGACCACTCGTCGGCATGCACGTAGACATCCGGCTCCCCGGCGGTGATCATCGGCTCGATCGCGAGCGTCATCCCCTCCTGGAGCACGGGGCCGCGGCCCGGAGCGCCGTAGTTCGGGATCTGCGGGTCTTCGTGGTACGAGCGTCCGACGCCGTGGCCGACGAGGCTGCGGACGACCGAGAAGCCGGCGTCCTCGACGACGACCTGGACGGCGTGCGAGATGTCGGTGAGATGGTTGCCCGCGCGCGCCTGGTCGATGCCGGCGGCGAGCGCCTCCTGGCACACGTCGAGCAGCTGCTGCGCCTCCGGTGAGATCTCCCCGACCGGAAGCGTGACGGCGCTGTCGGCGACGAGGCCGTCGAGCGTCACGCCGAGGTCGAGCGAGATGAGATCGCCCTCGCGCGCGGCGTAGTCGTCCGGGATCCCGTGCACGACCATCGAGTTCGGCGAGATGCACAGCGCTGCAGGGAAGCCCTTGTAGCCCTTCGACGTCGGCGTCGCCCCGTTCGCGACGAGGTGCTCGTCGGCGATCCGGTCGAGCTCGCGCATCGTCACCCCGGGCTCGAGGTGCTCTCCGACGAGCGCGAGGGTCCCGGCGAGGAGCCTGCCGGCGCGCGCGATCCCATCGATCTCGGCGGCGGACTTCCGGATGATCACGCCGCGCGACCCTCGACCGAGTCGAGCGCGCGCCGGATCTCCTCGAAGACCTCGTCGACGCTCCGATCGGCGTGGATGCCGACGACGTTCGCCTGGTGCGTCCGGTAGTAGTCGATGAGCGGAGCCGTCTCGCGCTCGTACAGCTCGAGCCGCCGCTCGATCGCCTCCGGCGTGTCGTCGGTCCGGCCCTCCTCTGCGGCGCGCTGGAGCATCCGCTGCAGCAGCACCTCGCGGTCGGGTACCTGGAAATCGAAGACGACGTCGAGCTCACGGTCGAGCTCGCGCAGGAGCTCGTCGAGCGCCACCGCCTGCGCCATCGTGCGCGGGAAGCCGTCGAGGACGAAGCCGCCGAGCGTGTCGCCGCGCGAAAGACGGCTGCGGATGATGCGGACCATCATCTCGTCGTTCACGAGGTCGCCGCGGTCCATGATCTCGCTGAGCTCGCGGCCGAGGTCGTTGTCGATACCCCGCATCTCGCGGAGCATGTCCCCCGTCGCGATGTGCGGGATCCCGTAGGTCGCCTTGACCCGCTTCGCCTGCGTGCCTTTGCCGGAGCCCTGCGGACCCAGCACGAGGATGTTCATCTAGCGCAAGAAGCCTTCGTAGTGGCGCATCGCCATCTGCGACTCCATCTGCCGCATCGTCGTCAGCGCCACGCCGACCACGATCAGCACCGAGGTGCCGCCGAGGAATCGTGTCGCGACCTGCGGGAAGTGGAACTGCGATTCGAAGATCGACGGTGCGACGGCGACGGCGGCGAGGAACAGGGCGCCGAAGAACGTCAGACGGGTGAGGACGCGGTCGAGATATGCCGCGGTCGGCGGGCCGGGCCGGATCCCCGGGATGTAGCCGTTGGACTTCCGGAGGTTGTCGGCCTGCTCGACGGGGTTGAAGACGACCGACGTGTAGAAGAACGTGAACGTGAAGATCAGGACGACTTCGGTGAGCAGGTACTTCCAGTCCGTGAAGCCGAAGTTCACTGTGATCCAGTTGTTCCAGGACGGCTTGAAGCCTCCGATCGTCTGCGCGATCGAGAGCGGCGCGAGCGCGAAGATCACAGGAATGACGCCTGCCATGTTGACGCTGAGAGGCATGTACGTGGACGTGCTGACGACCGACTCGCGGCCGCCGAGCTGGCGTCGCGCGTACTGGACCGGGATCCGTCGCTGTCCCTCCATGACGAAGACGACGGCCACGACGACGGCGAGGATCACGATCGGCATGAACAGTCGCGCGGTCGCGTCGCTGTTGAGCCAACCGCTGATCGCGGCCGGGGCGGAGCTGAGGATCGAGGCGACGATGATGATCGAGATCCCATTGCCGACACCGCGCTTCGTGATCTGCTCGCCGAGCCACATCAGCAATGCCGCCCCGGCGGTGAGCGTCAGGATGAGAAGGAGCATGTGGCCGGCGTCCCCGCTCGCAAGCTCGTTGTCCTTCCTGAACAGGAACGCGTACCCGGTCGACGTGAAGGCGGCCAGCGCCACCGTGAGGTAGCGGGAGTACTGGTTGATCCTGATCTGACCGGCCTCGCCCTCCTTCTGCAGCCGTTCGAGCGAGGGAATCGCAGTCGTCAGGAGCTGCAGGATGATCGAGGCCGTGACGTATGCCTGGATGCCGACCGAGAAGATCGCCCCACGCGAGAAGCCGCCGGCCGACAGGAGGTTGAGGAGACTCGAGAGACCCGTGCCCGAGCCTGAGTTGTTGACCGCGTTCGCTGAGAGATCCGGCGCAGGCAGCCAGGAACCGAACTTGTAGACGGCGAGAACACCAGCGGTGAAAATGACGCGCCGGCGCAGCTCGGGGACGCGCCAGGCGTTCGCGAGCCACGCGAACATGCCTTACTCCTCCGCCTCGGTGGCTGGAAGATCCGCCGGCGAAGCCGCCGGATCCCGGCCGGGCTCTTCCGAAACCTCACCACTTTCCTGAGCCTCTGAGGTCGACTCCTCCTCCGTCGGCTCTGTTGCCGCCACCGGCTTCGCCTTGTGGTGGCGCACCTTCTTGACCTTCGGCTCGCGCAGCAGCTCGACGGTTCCGCCGGCGGCCTCGACCTTCTCGCGCGCGGAGGCAGAGATGGCGTGGACGCGGACGGTGAGCTTCTTCGTGAGCTCGCCGTCGCCGAGCAGCTTGACGTCGATCTTCGTGTTCTTGAGCAGGCCCTTCTCGACGAGCGTCTCGGGCGTCACCTCGGCGCCCGCTTCGAAGCGCTCGAGGTCGCGGAGGTTGACCGGCTGCGTGTACGTGCGGAACGGGCCGATCGGCATCGCGTCGGCAGACGTGTTGCCGCGCAGCTTGCCGATCCGCATGAAGAGCTTCGTTTGGCCGCCCTCGAAGCCGGCAGCCATCTTGTGCGAGCCCGCGCGCGACTTCTGGCCCTTGATGCCACGGCCGGCGTAGCGGCCCTTGCCGGAGCCGAGCCCGCGGCCGACGCGCTTGCGGTCCTCGCGCGGCTGGGCCGGCGAGAGGTTCGAGAGGTTGAGTTGCTTCTCGGGCATTACGCGCTCTCGACCTTCACGAGGTGGCGGACTTTGCGGAGCATGCCGGCGAGCACCGGCGACTCCTCCTGCTCGGCGGTGCGGCCGATCTTGCCGAGGCCGAGCGCGCGCAGGGTACCGCGATGCCGCTCGGACTGCCCGATCTGGGACTTGACCTGCGTGATCTTGACCTTCGCCATTTAGGCGTCATCCTTCTTGCGACGGAGAGAGAGCCGCTTCTTGGCTGAGGCTGCATCCGCCGTCGGCGAAGCCGCCGGCGAGCGGCCGGGCTCAGTCGAGACCTCGCCTCTTTCCTCGGCCGGAGCAGTCTCGGCCTCGGCGACCGGCTCTGTGGCTGCAATCGTCGGCGGCGAATCCGCCGACGAGCGGCCGGACTCACTCAAGACCTCGCCTCCCTCCTCGGGTGCTTGGAGAGCGGACACTTCTGGTGCGGCCTCCGCGGCCGGAGCCTCGGCGACCGGCGCCTCGGCGACCTCGTCCTCGGCCGGAACTGCGGTGACAAACGGCAGCACCTCCGAGATGCGCTTGCCGCGCATCTTCGCGACGTCCTCCGGACGGCGCAGATCCTGGAGAGCCGCGACGGTCGCCTTCGCCATGTTGATCGGATTGGTCGTGCCGAGGCTTTTCGCGAGCACGTTACGAACGCCGCCGAGCTCGAGTACCGCGCGCACGCCGCCGCCGGCGATGACGCCGGTTCCCTCCGAGGCGGGCCGCAGCATGACGCGAGCCGCGTCGAAGCGGCCGAGCACCTCGTGCGTGATCGTCGAGCCGTGCTTCGGGATCGTGAACATGTTCTTCTTCGCGTCCTCGACGGCCTTCGTGATCGCGAGCGGGACCTCGCGCGCCTTGCCGTAGCCGAGGCCGACGCGGTCGACCTCGTCCCCCACGACGACGAGCGCCGTGAAGGAGAAGCGCCGGCCGCCCTTGACGACCTTGGCGACACGGTTGATCTCGACGACGCGCTCCTTCAGCTCGCGCGTCTCGGTGTATTCGATCCCACTCAAAACTTCAGGCCTCCTTCGCGGGCGCCGTCGGCGAGCGCCTTCACACGTCCGTGGTAGAGGTAGCCGCCGCGGTCGAAGACGCACGCCTCGACACCGGCCTTCGTCGCCGCCGCCGCGAGGGCCTTCCCGACCGCCTCCGCCTGCTTCGACTTGTCGCCCTTGAAAGACTTCGCGAGCCCGAGATGCGACGCCGACGCGAGCGTCGTGCCGGACGCGTCGTCGACGAGCTGCGCCTCGATGCCGCGGTTCGAGCGGAAGACGACGAGACGCGGCTTCTCGGCGGTGCCGATGACCTTCGCGCGGACGCGGCGATGCCGGCGGAGGCGACCCTCCCTGACGGTCAGGCTAGGCATCCTGAGGCTCCTGGGTCGTCGCTGGCAAGTGCGGCAAGCGAGCGAGCCGCGGACAGTACGAATAGTACGGCCGCGGGGAGCGAGCGCAGTCGCGCGCAGCGAGCGGCGACAGCGCATCGCGGAGGGCGGCTTCGCCGCCCTGGAGCGATGCGCGACCAGGAGTCTCAGGCACGCTTGCCTACTTTCCTGCGCACGTACTCGCCCTCGTAGCGGATGCCCTTGCCCTTGTACGGCTCCGGCTTGCGCACCTTGCGGATCTCGGCGGCCGTCTGGCCGACCATCTGCTTGTCCGTCCCCTTGACGACGATCTCCGTCGGCGTCGGCACCTCGAATGTGATGCCGGTGCGCGGCTTGATCGTCACCGGATGCGAGTAGCCGACGCTGAGCTCGAGGTCGGAGCCCTTGAGCTGGGCGCGGTAGCCGACGCCCTGGATCTCGAGCTTCTTCTCGAAGCCCTTCGTCACGCCCTCGACCATGTTCGCGACGAGCGTCCGCGTCAGGCCGTGCAGCGAGCGGTCCTCGCCGCGCTCGGTCGGGCGCGTCACGGTGACGACGCCGTCGGACTGTTCGATCTTCATCCGCGCCGGCACCTGCTGCTGCAGCGCGCCGAGCGGGCCCGCCACCGCAACGCGGGCAGGCTCGATCGTGACGGTGACACCGTCCGGGATCTCAATGGGGGCTTTTCCGATGCGACTCATGCGGTTACCAGATGAAAGCGACGACCTCGCCGCCGATCCCCCGCTCCTGTGCGGTGCGGCTCGTGACGAGACCCGACGATGTGGACAGGATCGCGACGCCCATCCCGCCCAGCACGCGCGGCAGGCGATCCTTCCGCGCGTAGACCCTGCGGCCCGGCTTCGACACGCGCTTCAGGCCGGAGATGACCCGCTCGCGATCGCGACCGAACTTGAGGTCGACGACCAGGGTATCGAAGGACCGTTTGTCCTCTGGGTGGGACGCGTTCCACGCGTCGGGCTTCTCTACGTGGTAGTCCCGGATGTAGCCCTCGTCCTTGAGGAGCTTGGCGATCTCGACCTTCATCCGCGAGCTCGGCATGGCGGCGTGCTCGTGCAGCGCCTTGTTGGCGTTACGGATGCGGGTCAGCATGTCTGCGATCGGATCTGTCAGCACGTGGCTTCTCCTACCAACTGGACTTCGTCATGCCGGGGATGGCGCCCTGGTGGGCGAGCTCGCGCAGGCAGATCCGGCAGAGGCCGAACTTCTTGAACACCGCGCGCGGGCGGCCGCACCGGTTGCAGCGCGTGTAGTTCCGCACCTTGAACTTCTGGGGTCGCCGCTGCTTCACGACGAGAGAGGTTTTCGCCATTAGATGTTCCTTCCTTCGCCGTCGGCGTTCGCGAACGGCAGGCCGAGGGCCAGCAGCAGCGCGAGCGCATGCTCGTCCGACTGCGCGCTCGTCGTGATCGTCACGTCGAGGCCGCGGACGTCCTGAATGTCGTCGTAGTTGAGCTCCGGGAAGATGAGCTGCTCGCGCACGCCCATCGAGAAGTTGCCGCGTCCGTCGAACGAGCGCGGGTTGAGGCCGCGGAAGTCGCGGATGCGGGGCAGCGCGATCGACACGAGCCGGTCGAGGAACTCGTACATGCGGGGGCCGCGCAGCGTGACCCGCGCGCCGACGGCCATCCCCTCGCGCAACTTGAACTGCGCGATCGACTTGGTCGCCTTGCGCACCTGGGCGCGCTGGCCGGCGATCGTCGACAGCTCCTCGATCGCGGCGTCCATCGCCTTCGAGTCGGTTTTCGCCTCGCCGACGCCCATGTTGAGCGTGATCTTCTCGATGTACGGGACCTGCATGATCGAGTCGAGGCCGAGCTCGTCCTTGAGGCGCTCGCGGATCTCCGCCTCGTAGAGGTCCTTGAGGCGCGGCGTGTATGTCTTGGTCGCGGTGGGGCTCATTTGTCGATCTCCTCGCCGCACTTCTTGCAGACGCGAAGGCGGACTTGCTTGCCGGCGATGGTCTTCTCCACGGTGCCGACGCGGGTCGGCTTGCCGCACGTCGGGCAGACGAGCATCACGTTCGCGACCGGCAGCGGCGCAGGGAGGTCGATGATCCCGCCCGGCACCATGCCGCCGCCCATGCCCGCGGTCGCGTTCTGGATCACGCGCGGCCGGCGGTGCTTCTTGATCACGTTGATGTTCTCGACGACGACCTTGCCGTCCTTCGGCAGGGCCTCGACGACGCGGCCTTCCTTGCCGGCGTCCTTGCCGCGGAGGACGTGCACCCTGTCGCCCTTCTTGATCTTCATCGTCTGGGACACGGCTAGAGCACCTCCGGGGCGAGCGAGACGATCTTCATGAAGTTCTTCTCGCGCAGCTCGCGCGCGACCGGTCCGAAGATGCGGGTGCCACGCGGGTTGCGCTGGTTGTCGATGATCACGGCGGCGTTCTCGTCGAAGGCGATCGTCGTCCCGTCGTCGCGGCCGAACGGCTTCTTCGTCCGCACGACGACGGCCGTGACGACCTCGCCCTTCTTGACCGCGCCCTGCGGCGTCGCGGTCTTGACGGTGCCGACGATGATGTCGCCGACGCGCGCGTAACGGCGGTGATGGCCGCCCTTGACGCGGATGCACAGGATCTCGCGGGCGCCCGTGTTGTCGGCCACCTTGAGGCGGGACTCCTGCTGGATCATTTCGCTGCCTCGACGATCTCGGCGAGCCGCCAGTGCTTCGTCTTCGAGAGCGGCCGCGTCTCGACGATGCGGACGACGTCGCCGACGTTCGCCGCGTTCTGCTCGTCGTGGGCGTGGAACTTCACGCTGCGGCGGATGACTTTCTTGTACCTCTGGTGCGAGGTGATCACGTCGACCTTGACGACGATCGTCTTGTCCATCGCGTTCGAGACGACGACGCCCCGGCGCTCCTGCCGGCGGCCACGGTCGTGGTCGGGCTTCGGCAGGCGGACGACGGGCTTGCGCTCGGCCGTCGCGGCCGGACGGGTCGGGCGGGTCTTCTCCGGGCGCAGCCGGCGCGGGAGGCGCTTGCCCTTCTTCTTCGGCTCGGACTGAGGTTGAGGAGCAGCCGGAGCCGCTTCTGCCTCAGCGGCAGGCGCCGTCTCGGCTTCGGCTGCAGGCTCGTCGGCAGCGGGCTCTTCGGCGGCAGTCTCCTCAGCCGGGGTTTCCTCGGCGGGCGCCTCCTCGACGGCAGCCTCGGGCTCCGCCGCCGGCTCTTCGACCGCGGGCTCCTCGACTTCGGCTTCGGCGACCGGCTCGTCGGCAGGCGCTTCGGCCTCTGCCTCAGGCTCTTCCACCGGCTCCGGCGCAGCCGGAGCTTCCGAGGTCTCCTCGGACGGCTCCTCGACACCCTCAGGCGTCATCTCCACCGGGGTCTCGTCAGTTGTCTCTTCGTTCTCGCTCATGCTCCTGCCTTCTCCGCTTCTCGCTCGGTCACAACGGTGAGGATGCGGGCGATCTCGCGCTTCGCGAGCTTCAGACGCGCCGAGTTCTCGAGCGCACCCGTCACCGACTGGAAGCGGAGGTTGAACAGCTCCTGCCGCCGCTCGGAGAGCCGGTGATCGAGCTCCTCGTCCGTCATCGCACGCAGTTCAGATGCCCTGGTCAAAAGAGCTCAGCCTCCCGCTTCACGATCTTCGTCTTGATCGACAGCTTCTGGCCCGCGAGCCGGAGCGCCTCCTTGGCGAGCGGCTCAGGGACGCCCGCAAGCTCGAACATCACACGGCCCGGCTTGATCACGGCCACCCAGCCTTCGGGCGAGCCCTTGCCGGAGCCCATGCGCGTCTCGGCCGGCTTCTTCGTGAAGCTCTTGTCGGGGAAGACGTTGATCCAGACCTTGCCGCCGCGCTTGATCTTGCGCGTCATCGCGATACGAGCCGCCTCGATCTGGCGGTTCGTGATCCAGCCGGCGTCCATGGCCTTGAGGCCGTAGTCGCCGTACTGGACGACGGTCTGCCCGGTGGATGCGCCACGCCGGCGGCCGCGATGGACCTTCCGGAACTTCGTCTTCTTCGGCATCAACATCAGGCATCACCGTCCTTCGACTCCGCGTCGGGCGTCGGCTCCGCCTCGGCCTTCGGCTCGGCCTTCTTGCGCGGCGCCCGCTTCGGCTTCTCCTCTGCGGGAGCCTCGGGCGCGGAAGCCTCGGTCACGGGAGCCGCTTCGACGGCTTCGACCGCCGGCGTCTCGACGACCTGCTCCGGGGCCGGAGTCTCGACGACCGGATCGGTCACCGGCGTCTCCTCCGTGCGCGGCTGCTCGACGGGTTGGTCGCGGCGCGGACCGCGTCCGCCGCCCGCAGGGCGTCCGCCGGGCCCACCCGCGCCGCCCGAAGGGCGTGCGCCAGACGAACCGGGCCCGCGGCGCTGGCCGGGACGACCGGAGCCGCCCTGGCCGCCGGGACCGCCACCGGGGCCGCGCCGGCGCTGGCGCACCGGGCCGAGGCCCTCGCGATCCTGACCACGGGTGCGGCTGCTCTCGCGCGACGCGCCGAGTCCCTCGAGCGCACCGCCGCGACGGCGGCGCGTGTCCTGGTCGCCAAGCCGGTTGTCGGCCTCGCCGAAGCCCTCCGGCATGATCTCGCCCTTGTTGATCCAGACCTTGACGCCGATGCGGCCGGCGGAGGTCTTCGCCTCGACGAAGCCGTAGTCGATGTCGGCGCGAATGGTGTGGAGCGGGACGCGGCCCTCGCTGTACGTCTCGCTGCGGCTCATCTCGCCGCCGCCGAGCCGTCCTCCGCACCGGATCTTCACGCCGGCGGCACCTGAGCGGATGGCCGAGGCGAGCGCGCGCTTCATCGCGCGCCGGAAGGCGACGCGGTTGGAGAGCTGCTCCGCGATCGACTGCGCGACGAGCTTCGCGTCGAGCTCGGGGCGCTTGATCTCGTTGATGTTGATGTGGACGTTCTTCTGGGTGAGCGCATGCAGCTCTTTGCGCAGCGCGTCGACCTCAACGCCCGACTTGCCGATCACGATGCCCGGGCGCGCGGTGTAGATGTCGACCGTGATCCGCTGCTTGTCCTTGCGGATGAGGATGTCGGACAGCCCCGCGTGCGCGAGCTTCCCGTAGATGTGCTCGCGGATCTTGACGTCCTCGAGGATGTAGCCCGCGAACTCCTTCTTGCCGGTGTACCAGTTGGACTTCCAGTCGTGGATGACGCCCACGCGGAGTCCCCCAGGATGAATCTTCTGTCCCATTAGCTCTCGGTCTCCTCGGTGGTCTCCTCGGTCAAGACCTCGTCTGTCTCTGTCTCGGTCTCCATCGCCTCGACGTCTTCCGTCGTGAGGTCTTCGAACGCCTTCTCCTCGACCACGGTCTCCTGTTGCAGAGCCTCGGTCTCGACCGGCTCGGCCTTCTTGCGCGGCGCGCGCTTCTTCGGCGCGGCTGCAGCCTCCGCGGCAGCCACGACTGCAGCGGGGCTCTGCGCGAGCTCGATCGTGATGTGGCACGTGCGCTTGCGAATCCTGTTGACGCGGCCACGCGCGCGGGCGCGCCAGCGCTTCAGCGTCGGGCCCTCGTCCGCGTAGGCGGTGACGACGACGAGCGAGTCGCCGCTCCAGTGGAGGTCGGGGCGGGACTCGGCGTTCGCGACGGCCGAGCGCAGCACCTTCTCGACGTCCTTCGCGACGGCGCGATTCGAGAACGCGAGGATCGTCCGCGCCTCGGGCACGCTGCGCCCGCGGATGAGGTCGGTGACGAGCCGCGCCTTGCGCGCGCTCGAGTGCACCCAGCGCGCCTGCGCGCGCACGGTCTGCCGCTCCTGCTCGACGACTGCCACTAGCGCTTCACCTTTGCTGCGCGATCGCCGGCGTGGCCGCGGAACGTCCGCGTCGGCGCGAACTCGCCGAGCTTGTGGCCGACCATCTGCTCGGAGACGAACACGGGCACGTGCTTACGGCCGTCGTGGACGGCGATCGTGTGTCCGACCATCTCCGGGAAGATCGTCGACGAGCGCGACCAGGTCTTGATCATGTTCTTGGAGCCAGACGTGTTCATCGCCTCGATGCGGCTCATCAGCCGCTCCTCCACGAAAGGCCCCTTCTTCGAACTGCGGCTCATTTAGCGCCGTCCCTCCTTGCCGCGGCGACGGCCGCGGACGATCAGCTTGTCGGACTCCTTGTGCTTGCGGCGCGTGCGCTTGCCGAGCGTCGGCACGCCCCACGGGGTGACCGGATGACGGCCGCCCTTCGACTTGCCCTCGCCGCCGCCGTGCGGATGGTCGACGGGGTTCATCGCCGAGCCGCGCACGGACGGACGCTTGCCGCGCCAGCGGCTACGCCCGGCCTTGCCGCCGGTGATGTTCTGGTGGTCGACGTTCCCGACCTGCCCGACCGTCGCGCGGCACGTGAGCGGCACGCGGCGCATCTCGCCGGACGGGAGGCGGAGGACGGCGAAACCGGCGTCCTTCGCGACGAGCTGGACGCCGGCGCCGGCGGAGCGGGCCATCTTTGCGCCCTGGCCCGGCTTGAGCTCGATGTTGTGGACGAGGGTTCCCGTCGGGATGTTCTCGAGCGGGAGCGCGTTCCCGACCTTGATGTCGGCCTCGGGCCCGGACTCGACCGTCGCGCCGACCTTCAGCTGCGAGGGCGCGATGATGTACGCCTTCGCGCCGTCGGCGTAGTGGAGCAGCGCGATGCGCGCCGAACGGTTCGGGTCGTACTCGATCGCGGCCACGGTGGCGGGCACGCCGTCCTTGACGCGCTTGAAGTCGATGAGGCGGTAGCGGCGCTTGTGGCCGCCGCCCTGGTGGCGCGTCGTGATCCGGCCGTTGACGTTGCGGCCGCCCTTCTTCGTGAGCGGAGCGAGCAGGCTCTTCTCCGGCTCGGTCTTCGTGACCTCCTCGAACGTCGAGACGGACATGAAGCGGCGGCCGGGGCTCGTCGGCTTGTAACGGCGGATCGGCATTACAACTGCGCTCCTTCGAAGATGTCGATCTTCTCGCCGGCCTTGACCTCGACGATCGCCTTCTTCCAGCCGGAGCGCGTGCCCTTGATCAGGCCGCGCCGCTTCGGCTTCGACTGCACCTTGATGACGTTGACCGCGACGACGTGGACGTCGAAGAGCTGCTCGACCGCCTGCCGGATCTGCGTCTTGTGCGCGTCCTTGTGCACCTTGAACGTGTAGCGGTTCTCGACGATCTGGCCGTAGCTCTTCTCGCTCACGACGGGCGAGATGAGGACTTGTGCGGGATGAAGGCTCACTCGCTCACCCCTGCTTTCGCCCGTACGAGCGGCAGTGCGGCTTCGCTCACGACGAGCGAGCGCGCCCAGACGACCTGCGCGACCTCGAGCTCGGCCGGAACGGTGATGAGTACGCCCTCGAGGTTGCGGAACGACTTGATGAGCGACTCCTCGTCCTCCGTCACGACGAGCACGGTCGGCGTCTGCTGACCCCACTTGGCGAGGAGCTCGACGGCCTGCTTCGTCGACGGCTGTTCGAACGAGTCGCCGGCGACGAGGCCGAGCGTCTCGGCCTGGGCGTGGTCGCTCAGCGCGGCACGCAGCGCGGCGCGCATGGCTTTCTTGTTGACCTTGACCGAGAAGTCGCGCGGGCTCGGCGGGAAGACGACGCCGCCGCCGGTGAACTGCGGCGCGCGGACGGTTCCCGCGCGGGCGCGGCCGGTGCCCTTCTGGCGCCACGGCTTCGCGCGGCCGCCGGAGACCATGCCGCGGCTCTTCGCTGCGCGCGTGCCCTGACGGGCTGCGTTCAGCTCGGCGCGCACGGCCTCGTGCACGAGATGCGGCTTGACCTCGGCGGCGAAGACGGTCTCGTCGAGCGAGACCTCCTTCTTCGTGCCGCCCAGAACGGGTGCCTTCGGCGCGGCCATTACGACTTCATCTCCCGGATCTCGACCAATCCGTTTTTCGGGCCCGGAATCGCGCCCTTGACGAGCAGGAGGTTCCGCTCCAGATCGACCGAGTGGACGGTGAGCCCGGTCTGGGTGACGCGCTTGCCGCCCATCCGGCCGGCCATCTTCATGCCCTTGAAGACGCGCGACGGGTACGCGGACGCGCCGATCGAGCCCGGCTTGCGGATGTTGTGCGAGCCGTGCGTGACCGGGCCGCGGGCGAAGTTGTGGCGCTTGATCGTGCCCTGGAAGCCCTTGCCGATCCCGATCCCGCTGACCTTCACCTTGTCGCCGGACTGGAAGAGCTCGACGGTGACGCTCTCACCCTGGACGGCTTCGGCGAAGTGGCCGCGGAACTCGACCAGGTGCCGGTAGGCGCCGTCGACGCCCGACTTCGCGAGGTGGCCGCGCTCGGCCTTCGAGATCTTGCGGTCGGCGACCGGCTCCCACGCGAGCTGGACGGCCTCGTAGCCGTCGGCGTCCGGAGTGCGGACGGCGACGACGGGGCACGGGCCGGCCTCGATCACGGTGACCGGGGTCACCGTGCCGCTCTCCGCATCGAAGAGCTGCGTCATCCCTACCTTGCGGCCGACGATGCCCTTCATCTAGGCCACCACCTCGGCGGCCACAAGGTTTCGTTCCCACCTCGTGGTAGCCACCGTCGTATTGCCGAGGATGCCCTTCATGTCAGAGCTTGATCTCGATGTCGACGCCGGCCGGGAGGTCGAGCCGCATGAGCGAGTCGACCGTCTTCGGCGTGGGTGAGTGGATGTCGATCAGCCGCTTGTGCGTGCGCACTTCGAAGTGCTCCCGCGAGTCCTTGTCCTTGAACGGTGACCGGATCACGCAGTAGACGTTCTTCTCGGTGGGCAGGGGCACCGGGCCGGTGATGGTCGCACCGGTGCGCTGGGCCGTGTCCACGATGTCGCGCGCGGACTTGTCCACCTGCTGGTGGTCGTAACCCTTGAGCCTGATGCGGATTTTCTGTTGCGCCACGGTGCCCCTACTCCATTCCTACTTGATGATCTCGGTAACGACGCCTGCGCCCACGGTGCGGCCACCCTCGCGGATGGCGAACCGGAGGCCCTGATCCATGGCGATCGGCTGGATCATCTCGATCTCCATGTTCGTGTTGTCGCCCGGCATGACCATCTCCTGGCCGTCCGGCAGCTTGATCGAGCCGGTGACGTCGGTCGTCCGGAAGTAGAACTGCGGCCGGTAGCCGTTGAAGAACGGCGTATGGCGGCCACCTTCGTCCTTCCCGAGGACGTAGACCTCGGCCTTGAAGTGCGTGTGCGGCGTGATCGAGCCCGGCTTCGCGAGAACCTGGCCGCGCTCGACCTCCTCGCGCTTCGTACCGCGGAGGAGTGCGCCCGCGTTGTCGCCGGCCTGTGCCGAGTCGAGCGTCTTGTTGAACATCTCGACGCCGGTCACGACGGTCTTCGCCACCTGCGGGTGGATGCCGACGATCTCGATCTCGTCGCCGATCTTGATCTCGCCCTGCTCCACGCGACCGGTCACGACGGTGCCGCGGCCGGTGATCGTGAACACGTCCTCGATCGGCATGAGGAACGGCTTGTCGAGGTCGCGAACCGGCTCCGGGATGTAGGAGTCGACGGCGTCCATGAGCTCGACGATCTTCTCGCTCCACTCGGCGTCGCCCTCGAGCGCCTTGAGCGCCGAGACCTGGACGATCGGGATGTCGTCGCCGGGGAAGTTGTACTTGGAGAGGAGCTCGCGCACCTCCATCTCGACGAGCTCGATGAGCTCGGGGTCGTCGACCATGTCGGCCTTGTTGAGGGCGACGACGATCGCCGGCACCTCGACCTGACGGGCGAGCAGGATGTGCTCGCGCGTCTGCGGCATCGGGCCGTCGGCCGCCGAGACCACGAGGATCGCGCCGTCCATCTGGGCGGCGCCCGTGATCATGTTCTTGATGTAGTCGGCATGTCCCGGGCAGTCGACGTGCGCGTAGTGACGGTTCTCCGTCTCGTACTCGACATGCGCCGTGTTGATCGTGATGCCGCGCTGGCGCTCCTCGGGAGCGGCGTCGATCGACGCGAAGTCGCGCGCGACCGTGTTGCCACCCTTCTCCGCGAGCACCTTCGTGATCGCCGCAGTGAGGGTGGTCTTGCCGTGGTCGATATGACCGATGGTGCCGACGTTGACGTGCGGCTTCGTGCGTTCGAACTTCTGCTTGGCCATTGGTGGCTCCTGGTCTCCTCTCCGGTCTTACTTACTTGAGCCCGAGTCGATGAGCTCGGAGGCGATTGACTGCGGAACTTCCTCGTACCGATCGAAGTCCATGTGGAAGTCGGCCCGGCCCTGCGTCATCGAACGCAGGTCGGTCGAGTATCCGAACATCTCCGACAGAGGCACGAGTGCCTTGACGACCTGCGCGTTGCCCAGGGGCGTCATTGACTCGATGCGGCCGCGGCGGCTGTTGAGGTTACCCATCACGTCGCCGAGGTAGTTCTCCGGCGTCGTCACCTCGACGGCCATCATCGGCTCGAGCAGCTTGGGCTTGGAGCGCTTGAGGGCCTCCTTGAAAGCAATCGAGCCGGCGATCTTGAACGCCCGCTCGCTCGAGTCGACCTCGTGGTACGAGCCATCGACCAGCTCGATCGCGATGTCGACGACGGGATAGCCCGCGAGCACGCCCGCGTCCATCGCTTCCTTGATGCCGGCGTCGACCGCGGGGATGTACTCCTTCGGGATCTTGCCGCCGGTGATCTTGTCGCTGAACTCGTACCCCGCGCCGGGCTCCTGTGCCCGAAGGTTGATGACCACGTCCGCGTACTGGCCCGAGCCGCCGGTCTGGCGGACGAACTTCTCGCGGATGTTCTCCACGTCCCTGCCTGCGGTCTCGCGGTAGGCGACCTGCGGGCGGCCGACGTTGGCCTCGACGTTGAACTCGCGCTTGAGGCGGTCGACGATGATCTCGAGGTGCAGCTCGCCCATCCCGGAGATGAGCGTCTGCCCCGTCTCCTCGTCCGACGAGACGCGGAAGGTCGGATCCTCCTCGGCGAGGCGCTGCAGGCCGGTGCCGAGCTTGTCCTGGTCGGCCTTCGACTTCGGCTCGACCGCCACGGAGATGACCGGATCGGGGAACGTCATCGACTCGAGCACGATCGGGGCGTTCTCGGCCGAGAGCGTGTCGCCGGTCGTCGTAGCCTTGAGGCCGACGCCAGCGGCGATCTCGCCCGCCATGATCGAGTCGCGCTCCTCGCGGTGGTTCGCGTGCATCTGGAGGATGCGGCTGACGCGCTCGGTCTTGCCGGTGATCGTGTTGAGGACGCGGTCGCCCGCCTTGAGCGTGCCGGAGTAGACGCGGAAGTACGTCAGCTTGCCGACGAACGGATCCGACATCACCTTGAAGGCGAGGGCGGAGAACGGCTGCTCGGGCGAGGGCAGGCGCTCGATCTCGGCGCCCGTCTTCGGATCGATGCCGATCATCGGCGGCACATCGAGCGGGTTCGGGAGAAAGTCGATGACGGCGTCGAGGAGCGGCTGCACGCCCTTGTTCTTGAAGGCGGAGCCGAGGAGGACGGGCGTGATCTCGTCGGCAATGGTGGCGGCGCGAACCGCGCGGCGGATCATGTCGGCCGTGACCGAGGACTCGTCCTCGATGTACGCCTCGAGCACCTCGTCGTCGAAGTGCGAGATCGCGTCGACCATCTGATGGTGGTACTCGTGCGCCTGCTCCGCGAACTCGGCGGGAATGTCGGTCGTCTCGAACTCCTGGCCGAGGTCGTCCTTGTAGACGATCGCCTGCATCTCGATGAGATCGATGACGCCGGCGAAGTTCTCCTCCGCGCCGATCGGGAGCTGCACGGGCACCGGGTTGGCGCCGAGGCGGTCGACCATCGACTGCACGGAGGCGAAGAAGTTCGCGCCGGTGCGGTCCATCTTGTTGATGAACGCGATCCGCGGCACCTTGTACTTGTCCGCCTGCCGCCAGACCGTCTCGGACTGCGGCTGCACACCGGCGACCGCGTCGAACACGGCGACCGCGCCGTCGAGGACGCGCAGGCTGCGCTCCACCTCGACGGTGAAGTCCACGTGCCCGGGCGTATCGATGATGTTGATCCGATGGTCGCGCCAGAACGCCGTCGTGGCAGCGGACGTGATCGTGATGCCGCGCTCCTGCTCCTGCGCCATCCAGTCCATCGTCGCGGCGCCCTCGTGGACCTCGCCCATCTTGTGGGTTCGGCCCGTGTAGTAGAGGATCCGCTCGGTCGTCGTCGTCTTGCCCGCGTCGATGTGGGCCATGATCCCGATGTTGCGGACGCGCTCGAGCGCGACTGCCGGATGTTCTGACATTTTGGTGCTCAAATCCTTTCCCCCTCGCCTACCAGCGGTAGTGCGCAAAGGCCTTGTTGGCCTGCGCCATCCGGTAGACGTCGTCCTTTCGCTTGTATGCCGCGCCCTGCTGGTTCAGCGCGTCGAGAATCTCGTTGGCGAGCTTGTCGGACATGCTCTTCTCGCGCCGGTCGCGCGCATACGTCACGAGCCAGCGGACGGCGAGCGTGCGGGCGCGGCGCTGCGGCACCTCGACGGGCACCTGGTAGTTCGCGCCGCCGACGCGGCGACTGCGCACCTCGAGAACCGGTGTGAGCGTCTTCACCGCCTGCTCGAGCACCTCAACCGGAGGCCGGCCGGTCTTCGCCTCGACGGCGCCGAGCGCGTCGTAGACGATCTGCTCGGCGATCGACTTCTTGCCGTCGAGCATGATCTTGTTGATCACCTGCGTCACGAGGACGGACCCGTAGACCGAGTCCGCAGGGGCCTCGCGGGCCTGGACTTCACCACGGCGAGGCATTACGAGCCCCTCTTCGCGCCGTACTTCGAGCGCGCCTGCTTGCGATCGGCGACGCCGCCCGTGTCGAGCGCGGCGCGGATCACCTTGTAGCGATAGCCCGGAAGATCCTTGACGCGGCCGCCACGCACGAGCACGACGGAGTGCTCCTGGAGGTTGTGGCCCTCGCCGGGGATGTAGGCACCGACCTCAGCGCCGTTTGTGAGACGAACGCGTGCAACCTTGCGCAGCGCCGAGTTCGGCTTCTTCGGCGTCTGCGTCATGACGCGCGTGCAGACGCCCCGCTTCTGCGGAGCACCGGCGAGCGCAGGCGTCTTCGTCTTGGCCTGGGGGGCCTTGCGGCCCTTGCGCACGAGTTGATTAACGGTCGGCATGGGTCTTTCGTCTACTCCCCTACGTCAAAAAAGCACGGTCTTCACAAAAGAGACGGTCGGCGGAGGCGAATTGCCCCCTGCCAACCGGCCCGCGGCATGGTAGCGAACGCGCGCAGCCGTCGCCACAAGCCGTTTCGCGGCCCCGACCCCCTGTGGGGGGTGGTGGAGGAGCCGATAGAGGATTACAGTCCCGTGCCGATGCATCTCCTTATCGCGGCACTCGCCGTAGCCCTCGCCCTCTGCCTGGTCGCAATCGTCGTCCTCGTGCGCCGCACGAGGCACCGTCACGCACCGCAGATCGCCCAGGTTGCACCGGCCACGGCGGTCGCGAATCTCGAAGCGCGGATGGAGGAGCTGGCATGGGAACTGCAGGAGAGCGTGCGGCGCGCCGAGGAGGAGACGCAGCGCAGCCGGTTCCTCAACCAGATCGGGACGACGGTCGACCTCGACCACGTCCTCGAGACCACGCTCGACGCCGCCGTGGCGCTGCCGCGGGTCGACGCCGCCCTCGTGCGGCTCGACGGAGGCGGCGACGAGAAGCCGATCGTCGGTTCCCGGGGCTTCGGCAGCGACCAGCCTGATGCGACGTCGTTCTTCGGGCAGCCTGCGGGATGGGGAGCACGCGCAGTCGAGCTCTCGTACCGCTACCCGGAGCCGGCCGAGGGAGTGATCCACGCCGCGCTCGGCGTTCCGCTCGCCGACAGCTCCGGCGGAGTCGGCTGGCTCGGGATCTTCTCCCGCGACCCTGCGGCACGGTTCGGCGACGACGACCTGCGCCGGGCCGAAGAGCTCGCCGAACGGGTCGCGCCCGCCCTCGAGAACGCACGGCGCTTCCAGGAGGCGCGCCAGCTCGCCGACCTCGACGCGCTCACGGGCCTTCACAACCGCCGCTATTTCCACGAGACGCTCGCGCGCGAGGTGGCGCGCGCGCATCGGTACTCGCGCGGTCTCGCTCTCGTGATCGTCGACATCGACGATTTCAAGGGGGTCAACGACCGGATCGGCCATCTCGCCGGCGACGGAGCGCTCGCCGAGGTCGCCGAACGCGTGCGCGAGGCCGTGCGCGAGTCCGACATCCCCTGCCGCATCGGCGGGGACGAGCTCGGTCTGATCCTTCCGGAGTCGCGGCTCGCCGACGCGGAACGGCTGGTGACCCGGATCGAGCAGGCGGTCATCGCGCGGCCGATCGCGCGCGCGGGGCACATGCGCGTCTCGGCCGGTTTCGCGGAGCTGCAGCCGAACGACGACTCCACGAGCCTGTTCGAGCGGGCCGACCAGTCGCTCTACGCCGTCAAGCAGATGCGTAAGGGCGGCGGCGGGCTCGCGGCCGCCGAGTAGTCAGTCGTTACTGCACCGCGAGAAACGGGACGTACTGCCCGAAGTCGACCGCGGCCGGCTCGGGGAGATCGTCGGCGCGGCAGATCGCGACGTCCTGCGCGCGGCTTTGCTCGGCGATCGTCGAGCGCTCGAACGCCTGCGCGCGCTCGAAGCTCTCCAGCGAGGAGGCGATTGCGGCACGCACCACGCCGATCGGCAGCGACTCGAGCGTGACGGGCGCCCTCGCCGGCCGCACCGTGTAGGTCCCGAGCAGGGTCTCGACTCTGGACGTCCGGCCGGCTGGAACTGAGAAGACAGCCGCCGGTGCCGTCCCGGAGACCGCGTAGCCGTCACGCGCGCCGCCGAGCCACGGAGCCGCCGGCGACACGCGGACGCGGCGGACGAGGAGCTGCGGGTACGCCTGGTAGAAGCTCGAGACCGCGGACGGCTTCGGCGCGAGGACGTCCTGCTTCTGCTCGAGCTCGGCGCGACGAATCTCATCGGCGAGCAGGGATCTCGCTGCGGCGACGCCGAGGTGCGCCTGCGCGAGCGCGGCGAGGTACGCGGCACGGCTGCCGCCGAACGACTGGGCGACGACTTCTCGTTCCGCGGCGAGGACCGCGCTCCTCGAAGCGCCGGCGTGCTGCTCCTCGACGAGGCGCTCGAAGAGGATGCTCAGCGCGGCATTCTGGTCGCCCGTGACCGGCGTGAGCCGCGTGACCGACGCCGTTTCGACCCTCCCGTAGCCGGCCACCTTGCAGAACGTTCCGGCGGAAAGCGAGATCTGGCCGGCGCTCCGCGACGCACCGCCGGCGCCGAGCACCTTGCGCCCGTCGCACAGGCTACCTCGCCGCGCCCAGAGCCAGACACAGGCCGCTTCCGGCTTGGTCGGGTCCACCTCTACCGGATTCCACTGCTGCCAGCCCCACGAGAAGACGGAGCCGAGCCCGAACTCGCGCGCGACCTCCTTCGCCGACAGCGCGTACCACTTCACGACCTGGAGCCACGCCGACGTCGGCTCGAGGCCGCTGCGCCCGCCGCCGCCCTTCTGGGAGAGGACGCTGACCATGATCCCGAGCCGGCTCGCGGGGATGCCGATGGCCATGAACTGCGCGACCGCCGCGCGGTAGCGCTCGCGTAGGAGGCGATTGCCGAGCACCGGCCCGAGCTTCCAGACCAGGCTCGCCGGAACGTACGCCTCCCGGACGATGTCGGCCACCTGCGCCACCTGGAGCCACCAGGAGACCGCCTCGGGAGAGCCGAGGTATGCCGAGCGCCCCAGCAACAGAACCGGGTGCGCGCCGAGCTGGGCGAGATCCTGGAGGTACGCGAGCACATCGGCCCGGTACTGGGCGTTCGACGCCGACCACGGGGTCACGGTCGCGGCGCCCCACAGCTCGTTCTCGACAACGAGCGGCGATGAGCAGCCGCCGCTCCGGCCGACTGCCGACGCGTACTGCGTCTGCGCGGCGGCTGCGATCGTCGCCGGATCCGCCGGCGCGTCCGGCGTTCCGACCTTTCGCTTCAAGTGGACGTCGAACGAGTACGTCGCGGCGCCGAGAGCGCGTGCCTGGGCCGAGTAGTCGGTCGTGCCGTTGCCGTTCGTGAGCGCGAGGACGGTCCCGGGACGCGCCATGACCGGCAGGAGCGTCGACCAGCTGTAGTCCGCCCAGACCGTCCGGTCGGCGGGGATCCCGCACTGACCGGCCCACGCCGGCTCCGAGGCTGCGGGGCCCACCGTGAGGAGGGACACCGCGAACGCGGCGAGCAAGGCGAGTCCAAGCTTTGCCATGCCGCGGTGGTGTAGCAGATGCCTGCTACCGCTACGCGGTAGCAGGCACCAGTCGTTCGACAGTGCTAGTCGTCGAGCGGCGTTTCTACTTCCGGGACTTCTTCCGCCTCGATATCGGACTTCGGTTCCTCGGTCACTTCGCTGCCGAAGTCGAGGGCGAGATCCGCGAGAGCGTCGGAGCCGTCGGTGCCGATCTCCTCGAGCGCCGCGAGGAGCTGCTCCTCGGTCTGGGGCCGGACGAGCGCGCTCGCCGGCACCTTGGAGGACGGCCCGATCTCGATCGTCCGGTAACGCTTCAACCCGGTCGCGGCCGGGATGAGCTTCCCGATGATCACGTTCTCCTTCAGCCCGAGCAGCCGGTCGACCTTGCCCTCGATCGCGGCGTCGGTCAGCACCTTCGTCGTCTCCTGGAAGGAGGCGGCCGAGAGGAACGACTCCGTCGCGAGCGACGCCTTCGTGATGCCGAGGATGAGCGGCTCCTCGGTCGCCTGCTCCTTCTTCGCTTTCTTCACGCGGGCGTTCTCGCGGTCGAGGACGAGCTTGTCGACGAGCTGGCCGGGCAGGAGCTCGGTTTCGCCGGCGTTCTCGACGCGGACCTTCTTCAGCATCTGCCGGACGATCAGCTCGATGTGCTTGTCGTGGATGTCGACGCCCTGCGACTTGTAGACCTTCTGCACCTCGCCGACGAGATAGAGCTCCGTCGCGGTGTAGCCCTTGAGGCGCAGGAGGTCGGCCGGGGCGATCGAGCCCTCGTGGAGAGCATCGCCCGCCTCGACGCGCTGGCCGTGCACGACGGTGAGCCGCGTGCGGCGCGGGACGAGGATCGAGAAGTCGTCCTCCTCGTTGCCGCTGTCGGCCACGACGGTGATGCGGAGCTGGCGCTCGGTCTCCTCGATTGCGACGGTGCCTGCCACCTCGGCGAGCACCGCAGCGCCCTTCGGGTTCCGCGCCTCGAAGATCTCGACGACGCGCGGGAGGCCGTGCGTGATGTCCGCGCCGGCGACGCCGCCGGTGTGGAACGTCCGCATCGTCAGCTGCGTGCCCGGCTCGCCGATCGACTGCGCGGCGATGATGCCGACCGCGTCGCCGATCTCCGAGAGCTCGCCGGTCGCGAGGAACGTGCCGTAGCACTTGCGGCACACGCCCGTCTCCGCCTTGCACTTGAGCACCGAGCGGACGGGGATCGAGAAGCCGTCGGCGATGTCGTCGCCGAGCTCGGCCACGATCTCGCGGAGCCGCGGCACCTTGATCTCCTCGCCCTTCGCGGCGACGAGCGTCTTGCCGGGCTTGCCACTGGCGAGCGGCTTGTAGACGTCCTCCGCGACGATCCGGCCGGCGACCGACTTGTTCAGGCCCTCCGGCAGGAAGAGCGGCAGCTCGACGAACTCCTTCGTCTTGCAGTCCTCCTCGCGGATGATCACGTCCTGCGAGACGTCGACGAGACGCCGCGTCAGGTAGCCCGAGTCGGCCGTGCGGAGAGCCGTGTCGGCGAGACCCTTGCGGGCGCCGTGCGTCGAGATGAAGTACTCGAGCACCGAGAGGCCCTCCATGAAGTTCGCCTTGATCGGCCGCTCGATGATCTCGCCCTTCGGATTCGCCATGAGACCGCGCATGCCGGCCAGCTGGCGGAGCTGCGCGAACGAGCCGCGGGCGCCGGAGTTGGCCATCATGTAGATCGGGTTGAGCTCGTTGAGGTTGTCGACCATCGCGTTCGCGACCTCGTCGGTCGCCTCCGTCCAGATCGACGTGATCTGCTCGTGGCGCTCCGACTCGGTGATGAGCCCCTGGTCGTACGCGTCCTCGACGCGCGCGACGCGCTCTTCGTAGCCGGCGAGGATCTGCTCCTTGTTCGGCGGGATGACGATGTCGTTCTTCGAGATCGTCACGCCCGCGAGCGTGCCGTAGCGGAATCCGAGGTCCTTGATCGTGTCGAGGACGTGGGCGACCGTGTGCGCGCCATGCGAGTCGACGAGTGTGGAGATGAGGTTGCCGATCTCCTTCTTCGAGAGCGTGCGGTTGACGTACTCGTGCGTCTTCCGATCCCCGTCGCCGTTCGCGCCGGACGCCTCGCGGAGGGAGCGCTCGATCTCCGCGTTGAAGATCACGCGGCCCGAGGTCGTCACGACGAGCTCGCCGTTCCAGAGGTACTCGATCGGCTGCTGCAGGTGCAGCTGCTTCGCCTCGACGGCGAACTCGACCTCCTCCTCCGTCCGGAAGCGCGGCGGGCGCGGGTCCATCTTGTCCGCGGCCACCGCGTTGAGGTCCTTGTCGTGGTACGTGAGGTAGTAGATGCCGAGCACCATGTCCTGCGTCGGCAGCGCGAGAGCGTCACCGTGCGCCGGCGAGAGGATGTTGTTCGCCGAGAGCATGAGGATCCGCGCCTCGGCCTGCGCCTCCGCCGAGAGCGGCACGTGGACGGCCATCTGGTCGCCGTCGAAGTCCGCGTTGAACGCGTGGCAGACGAGCGGGTGCACCTGGATCGCCTTGCCCTCGACGAGGGTCGGCTCGAAGGCCTGGATGCCGAGGCGGTGGAGCGTCGGAGCGCGGTTGAGCAGCACCGGGTGCTCCTGGATGACCTCCTCGAGGATGTCCCAGACCTCGGCATGCATCTGGTCGACATGCCGCTTGGCCGCCTTGATGTTCTGGACGATCTTCCGCTCGACGAGCCGGCTCATGATGAACGGCTTGAAGAGCTCGAGCGCCATGAGCTTCGGCAGGCCGCACTGGTACAGCCGGAGGTGCGGGCCGGAGACGATGACCGAGCGGCCGGAGTAGTCGACGCGCTTGCCGAGCAGGTTCTGCCGGAAGCGGCCCTGCTTGCCCTTGAGCATGTCGGACAGCGACTTGAGCGGCCGGTTGCCCGGGCCTGTCACGGCGCGGCCGCGGCGGCCGTTGTCGAAGAGCGCGTCGACGGCCTCCTGCAGCATCCGCTTCTCGTTGTTGACGATGATCTCCGGTGCGCCGAGGTCGAGAAGCCGCTTGAGGCGGTTGTTCCGGTTGATGACGCGGCGGTAGAGATCGTTCAAGTCAGACGTCGCGAAACGACCACCGTCGAGCTGGACCATCGGGCGAAGCTCCGGCGGGATGACCGGAATCGCCTCGAGGATCATCCACTCGGGCTTGTTCTCGCTCGTGATGAAGGCGGTGACGACCTTGAGGCGCTTGATCGCGCGCTGCTGCTTCTGGCCCTTCGACGTGCGGATCGTCTCGCGGAGCAGCGCGGACTCGTTGGTCAGGTCGAGCTCCTTGAGGAGGTCGCGGATCGCCTCCGCTCCCATGCCGCCGTTGAAGTAGACGCCGAAGCCGTACGGCGAGCCGAAGCGGTCCTTGAGCTCGCGGAAGATCTGCTCGTCGTTGACGATGAGCTTCGGCTCGAGCTCGCGGAACAGGCGCCACGTCTCCTCGAGCCGGTTGACAGAGTCGACCGCAGCCTCGCGTGCGTCCTCGCGTCGCGACTCGATGTCGAGGTACATCTCGCGCACCTTGAGCGCCCACTGGCTGATCGCGTCGAGATCCTCCTTCGTGATCTTGCCGTCGGTGCGGAGGCAGAGGTCGTTCGCGAGCTCGCGGACGTCGGTGTCCCCCTCCCCAGTGACACTGCCGGCGGCCGCGATCGTGTCCCGGAGCAGGCCGTTCCCGAGCTCCCGCGCCTTCTCGAGGTTCTTGAGGTCGACGCCCGAGACGGACGCCTGGTCCTCCTCGCTCAGCTCGGCGCCGGAGAGGAGCCCGTCGACGATGCGGTGGATGTGCTTCGTGACCGCGCCCTTCTTCGAGCCGGTCGCCTTGTCGGCTTCCTTCTCGAGCGGCGCGATCGCCGCCTTGATCTGCTCGGCCGCGGCTGCGACCTGCTCGATCTCGCGCGGCGTCAGCCGGCGATCGTCGCGGATCGCAGAGTTGCGGACGAGCTCGCGGATCTTCTTCGCGTCCTCGGTCGTGATCTGCGGGACGAGTTCGACGAAGAGGCCGCCGACGAGCGTGCGCGCCTCCTCGAGCGGCGGTAGAGCCTGCTCCTCGGCCCACGTGGAGAGGCCACGCGTCCAGAAGTCGTCGTCCTCGTCGAAGTTCCGCTCCTTGCCCTTCGCGAAGAACTCGCGGCGCCGGGAGAGCCGGTCCTCGAGCGCGGCGAGAGCCTCGTCACGGTCGACGTCGACGCGTTCTGCCTCGGCCTTGACCTGGTCCTCGAGCCCGTTCAGGTCGGCGGCGCGCTTCTCCGTGTCGACCGCGGTGACGATCGAGGCGGCGAAGTAGAGCACCTTCTCGAGCTCGCGCGGGGCGATGTCGAGGAGGTAGCCGATGCGGCTCGGGACGCCCTTGAAGAACCAGATGTGCGAGACGGGCGCGGCGAGGTCGATGTGCCCCATCCGCTCGCGCCGCACCTTCTGCCGCGTCACCTCGACGCCGCAGCGCTCGCAGATGATGCCCTTGTAGCGGACGCGCTTGTACTTGCCGCAATAGCATTCCCAGTCGCGCGTCGGCCCGAAGATGCGCTCGCAGAACAGACCGTCGCGCTCGGGCTTGAGCGTGCGGTAGTTGATCGTCTCCGGCTTCGTGACCTCGCCGGACGACCAGTCGCGAATCTGCTTCGAGGACGCGAGGCCGATCCTGATCGCGTCGAAATCGTTGATATCGATCACTGCTTCTCCTCAGTCCCTTCGGAAAAATCGAACACGGCTCAGTCCTCGAGTTCCAGGTCGACGAGATCGGGAGCGCCGAGCGGACCGATCTCCGCGTCGACCTCCTCCTCCGCCTCTTGCGCAGGGGAGACCTCGACGTCCTCGAGATCTCCGAGCGACTCGTCGGCCGGCAGCGTCAGCTCACCGTCGACGTCGACTCGCTCCTGTCCTTCCTCGGCCTCCTCGGCGGTCGGCTCGCGGCCGACGGCGCGGAGCGAGCCGGGCGAGAGGTCGATGCCGAGCTCCTCCGCGGCGCGGAGCAACTCGTCCTCCTCCTCGCGCACCTCGACCTCGCGGCCCTCGTCCGAGAGGACGTGGACGTCGAGGGCGAGCGACTGCATCTCCTTCAGGAGCACCTTGAACGACTCGGGGATCGACGGCTCGGCGATGTTCTCGCCCTTGACGATCGCCTCGTACGCCTTCACGCGCCCGACGGTGTCGTCGGACTTGATCGTGAGCATCTCCTGCAGCGTGTACGCCGCGCCGTACGCCTCGAGCGCCCACACCTCCATCTCGCCGAAGCGCTGGCCGCCGAACTGTGCCTTGCCGCCCAGAGGCTGCTGAGTGACGAGCGAGTACGGGCCGGTGCTCCGCGCGTGGATCTTGTCGTCCACGAGGTGGAGGAGCTTGAGGATGTACATGTAGCCGACGGTGACCTTCTGCTCGAACGGCTCGCCGGTCTTGCCGTTGTAGAGCTGCGTCTTGCCCGAGCACTGACGGCCGACCGGCCGCTTCGAGTCGACGACGAACTGGATCGGCGAGTCGGGGTTCTGCTTCGTCCACTGGATCAGCGCCTCGTCGACGTCCGCCGGGCTCGCGCCGTCGAAGACGGGCGTCGCGACGGGCGTCGGGTTGCCGCCGTTGATGATCTGGCGGCGGTGGCGCCAGTCGACCTCGCCGTTCTTGCGACCGGTGTTCGGGCTCGTCCCGTTCTCGCCGTAGACGCCGTGCGCCGCGGCCCAGCCGAGGTGCGTCTCGAGCACCTGGCCGATGTTCATCCGGCTCGGCACGCCGAGCGGGTTGAGGACGATGTCCACCGGGCGGCCATCCGGAAGGAACGGCATGTCCTCCTCGGGGACGATCTTCGAGATGACGCCCTTGTTGCCGTGGCGGCCGGCGAGCTTGTCGCCCTCGGCGATCTTGCGCTTCGTCGCGACGAAGACGCGGACGAGCTCGTTGACGCCCGGCGACAGGTCGTCGCCGTCGGCACGGGCGAAGGTCTTGACGTCGATGACGACGCCACCCTCGCCGTGCGGCACCTTGAGGCTCGTGTCGCGGACCTCGCGGGCCTTCTCCTTGAAGATCGCACGGATGAGCTTCTCCTCGGCGGTGAGCTCGGTCTCGCCCTTCGGCGTGACCTTGCCGACGAGGAGGTCGCCCGCTCCGACCTCTGCTCCGATCCGAACGACACCGCGCTCGTCGAGCTGCGACAGCGACTCCTCCGAGCGGTTCGGGATGTCGCGCGTGATCTCCTCGTCGCCGAGCTTCGTCGAGCGGGCGTCGATCTCGTACTCGTGAATGTGGATCGACGTGAGGATGTCGTCCTTCACGACCCGCTCCGAGATGACGATCGCGTCCTCGAAGTTGAAGCCCTCGAACGGCATGAACGCGATGAGCAGGTTCGCGCCGAGGGAGAGCTCCCCGTGGTCGGTCGAGCTGCCGTCGGCGATGACCTGGCCGGCCTTCACCTTGTCGCCGAGCAGGACGATCGGCTTCTGGTGGATGAGCGTGCCCTGGTTCGAGCGCATGAACTTCGTCATCGAGTACTCGTCCCGGCCGTCCTTCGACTCGACGACGACCTTCTCGGCGTCGACGTCGACAACGGTGCCGGCCTTCAGTGCGACGACGACGTCGCCGGAGTCGACCGCGGCGCGGTACTCGAGACCGGTGCCGACGAGCGGCGCCTGGCGCACGAGCAGCGGCACGGCCTGCCTCTGCATGTTCGCGCCCATGAGCGCGCGGTTCGCGTCGTTGTGCTCGAGGAACGGAATGAGCGCCGTCGAGACCGACACGATCTGCGCCGGCGAGACGTCCATCAGCTCGACGTCCTTCGGGGACGCGGCTACGGCCTCGCCTTCCGAGGAGCGGCAGAGGACGGTGTCGCCGACGAAGCGGCCGTTCTTGTCGAGCTCGGCGCTCGCCTGCGCGATGACGTACCGCGTCTCCTCGACGGCGTCGAGGTAGACGATCTCGTTCGACGCCTTCCCGCCCGAGACGGTCCGATACGGCGTCTGGATGAAGCCGAACTCCGACACGGTCGCGTACGACGCGAGGTAGCCGATCAGGCCGATGTTCGGGCCTTCCGGCGTCTCGATCGGGCACATGCGGCCGTAGTGCGTCGGATGGACGTCGCGCACCTCGATCGGAGCGCGCTCACGGGTGAGGCCGCCCGCGCCGAGCGCGCTGAGGCGGCGCCGGTGCGTGAGCCCGGCGAGCGAGTTCGTCTGGTCCATGAACTGCGACAGCTGCGACGAGCCGAAGAACTCCTTCAGCGCAGCGACGACGGGCCGGATGTTGATGATCGTCTGCGGCGTGATCGTGTCGACGTCCTCCGTCGTCATCCGCTCGCGGACGACGCGTTCCATGCGGTAGAGGCCGACCCGGAACGCCTCCTGGATCAGCTCACCGACGGTGCGCAGGCGCCGGTTGCCGAAGTGCTCGTACTCGTCGAGGTCGTTGATGATCGGCGCCCGCGGGAGCGACGCGGCCTCGGCGGCGAAGTCCTTCGAATCCTCGGGCAGGCCGATCTTGACCGGCAGGTCGATGAGCTTGCGGACGAGCGCGACGATGTCCTCGGTCGTGAGGACGCGGCAGTCTTCCGGCACCGAGACGCCGAGCCGCTGGTTGAGCTTGTACCGACCGACTTTCGTCAGGTCGTAGCGCTTCGGATCGAAGAAGAGCGAGCGGAGGAGGTTCCGCGCGTTGTCGAGCGTCGGCGGCTCTCCGGGGCGCTGCTTCTTGAAGACTTCGATCAGCGCCTCTTCTTCCCGTGTGGACGGGTCCTTGTCGAGCGTGTTGACGATGTACGGCGAGTTGTCGAAGAGGGCGAGGATCGCCTCGTTCGTCGACGTGTCGAGCGCGAAGCCCGTCGAGGGATCCTCGGCCGGCAGCGCGCGGAGCAGCGTCGTGATCGGCAGCTTCCGCTTGCGGTCGATGCGGCCGTAGACGATGCCCTTCTTGTCGATCTCGAGCTCGAGCCACGAGCCGCGGCTCGGCATGAGGTTCGCGATGAACACCTGCTTCGTCGCGTCCTTCGGCTCCATCAGATAGGCACCCGGCGAGCGAACGAGCTGCGTCACGATGACGCGCTCGGTGCCGTTGATGATGAAGGTGCCGTGCTCCGTCATCATCGGGAAGTCCCCCATGAAGACGGTCTGCTCGCGGATCTCGCCCGTGTCCTTGTTCACGAAGCGGACCGTCATCGAGAGCGGCGCCTGGTAGCTGAGATCCTTCTCGCGGCACTCGCGGATCGACGCGACCGGCTCCCCGAACTTGTAGGAGCCGAACTCGACGGCGAGCGAGCCGGTGTAATCCTCGATCGGGGAGATGTCGTCGATCGTCTCCCGCAGTCCCTCGTCGAGGAACCACTTGAACGAGGCCTTCTGGATGTCGATGAGATTGGGTAGGTCGAGAACGTGCTCGAGCCGGCTGAACGACTTACGAGCGCGGGGCGAAACGACCGTCGTGGTCAAGAAGAACAGCCTCCCTTGGGACGTGCGAAATTCGGCAAGTAAACGGCGTCAGTGCAACGAGCGGGCTGCGCGCAGCCTAAGCATGGCGCAACCAGCCAGAGTACCGGAAGAACCTCTCCCACCGCAAGCTGACGCGCGGCAGAAGCCGGTATGCGGCCAGAACTGTAGCGCAAGAACAGAGGCAGGTGCCTGCCACCCTTGGGTGGCAGGCACCAGTCGTTCGCGCCGCGCTACTTCAGCTCGACCGTTGCGCCGGCTTCTTCGAGCTGCGCCTTGATCGAGTTGGCCTCGTCCTGGGCGATGCCCTCCTTGACCGGCTTCGGTGCCGAGTCGACGAGGTCCTTCGCCTCCTTGAGGCCGAGGCCGGTGATGGCCCGGACGACCTTGATCACCTGGATCTTCTGGCCGCCGGCCTCGGTGAGGACGACGTCGAAGGACGTCTTCTCCTCGGCTGCCTCGGCCGGAGCAGCGCCCCCGCCGGCAGCAGCGACCGCAACCGGAGCGGCGGCGGTGATGCCCCACTCCTCTTCGATCTTGTTCTTCAGCTCGACCAGCTCGAGGACGGTCATCTTCCCGAGCTCGTCGAAGATCGCGTCAACTGCCATTACTCGCTCTCCTCGCTTTCTTCTGTTTCCGCGGCCGGCTCGGGAGCCTCCGCACTCTCTTCAACAACTTCCTCGGCTTCGGCAGCGGGCTCTTCGTCCGCAGCCGGCTCCTCAGCTTCAGCGACCGGCTCCGGCGCGCTCTCCTCGGCCACCGGCTCCGCTTCCGCCGGAGCGTCCTCGCCGCCGAGCTGCTCGATGCGGGCGTCGATCAGCCCGACGAGGTTCTGCAGCGGGGCGTTGAGCAGCGCGGCGAAGGAGCTGAGCGGCGCGATGATCGCGCCGAGCACCTGGCCGCGGAGCACATCCACCGGCGGCAGCGTCGCGAGGCTCTCGACCTCGGCCGCCGTCATCGTGCGGCCCTGCATGACGCCGCCGCGAATCTCGAGCACCTTCGTCTCGCGGGCCGAGTCGGCGAGCGCCTTCGCGGCCGCGACCATGTCGCCGTCGGCCTCGATGAACGCGATCGCGCTCGGGCCGTCGAGCAGCGTGAGCAGCGCGTCGGCGCCGGCCGCCTCGGCGGCGCGGCGGGTAAGCGTGTTCTTGACGACCGTGAACCGCGCGCCGCTCGAGAGCAGCCGCGAGCGGAGGTCGTCGATCTGCGGCATCGTCAGGCCGCGGTAGTCGGCAACGAGAAGCGTCTCCGCGGCCTTCAGGCGCGCGGTCAGCTCTTCGACGACCTGCTCTTTTTGTTCCTTCTTCATCTCACCTCGGCGGGTCTTCTGCCCTCACAGGGAGGACTGCCAGCGGTCTTAGGCGGGTCAGCTACTAGGCCGGAACTGTAGCTGCGCCCTGCGGTTGTCCGTCCAATTCCTCGAGAATCCCTCTCGTCCGGGCCGGGTCGAGCCGGATGCCGGGACCCATCGTGCTTGTGAGCGTGATCTGCCGGATGTAGCGGCCCTTCGCGGCGGACGGCTTCGCGCGAACGATCTCGTCGAGCACGGCCGCGTAGTTCTCGACGAGGGCGCGGTGCTCGAAGCTCTTCTTGCCGATAGCGACGTGGACGTTCGCGCCGCGGTCGGTGCGGTACTCGAGCTTGCCGGCCTTCGCCTCGGAGACGGCCTTGGCGACGTCCATCGTCACGGTGCCGGTCTTCGGGTTCGGCATCAGGCCGCGGGGGCCGAGGACGCGGCCGAGGCGGCCGACGTTCCCCATCTGGTCCGGCGTGGCGATCGCGACGTCGAAGTCCATGAAGCCTTCCTCGATCCGCTTCGCGAGATCGGCGGAGCCGACGACGTCGGCGCCCGCCTCTTCGGCCTCGCGCGCCTTGTCGCCCTCGGCGAACACGGCGACGCGAACGTCCTTGCCGCTGCCGTGCGGGAGCATGAGCGTGCCGCGCAGCTGCTCGTCGGCGTGGCGGACGTTGAGACCGAGCCGGAAGTGCACCTCGACCGTCTCGTCGAACTTTGCCGCGCCCATCTCCTTCAGGAGCTTGACGCCCTCGACCGGCGAGTAGACCTGCTCGCGATCGAAGAGCGCGCGGGCACCGAGATAGCGCTTGCCGTGCGCGGGCATCAGCCGTCCACCTCGACACCCATCGAGCGGGCCGTCCCGGCGATGATCAGCGCGGCCTGTTCGACGTCGCGCGCGTTGAGGTCGGGCATCTTCGTCTCGGCGATCTGGAGCACCTGCTGGCGCGAGAGGCGTCCGACCTTCTGGCGGTTCGGCTCGCCCGAGCCCTTCTCGATCCGCAGCGCCTCCTTGATGAGGACGGCCGCCGGCGGCGTCTTCGTGATGAACGTGAACGAGCGGTCCTCGAAGACGGTGATCTCGACCGGGGTGATGCGTCCGTTCTGGTCTGCCGTCTGGGCGTTGAACGCCTTGCAGAACTCCATGATGTTCACGCCGTGCTGGCCGAGCGCAGGGCCGACCGGCGGCGCCGGGTTCGCCTGCCCGCCGGGGATCTGCAGCTTGATGAGTGTCAAAACCTTCTTTGCCATGTGTTTCCTCAGTCCAGTTTCTTGACGTTTTCGAATCCGACCTCGACCGGCACCTGCCGCTCGAAGATGTTGACCATGACCTGGAGCTTCTGGGCGTCGGCGTTGACGTCCGTGATCTCGCCGTCGAAGTCCGCGAGCGGGCCGGAGGTGATCTTCACCGACTCGCCGAGCTGGAACTCGACCCGGGCGCGCGCGGCGAGCGCGGCCGGCGACGCCGTGTGGAGGATCCGGTCGACCTCGGGCTGCGAGAGCGGAGCCGGAGTCGCGCCGGCGCCGACGAAGCCCGTCACGCCCGGCGTGTTCTTCACGACCGTCCACGCGTCGGGGTCCATGTCCATGTTCACGAGCACGTAGCCCGGCAGCGTCCGCTTCTCGGCCTGCACCTTCTGGCCGTCCTTCGTCTCGATCACCTGCTCGGTCGGGACGACGACGCGGCGGAACCGCGAGCGCTGGTTCATCGACTCGATCCGGTGCTCGAGATTGGCCTTGACCTTGTTCTCGTGCCCGGAATAGGTGTTGATCACATACCAGCGAAACATCGTTACCTCGTTACCTCAGCAGGACGTGTTCGACGACATAGCTCCAGACCCGATCGTTCGCGTACAGGTACACGCCGAAGATGAGACAGGCGACGAGAACGACCGCGGTGCCGCTCACGACCTGCTGCTGCGTCGGCCACTCGACCTTCTTGAGCTCGGCAATCGCCTCCTGGAGGAAGCGGAGGCCGGGAAACCCTCGGCGGCCTTCGGCCTGGCGCTCGACGCTCGGGGCTTCGACGGCGGCGTCCGCCGGCTGCTCCTCGGCGGGACGCTGACGCGGCGCCGGACGGAGGGGCGGGGTGCCGGCCGTCTGGGCGCGGCGCTGGCGGCGCTGCTGACGGGTCGTGCGCGCCATTAGTGCGCCCTCCGGTCGCGGCGTTCGATGGCTGGGACGCCAGCACCAAGCGATGCAAGGACGCAGGGCGCGCTCGTAGCTTCAGCTACGGGCGCGACCGAGGACGCAGCAGCGCGCCGCGTGATCGCGGGCCAGACGCGGACAGTTGCGGCCGGAGGGCGCACTACTACCGGGTCTCCCGGTGGATCGTGTGACTACCGCACCAGCGGCAGTACTTCTTGAACTCGACGCGGTCGGGCGAGTTCCGCTTCGACTTCTGCGTCTGGTAGTTGCGGCGCTTGCATTCGGTACAAGCGAGCGTGATTGCGACTCTGACTCCGGTTGCCATTTCTCTTTCCCAGATCCGAGGGGGGACGCGCTTCAGTAGCGCCGGGTGGGCTCGAACCACCGACCTCTGCATTATGAGTGCAGCGCTCTAACCAGCTGAGCTACGGCGCCTGGCGCCGCAGCAGTGTAGCGACTCCCGCGAGCAGCGCCACCGCTGCGGCGGCGCGGACTGCACGGCGTCCGAACTCGCGAGCTACGAGCGCGCCGCGATGAAGTCGAGCGTGCGCTGCCAGGCCGCGTCAGAGGCCGCCTGGAAGTCCTCCTGCTTGCGGTCGAAGAAGCTGTGCGGCGCGCCTTCGAACTCGATCAGCTCGTAGTCCTTGCCGTTCTCGTGCAGCACGCGCTCGAACTCGACGTTGTCGGAGTGCGGGATGCCCTGGTCATCGCCGCCCTGGAGCGCAAGGATCGGTGCGTCGAGCTTCGGGACGAGATCGATCATCCGGCCCGGCCGTCCGTAGAAGCCGACGGCGCCGGCGAGGCCGTGCCCGGACGCCGCAGCCGCCCAGGAGCCGCTGCCGCCGAAACAGAAGCCGACGGTGAAGATCGGGTCGGCGCCCATCGAGCTGAGGTGAGCAACGGATGCGCTGACGTCCGTCTGCACCTGCTCCATCGTCAGCTGCTGGACGAGCGGCATGTAGTCCCAGTCGTTCGGACGCTTCTCGACGCCGGCGGTCCGGCCGAAGTAGTCGAAGGCAAGAGCCACGATGCCGCGCTCGGCGAAGCGGAGTGCGAGCTCCTCGTAGAAGCGGTAGAGGCCGCGAACGTCGGGCAGGATGACAACGCCCGCGCCGAGCTCCTCCTCCGGAATCGCGAGGAAGGCAGCGAACCGGTTGCCGTCGGCCGCATCGAGCACGAGGTCTTCGTGCACGACGGCGGCACCCGAGAGCGGCGGGATCGGCGGCGCGGAGTCGTCGTCGAAGCACATCCGCAGAGAGCCTAGAGGAGCGGGCCGACCCGCGGCGTACCTTGCGGACGTGACCGAAGAGTCGCACCGCGACGCGATGAACGACGCGATCCGCGCGCAGCGCGAGCGGGGCAACGTCCCGAAGTCGATGCTGCCGCCCGAGGACGATCCCGCTCCCGTACTCGCGGCGCCGGAGCCTTCGCCCCCGGAGCCGGAGGCGACGCCGGAGCCTGCTGCAAAGCGAGGCCTTCTGTCGCGCGTCCTCGGGCGCCCGTAGCCGATTCGCAGCCGCCGGCGTTTACACGCCGGGAAATGGCACGGCAAGGAGGGCGCACCGGAAGATCACGTTGGCTGCGCGGCGCGCAATACGCGGCCGCGGCGGTCATCATCTTCGTGGGCACGTACGCCATCGGCTCCGCCGTCGCCGGGCCGCTCTTCTGGTACCCGTGCAGCCTCGACGGCCTCGCTGCGCACGGCCTGGCGCAGGCGAGCGTCCTCTACTACAGCGACGGCACGCAGCTCGGCACGCTCGGCGCGACGAGCAGTCGCGTGCCCGTTTCGTTCAACCAGATCAGCCCGGTGATGCGGAGCGCGATCATCGACACGGAGGACCGGCGCTTCTACTCGAACGACGGGATCGACTTCATCGGGATCCTCCGCTCGCTCAAGGCCGACGTCCTCGCCGGCGGAACCGTCCAGGGCGGCTCGACGATCGAGCAGCAGCTCGTCCGCAACGTCTATCTCAGCCCGCAGCAGTCGCTCAGCCGAAAGCTGACGGAAGCGTGCCTCGCGGTGCAGCTCGACAAGCAGTGGAGCAAGGACCGGATCCTCACGGAGTACCTCAACGACGTGTACTTCGGGCAGCAGGCGTACGGGATCGAGGCCGCGGCGCACACGTACTTCGACGAGCCGGCGAGCAAGCTCACGCTCGAGCAGGCGGCGCTCATCGCCGGCCTGCCGCAGGCGCCGTCCTCGTACGACCCGATCACGGCGCCGCAGGCGGCGAGACAGCGGCGGGCGGAGGTGCTGCAGGCGATGCTCACTGCGGGCGACATCTCCCCCGCGCGGTACCGAGCCGCGCTCGCGAGCCCGCTCGGCCTGCATCCGGCGCGCATACAAGGTTCTTCCGCGGGGACGTACCTCGCCGACTTCATCACGTCGCAGCTCGTCGCCCAGTACGGCGCAGGCCGCGTTCGCGTGGGCGGGCTGCACGTCTACACGACGCTCGACTCGAAGAAGCAGGCCGAGGCGACCCGGGCCGTCCTCGGGACGCTCGACCGCAAGGGAGATCCCGCGGGATCGGTCGTTTCGATCGACCCGGGAACCGGCGACATCCGCGCGATGGCGGTCGCGCAGGCCGGGCAGCGGCTCTCGTTCGACATCCCCGCCGACGCGCAAAGGCAGGCGGGCTCGACGTTCAAGCTGTTCGTGCTCACGGAGGCGGTCATCCGCGGGATCGACCCGTTCGCGACGCGGTATCTCTCCGCACCGTTCGTCGGCCCGGACAACTGGCACGTGGCGACGTACGAGCACACGTACTCGGGCCGGATCCCGATCTCGCAGGCGACGCTCCTCTCCGACAACACCGTCTACGCGCGGCTCACGCTCGACCTCGGCCCGAAATCGATCGCGGACCTCGCGACGAGCATGGGGATCCAGTCGAAGCTCGAGGCCGTCCCGTCGATCGGACTGGGCGTCAACGGGATCAGCCCGCTCGATCTCGCGACGGCGTACGCGACGCTCGCAGCGGGTGGGGTTGCGCACCAGCCGACGATCCTGTCCAAGGTCGCCTTCGCCGACGGCCACACCGAGACCGCATCGCAGCCGAGCGGCCACCGCGTGGTCGACGCGAAAGTCGCGGGCGTCGTGACGAGGATCCTCGCGGCGAACGTCCGGTCCGGGACGGGCACCGCGGCGGCGCTCCCCGGCCGGCCGGCGGCGGGAAAGACCGGGACGACCGACAGCGAGACGGACGCGTGGTTCGCCGGCTGGGTGCCGCAGCTCGCGACCGTCGTCTGGGTCGGACATCCGACCGGCGAGAAGCCGATGGGAACGGTCCACGGCGTCACCTCCGTCACGGGCGGGACGTTCCCGGCGGAGATCTGGCACACGTATATGGCACAGGCGACGGCGGGGCAGCCCGTCCAGCAGTTCGCGTTCCTCGGCAGCCCGCCGTACCAGCGCTGGTGCGGCCGCTACCAGTTCGCGCTCACATGGCGGAACGCGCGTCCGAGCAACGGCTGCACGACGAAACCGAAGACGAAGACGCAGACGACCGCGACCCGGACGACCACCGTCCACACGACGACTACGACGCAGCGCACAACCACGGCGCCGCCTCCGCCGCCGCCACCGCCGCCGCCGCCGACCACGACGACGACGAAGACCACGACGACAACCGGCACTACCACCACCGGGACGACGACTACGACAGGCGGCTAGCTCTATCTACTACTAGTGCGCGATGAGCTGGTACATCTTGAACATCGGGAGGTACATCGAGATGACGATGACGCCGACGATCGCGCCGACGAAGATCATCATCATCGGCTCGATGATCGCCGTGAGCGAGGCGACCGCCGCGTCGACCTCGTCCTCGTAGAAGTCGGCGATCTTGTCGAGCATCTTCTGTAGCTCGCCGGACTCCTCGCCGATCTTCATCATCTGGGCGACCATGGGCGGGAAGACGTCGTTCTCGGCGAGCGGCTGCGAGAGCCCTTCACCGGCGTGGACGCTCTCGCGAACCTTGACGAGCGCGGACTCGACGACCCAGTTGCCCGCCGCGCTCCCCGTGATCTCGAGCGCCTTGATGATGTCGACGCCGGCCGCGACGAGTGTCGCGAGAGTCCGGGAGAAGCGCGCCATCGTCACCTTTCGGGCCGTCTCGCCGATCCGCATCGGGATGCGCAGCAGGAACGTGTCCCACTTCCGCCGCCCTGACTCAGTGCCCTTCCACCAGCGGAAGACGAACGGCGAGGCGAAGAGGAGCGGGAAGATCACGTACCAGTAGCCACGCACGCCGTTCGAGGCGTGGACGACGAGCTTGGTCAGCATCGGCAGATTCCCGTGGAGCTGGGCGAAGATCTTCACGAAGATCGGAATGAGGAAGAGGAGCATCGCGGTGAGAACGAGCACCGCGAACGTGAAGACGAGCGCCGGGTAGATCATCGCGCCCTTGACGCGGCGCTTGATCGCCTCCTGCTTCTCGATCTGGGTAGCGACGCGGTCGAGGACGATGTCGAGGATTCCGGCCGCCTCGCCCGCCTCGACCATCGCGACGTAGAGGCGCGAGAAGACCTTCGGATGTCGGGCCATCGCCTCCGAGAGGATGAGCCCCGCCTCGACGTCGTACCGCAGCTGCGTCACGACCTCGGCGAGCGCCACGTCGCTCGTCTGATCCTCCAGCACGACGAGCGCCTGCACGACGCTCAGACCCGCCTCGATCATCGTGGCGAACTGGCGGGAGAAGATCTGGAGCGACTTCGCCTTCACTCCCCGGCCGAGCGAGATCCGCTTCTCGCCGAGCGAGGCGCTCGTATCCATCTCGGAGATCCGCTCCGCGAGCAGGCCGCGGCGCTGGAGTTGCTCGCGCGCTTGCCCGAGATCGTTGGCGGCGATGACGCCGTCGACCTCGAGGCCCCGCGCGTTGATTGCGGTGTAGGCGAAAGAGGCCATGGGTCAGTGAATCGTGTTCGTCGGGGCGACCGTCATCGGCGCGGCCGATCCGAGCGGCTCGAGGATGAGGGTGTACGTCCACCCGCCGTTCTGCCTGAGCGTCAGGGGCCGACGGACATGGATGGTGAAGTGCTGCCGCGTTCCGACGACGGCGACGAGCGCTGAGCGCGCCGACACCGTGACGAGCCGGAAGAGCAAGACACCGCTCAAGCCGGGGGCGCGCCCGAACTCCGTTCCGACGGCGAGGGCGAGCTTCTTTCCGTTGAGCGAGATGACGGCTCCGGTGAGCGGCGGCGACGGCTGCTTCGACTTCGAACCGCCCCCGCCGTTGCCCTTGCCGCTGCCGGCGTCCTTGATCTTGCCGCCGGCGCTCTTGGAGGAGCCGCCGGTGGAGCCGTTTGGCCCGCCGTTGTGGAACGGGTCCTTCAGGCCGAACCCTGTGAACGTGCGCAACGACCCGACGGCAGGCGCCGCAATTCCCGGCGTGACGACCGCGGCCGACGTGTCGTTCGGGATCGATCCCGCAGGCGTCGTCGCCGAGGCCGAGACGGCCTGGACGGGAGGCGAGCTGTTGAGACTCGTCAGCGTCATGACGGCGTAGCCGAGAGCGAGGACGAGCAGGAGCCCGAGCACGATGAGGATCTTCTTCTGCTTTGCAGCCTTCTTCTTTGCTGCTTCCTGTGCGGCTTTCGGCGCCATGGTCGCTCCCTAGCCCCCTGTCGTGGTCGTCGTGTCTGTCGTCGTCGTGCTGGCCGGCGGCGCCGCGCCGTCGACCATCCCGTAGTAGAAGGCGGCCAGCCCGACCGTCGCGGCCTCGCCCTTGCCGGTCCCCTCGCCGGTATCGCCGGGGCTGAGCGCGACCGACGTGACGGCGAAGAGCGGGCCGTTCGCGATCAGGCGCCCCTGGTGCTCGGAGACGAGAACCCGGAGGTTGTGGAGGAAGCGGGTCAGGTGGAAGTACGTGCCGCTCAGTGAGAGGTTGATCGGCTCGACGGTGTAGTTGGTCGTCGCAGCCTGCGCCGCCTGCGGCGTGATGCCGAGGATCTTCACGTCGGCAGTCGTTGCGAGCTGGTCGAGCTCGAAGAGCAGGTCGGTCTGATCCACCTGCGACGGAAGGGCCGTGTCGAGCGCGTAGAGCTCGGACGTGTGGATCGCGGGCTGGTCGTGCGAGACGTGCGAGGGTCCCGTGAGGGCCGTGAGCTCGTTCAGCACGACCTGCTCCTGCGCTGCGGCCGACGACGCGTCGTTCCGCTGCGGCGAGATGAGCGCGAACCAGCCGACGGCGATGATGAGCAGATTGACGGCGGCGAAGACCGCAAACCGGCGTTGGCGAGAAGTCATGCCTGGCCTCCAGTTGTCGTCGTCGTCGTGCCAGACGTGCCTGCAGGAGCGACAGGGGCAGCGGGGAGAGCCACCTGCGCCGTGATCTGGAAGGTCATGACGTTCGAATTCGTGTTGGACGCCGTGCTGACGAGGGTGATCTGTGAGAGCTTCGGGACGCGCGCGAGCGTCGAGAGGAAGACCGCGACGTCGTGCAGCGAGAACGCGTTGCCGCCGAGCGCGACGGTTGCGCCCGTCGTCCCGGCCACCGCGACCGAGCCGGCCGGCGAGCCGAAGCTGACGCTCGTCAGGTCGACCTTCGGAGGCACGACGTATTCGAACTGCGAGAGCAGGACGTCCCACGACACGCGGGTCGCGAGCGCGGAGTCGAGCGCGAGATGCCAAGGCTGCTCCTGCGAGACCACGGCCGGAACCTGGAGTTGTGTCTGCTTGGCGGAGGGCTGGCTGTTCGCGCTGTCGAGTGCGGTCTGCGCCGCCGCGAGCCGCTGCTGCGCCGTCGCGGCATGCGAGCGCTCAAGGGCGAAGCCGCCGACGACGATCACCACCATGAGCAACGTGAACGCGCCGGCGGCGGCGAGCTCGCTGTTCCAGCCGAACTTCCGGGTGCTCGTCTCGCGCGGGAGAAGGTTTACGGCACGCATCGTCTCTCGTCTCCCCTAGTCCTCGATCCCGAGCCCGATGGCGATTGCAAGCGAATCGATCTCGGTCTCGTCGACCGGGTGCGTCAATTCGAGGCGGCCGAGCGGATTGCCGATCCGGACCGGGACGCCGAGCTGGTGCGAGAGCTCCTCCTGCAGTCCGGCGAGTTTCGCGCCGCCGCCGGTGAGGACGATCTCGCCGATGGCGTGGCTGCCGGGCTGCGACTGGTAGTAGGTGAGTGAGGAGACGAGCTCGCGGACGAGCAACTCGATCCCGCGATGAAGCGCGGCCACGGCCGCGGTGGCCTGCTCGGGAGTGAGACCGTCCGGAGCGTCACCACCACCGAGCGACAGCCTGCGCTTGAGAGGCTCGACCTCCGACTCGCTCATGCCGAGGGCGCGCGCGAGCCCCGCGTTGAGCTCCGCTCCGCCCCACCCGAGCACGCGCGAGAACTCGCAGACGCGGCCGTCCGAGACCGCCAGAGTCGTGCGGTCGTGCCCGATCGAAACGGCGACGATCGCCGATTGGTCGCGATCGGCAGGGGCTGAGAGCGCGCGGAGAAGAGCGAACGCCTCGAGGTCGATCCCGGACAGCGTCAGACCCGCGAGGCGACAGGCCTCGACGTAGCGCTCGACGAGCTCGCGATGCGCGACCACGAGGAGAACACGCCGCAGGCGCTGACCGTCCTCGGCCTCCCTCTCGCCGAGCACGCGGTAGTCGAGCACCGCCTCGTCGAGCGGGATCGGCAGCGCCTCCTGGGCGCGGAAGCGGACGGCGTTGAGGAACTGCTCCTCGTTGTCGATCGCCGGGATCTCGAAGCTCCGCACGCCGATACGACTGCTCGCGACACCGAGCCGTATGCCGCGGTGCGGCATGTCGTTCTCGGCGAAGAAGGCGCGCAGCGCATCCGCGAGGGCTTCCATGTCGCGGAGCTCACCGCCACTGACGATGCCGCTCGCGAGCGGAACGCGGGCGATCCGCTCGAGCTTGGCGGCGCCGTTGTTGGCGATGCAGGCGGCGGCGATCTGCGAGCCGCCGATCTTCAGCCCGACGATGCGCTCGACACTTCCGTGACGCAGCGACGGCTTCGACGCTGCCGGGAGCTTCGGGAATGAAACGCTGGGGAGCGAGAGCTTCGGGCGCGCGCGCCTTGCCTTCGGTGCGCTCTCCGCGTGGCTCTCCTCCTTCGGCTTGCGCCGCAGGCGGATCTCCTTCTTCCAGATGGGCTCGCCGGCGCTCACGAGGAGGCCACCCGCAGGCCCGTCTTGCCGTTGCCCTGGCCGCCACCGTTACCGCTCGTGGCCGGGGCAGCGATGGGGACGCCGCTGGCTCCGACGACGACGCCGGCGCGCTCGAGGATCCCGAGCAGCTGCTCGGCGCGGGTCGTCCGCGCAAGTGCCTCTTCGTAGTCGACGACCTGCCGCAGCACGAGATCTGCGAGGGCCTGCTCCATCGTCTGCATGCCGCGCGACGAGCTTGTCTGCATCACGGTGTAGAGCTGCTCCACCTTCGCCTGGCGGACGAGGTTCCGAACCGCGTCGTCCGGCAGGAGGATCTCGAGAGCCGCGACCCGGCCCGAACCGTTGGCCGTCGGGAGCAGCGTCTGGGTGACGACCGCCTGCAGCGAGTTCGCGATCATGATCCGCACCTGCTGCTGCTGAGCCGGCGGGAAGACGTCGATGACGCGGTCGATCGTCGACGACGCGGTCTGCGTGTGGAGGGTGCCGAAGACGAGGTGGCCGGTCTCGGCCGCGGTGAGCGCCGTCGAGATCGTCTCGAGGTCGCGCATCTCGCCGACGAGTAGGACGTCCGGATCCTGGCGGAGCGCGGCGCGCAGGCTTTCGCCGAACGACCGTGCATCGGTGCCGATCTCGCGCTGGTTGACGACGCACTTCTGGTGGCGGTGGAGGAACTCGATTGGATCCTCGATCGTCATGATGTGCTCGGCGCGGGTCCGGTTGATCTCGTCGATGATCGCCGCGAGCGTCGTCGACTTACCCGAGCCGGTCGGCCCGGTGACGAGGACGAGGCCGCGCGCCTTCTCGGCGAGCGTGTGGAGCACCGGCGGAAGGCCGAGCTCGTCGAGCGTCCGGATCTCGCCGGGAACGAGGCGGAACGCCGCTCCGACCGACCCGCGCTGGAAGAAGACGTTCACGCGGAAGCGCGCGACGCCCGGCAGTGAATAGGCAAAGTCGAGCTGCCGGTCGAGCTCGAGCTGCTTCTGCTGCTCGGACGTGAGAATCGAATAGAGCGCCTGCCTCGTGGTCTCCGCGTCGAGCCGATCGGCGCCTACGGCAGGCGTGAGGCTCCCGCGGATACGAAACGCCGGGGCCGCTCCGACCGCCAGATGAAGGTCGGAAGCGTCGAGATCGAGCATCTGCTCGAGCAAGGCGTCGATGAACGATGCGTGCGCCACGACCCCGGTATCGGCAGGCACTCGGGAGTCCTTGAATGTTTCGTCGCCGGCCACGGAATCGGGCCGGCCTACCCCTTTAGGGGGCTACAGCTCGCGCCCCGATCAAGCCGATGAGGGAGCGACAAACCCCATCCCCATCCCCTCGTGGAAGGAGACCCAGCACTATGTTCGATCGCATCAAGACGCGGCTGGCCTCGGAGGAGGGCTTCACCCTCATCGAGCTTCTGGTCGTCATCGTGATTCTCGGCATCCTCGTCGCCATTGCGGTGCCTGCCTACCTGAGCTTCAAGGGCAGCGCGCAGACGGCGGCGGCGAAGTCGAACATTCGCTCGGCCATCCCGGCTGCGGAGCAGATGAACGTCAACAACGGCGACTACTCCGGCATGAGCGGCGCCGCGCTGCGCACTGCGGCTCCCGGCGTCGGCACCAACGTGAAGGCCGTTGCGGTCAACACGAACGCCGGCTACTGCATCGAGGACTCCGAGGACGGCGGCGCCACCACCTACTACTACGTCGGTG
>DATKRA010000080.1:0-24391 GCA_035532455.1 Gaiellaceae bacterium | reverse complement strand
CACGACCGGCCGCGCCACGAACGAACCGCCCCGCACAGCGAACTCCAAACACGCTCTTCAGCACGGAGCCGACCGGAGACCACGCTCTCCGGTCGGCGGAGTTCCGCCACCCAGCGAGCGAGTGCGCAGCACTCGCGAGCTCTTAAGCGAGTTTTTCCCGGACGATCTGGCTGACCTGGCTGCCGTCGGCGCGGCCGGCGATCTGCGGCATCACGTCTGCCATGACGCGGCCCAGGTCGGCCATGCTCGTCGCGCCGACTTCGGCGATGACGTCGTCGACGATCTCGTCGATCTCGTCCTCGGAGAGCGGTTCCGGCATGAACTCCTCGAGGATCTCGAGCTCGCGCTCCTCGGCCGCGGCCTGCTCCTCGCGGCCACCCGCGCGGAAGGCCTCGGCCGCCTCGAGCCGCCGCTTCCGCTCGCGCTGCAGCACCTGCAGCTCCTCCTCCTCGGAGAGCGGCCGCTGCAGCTCCTTCTCCGAGTTCTTCAACGCGTTGAGGATGAGACGCAAGGCGTCGCGGCGCTCGGCGTCGCCCGCCTTCATGGCGTTCTTGACTTCGTCGTCGATTTCCTCGATCAAGCTCATGCCCAACCGCCCATGACGTGCCAGTGGAGGTGAAAGACCGTCTGACCGGCGCCCGGCCCGACGCTGACGACGACACGGTAATCCTTCAGGCCCTCGCGCGCAGCAGTGTCCGCCACGAACTCGAGCATCCGCTTCGCCTCGTCGGCCGGGAACTCGCCGATGTCGCGGAACGTGTCGATGTGCCGCTCGGGGAGCACGAGGAGGTGCACCGGCGCCTGCGGGCTGATGTCGCGGATCGCGACAAAGCCATCCGTCGCCGCGACGTGGTCACCCTCGCGGTAGAGCTTGCAGAAGAGACAGTTCTCGTTCATGCGGCGAGCACTCCCTCGTCAGAGACGGCGGCGGCGCGGACGCGGACGAGCGCCCCGACGGGCGCGGCCTCCGGCACGAGCCACGGAGAATAGTCGCCGCCGTAGCCGCGGCCCGGCCGGTCGACGAGCACGGCGTCCTCGGTGCCGAGCTTCGAGCGCCAGTGCGCAAGACACGCGTCGTGCGAAGCGGCCCGCAGCCGAGCGCTGCGCTCCTTCTTCACGTGGGCCGGGACAGAATCGTCTGCTGCCGTGACGGTGCCGGGCCGCGGCGAGTACGGGAACACGTGCACCTTCGTCAGGCCGGCGTCCCTCGCGGTGCGCAGCGTGTTCTCGAACGCGCGCTCGTCCTCGGTCGGGAAGCCGACGATGACGTCGCTCGTGAGGTTGAACTCGCCGCGCAACGGCTCGAGACGGCGGAGGTACGTCGCAATGGAATAGCGACGGCCCATGTCGCGGAGCACGCCGTCGTCGCCCGACTGGAGCGGCACGTGGAGGTGGCGGCTCGCGGTCGGCGTCTCGCGCATTGCCGCGACCAGCTCGTCGTCGACGTGGTTGATCTCGATCGAGGAGAGCCGCAGACGCTGCAGTCCGGGCGTCTCCCCCGCCTCGCGCACGAGCCGCGGCAGGTCGTAGGCGGCGGTGCGGTCGCGGTAGCACCCGAGGTTGATCCCCGTGAGGACGACCTCGCGGTGCCCCTGCGCGACACGGCGGCGGATCTCGCCGAGCACCGCGCCGGCGGCACGGCTGCGAGAGGCGCCGCGCACGAGCGGGATGACGCAGAAGCGGCACGAGAACGAGCAGCCGTCCTGCACCTTGACGAAGGCCCGCACGCGATCGAGACGCGCGTCGACCTGGACGCAGCCGATCGCGCCGACGTCGCCGGCGACAACCTCCGGCGTCCGCTCGCTCCTCTCCGCGACGACGACGACGTTCTCGGGAAGCCCCGCGAACGCGTCGCCCGCGAGGTTCGCGCCGCACCCGGTGACGTAGACACGACGGTGCGAGCGCGCCGCGCGCGCCGCTTCCTTGCGCGACTTCGCGACAGCCTCGTTCGTCACGCAGCACGTGTTGACGACGGCGACGTCGGCGCCGAGGTCGCGCTCCTCGTGGCCGTCCGCGAGCAGCCGCTCGCGCACCGCGTGGGCGTCGACGTGGGAGACCTTGCAGCCGAGAAAACGGACGGAGAAGCTTGCCATCGCTCGGATCGTAGAACGCGGTCGTTCTAGACGACAGGGTCGAGCAGCTCGGCGTTCTCCGTCTCCGGCGGGTAGCCGTACGCGTAGACGACGAGGTCGCGGTCGCCGTGATTGGCGGTCTGGAGCTCGGTCCCGGGATCGACGCGGACGACGCCTCCGGTCTCCACGTCGACGCGCGCCGGCGGCTCGCCGAGGTACATCGTGAGAGTGCCGGCGAGGACGACGAACGTCTCCTCCTGCGCGACATGACGGTGACGGCGCCCCACGGCGCCCGGCTCGTAGCGCCAGACGTTGCCGCGCACGTGGGCGAAGCCGACCAGATCGCTGAGCTCCGCCACGTGCCGCGCAGGCTCGCCCGGGTCGTGCGGGCGCGTGATCCACTCGAACTCGTCTGGATGAAGGACTCCGTAGCTCATCCGGCCACGCTAGCCGGTGCGAGCGAGCATGTCCGCAGCCCAGCCGTCGCGGACGCGTCGATCGACCGAGACCCAGCCTTCGGCCGTCGGCGTGTCGCGGACGAGATAGCCCGACGTGATCGCCGTCCGTACGGGCAGCGTCGGGAGGATCCCCTCGACGACGTCGAGCGCGATGTTCATCACCGCGAGCTCGGCGCGGGGCGGCTCGGTCACGATCTCGACCTCGACACCGTTCGCGGCGGCGTTCTCGGCCGTGACCTCGAGCGCGACCTCGTCGAGGTCGAGCGCAGCGACCGGCGCGAAGCCGAGCTTGGCAGCGGCGATCGACAGGACGCCGGAGCCGCACCCGACGTCGACGAGGCTCGACGGCTCGACGTCCTGCAGCAGCTCGAGGCAGAGCCGCGTCGTCGGATGCGCACCCGTGCCGAAGGCGCGGCCGGGGTCCACGACGACCGGGATCGTCCCCGCGGGCACCTCTTCCCACGGCGGTCCGACCCACAAGCGGCCGACCGTGATCCCATGGTGGAACGCGCGCCACGAGTCCTCCCAGCCCTCGCTGACTTCCTCGACCTCGACCACGTCGAAGCCGATCGGCGGCTCCTCGGCGTACACGGCGAACGCGCCGTCGAGCTCCTCGACGCCCTCGGGGAAGATGTGAAGGAGCAGCGCGAGCTCGGGCTCACCGCCGACGACGATGTACCGGTTCAGCGGAACGCGCTCTTGAGCTTGTCGAAGAAACCGTCGGGCTTGTCGTACGTGCGCTCGTCGGCGTGCTCCTCGAACTCACGGAGCAGGCGGCGCTGCTCGTCGTTGAGCTGGCGCGGCACCAGGACGTTGACGAGGATCCGCTCGTCGCCGCGGCCGAGCCCCTGCAGAACCGGCATGCCGCGGCCGCGGAGGACGACGATCTCGCCGGGCTGTGTCCCGGGCGCGATCTCGAGCTCCTCCTCGCCGTCGAGCGTCGGAATCGTGACCGTCGCGCCGAGCGCGGCCTGCGTGACGGTGATGCCGACGGTCGTGTAGACGTCGTTGCCCTCGCGGACGAAGCGCTCGTCGGGCCTGACGCGCACCTCGACGTACACGTCGCCGGCCGCCTCGCCTAGGACGCCGGCGTGTCCCTCGCCGCCAAGCCGGATCCGCTGGCCGTCGTGGATGCCGGCCGGAATCTCGACCGAGAGCGTCCGCTCTTCGACGACGCGCCCGGCGCCCCGGCACTCGCCGCACGGCGTCTCGATCCGCCGGCCCGAGCCTCCGCAGTCGGGGCACGTCTGCGTGCGGACGAACTCGCCGAAGACGCTCCGCGTCACCTGCTGGAGCCGCCCGGCGCCTCCGCAGGTCGGGCACGTGGAGATCTCGGTGCCCGGCTCCGCCCCGCTCCCCTGACAGTGCGCGCACGCGACAGCCACCTCGAACGGGACGTCGCGCGAGACCCCGTGAGCCGCGTCGACGAGGTCGATCTCCACGGCGGCGGCGAGGTCGGCCCCGCGGCCGTGCCGCGGGCGGCCGCCGAACCGGACGTCGTCCCCGAAAAACGCGGAGAAGAGATCCGCGAGGCTCCCAAAGTCGACGTGCCCCGGCTGGAAGCCGCCGCTGCGCAGCCCGGCATGGCCGTAGCGGTCGTACAGCGCACGGGTCTCGCTCTTCGAGAGCACCTCGTAGGCCTCGACGACCTCCTTGAAGCGAGCCTCGGCGTCCGGCGCCTCGGAGACGTCGGGATGAAGCTCGCGCGCGAGACGGCGGAAGGCCTGCTTGATCTCCGCTTCGTCGGCGCCGCGCGAGACGCCGAGCAGCTCGTAGTAGTCGCGGTCGGTCGTCGCCATCAGGCTTCGTCGTAGATCGACTCGACGAAGCGGGAGAGCTCGAGCGCGGCGGAACGGACGGCTCCGACCGCCTTCTCGTAGTCCATCCGCACGGGCCCGACGAGGCTGACGGCGCCGAGCGCGCGGTGAACGAGGCCGTAACACGCGCCGACGAGCGCGACCTCCGCGAGGCCCGGATGGGCGAGCTCCTGGCCGAGCCGCACGAACGGGCGCTGCGACGTGCTCGGCCGCCCGATCACGTCGAGCATGTCCTCGCGGCGCTCGACGAGCTCGAAGAGGCTGCGGTACGCGTCGAGCTCCTCGGCGCGGACGTCGCCGAGGAGATCGGCGGCGCCGCCGACGTAGAGGCGCTGCTCGGCCGAGACGAGCTCCGTGAAGGCGGGACGGAGCGCGTCGAGGAACGCATGCTCTTGAGCCGACAGGCCGGAGTCGTCGAAGCGACGGGCGAGCAGTCCCGTGCCGAGCTGGAGGCCGGAGACGGCCTCGTTGAGATAGTCCCCCGCCCACACCGCGAGCCCCTGGTCGACCGGCTCATCGAAGTGGAAGAGCCGCTTCGAGACGCCGCCGGCGGACGTGATGACGACGACCATGACGAGCTGCGGCTGGAGGAGGAGCACCTCTACGTGGCGCACGTGCGTCACTTCCAGCGGCGGCGCCGAGACGAGCGCGAGGAGCCGCGTCACCTGGGAGAGCATCTCCGTTGTCGCCTGCAGCGCCGACTCGACCTCGGTGCTCGTCGTGGTGAGATCGAGCGGGAACGCGGCAGGCTGCGGCTCGAGATGCCCGAGAAGCTCGTCGGCGTAGTACCGGTAGCCGGCCTCGGTCGGGACGCGCCCGGCCGACGTGTGCGGATGCGTGAGCAGACCGAGCGCCTCGAGCTCCGCGAGCTCCGCGCGGACCGTCGACGGCGAGACGCGGAGGTCGGACCGCTCCACGAGCATCTTCGACCCGACGGGCTGCTTCGTCGAGACGAACTCCTCGACGACGCGGCGCAGGATCGCTCCCTGCCGCTCGCTCAGCTGCATCGTTTCCGGCATTTGCAGGAGATTTTAGCCGGAGCCTCGGTAGGCACCGACGCGCGGCTGAGCTCCTAACGGAATGACCACGCGCCGACTGGGTGTGATGGGTGAGTGCGATGCAAGGACGCAGGGAGCGTGCATAGCAGAGCTATTCACGCTCCCGAGGACGCCGCAGCGCGCCGCCCAGCGGGGCCAGACGGCCCGTGCTTCGTTGCGTTAGGAGCTCCACGCGAGGATCTCCGCGGTGACGCCGCCACCGAGGAAGCGTCCGCGCGGCGTGAGCGTCAGCGTCCCCTCCGACTCCACGGCGAGCCCGAGCCGCTCGACGCGCTCGAGGCCCACGGGATCGAGCGCGCCGCGCAACCCGTCGACCCGCAACGGCTCGTCGAGCCTGAGCCCGAGCATCACGCGCTCGCGCGCGCGGACGTCGTCGTCGATGCACTCGACTTCGCGCTCCGGCGACCGTCCCGCCGCGAGTGCGCCGAGATACCGCCCGAGCCCCGCCGTGTTCCGCAAGCGCCGCCCATCGATTGTGCTGACCGCGCCGATCCCGAGCCCGAGGTAGTCCCGGCCGAGCCAGTAGGCCAGGTTGTGCCGCGCGCGGAGGTCACGCCCGTCCGCGTCCGTGCGGCAGAAGTTGGCCGTCTCGTACCAGCGGTAGCCGGCGCCGGTCAGGCGGGCGACGACGCGCTCGAAGTAGTCCTCGAGCGCCTCCGCCTGCCGTTCCAGCTCCGTTCCCCAGGCATGGGTGAAGCGCGTCCCCGGCTTCGCCTCGAGCTCGTAACAGGAGAGGTGCTCCGGCTCGAGCTCGAGCGCGTCGTCGAGGTCCGCGGCGAGATCGGTGGCGCTCTGGCCGGGAATCCCGTAGATGAGGTCGAGAGAGATGTTGTCAAATCCGGCATCGCGTAGATGATGCACGGCGCGCCGGACGTCGTCGGGCCCGGCAACACGCTCGAGCACGCGCAGGAGCTCGGGGCGGAACGTCTGTGCGCCGAGCGAGACCCGGCTAACGCCAGCCGACCGAAGCGCCTCGGCGAGCTCCGGCGTCACCGTCTCGGGATTCGCCTCGACCGTCACCTCCTCCGCCGCGGGCAGAGCTTCGAGGAGACGGACGAGCTCCGGCAGCGCGGTGAAGGTCGGCGTGCCACCGCCGAGGAAGATCGTCTCAAGGTCGTCGGAGAGCGCCCCGCCCTCCTGCTCGAGCTCGCGCAGCAGCGCGTCGACGTACGCTCCGTGCCCGTCCCCGCGCCCGACGACGGTGACGAAGTCGCAGTAGCCGCACCGGTGCGCACAGAACGGCAGGTGGACGTAGAGGTGCCGGACGCTGTTTCCCGCTCCGGCCCCGGCGAAGCCGGAGCCTCCGCTATCGGCCGGCTCCGTCGAGCCTGCGCCCGTGCTCACGAGCTCTTGCCTCCCTGCCCGATGTTGAGCACGGCGAGGAACGCCTCCTGCGGCACCTCGACCGAGCCGACCTGCTTCATCCGCTTCTTGCCCTTCTTCTGGTTCTCGAGGAGCTTGCGCTTACGCGAGATGTCGCCGCCGTAGCACTTCGCGATCACGTCCTTCCGCTTCGCCTTCACGGTCTCGCGCGCGATGACGCGGGCCCCGATCGCAGCCTGGATCGCCACGTCGAACATCTGGCGCGGGATCTCCTCGCGGAGCTTGTCGACGAGGAGGCGGCCGCGTTCGTACGCGAAGTCGCGGTGGACGATGAGCGAGAGCGCATCGACCGGCTCGCTGGCGACGAGCACGTCGACGCGGACGAGGTTCCCCGGCTTGAAGCCGGCGAGGTCGTAGTCGAAGGACGCGTAGCCGCGCGTGCGCGACTTGAGCTGGTCGTAGTAGTCGAGGACGATCTCCGCGAGCGGCAGCTCGTACGTGAGATGGACGCGCTCGGGCGAGAGGTACTCGAGCCGGTCGAACGTCCCGCGGCGGTCGTTGTTCAGCTCCATGACCGCGCCGACGTGCTCCTTCGGGACGATGATCGAGGCGGAGACGTACGGCTCCTCCACCTCCTCGACCTCGCGCGGGAACTCCGCCGGGTTGTGCACCTCGACCCATTCGCTTTCGTTCTTCTCCTTGACGCGGTAGGCGACGTTCGGCGCCGTGACGAGGAGGTCGAGGTCGAACTCGCGCTCGAGGCGCTCGCGGACGATCTCCATGTGGAGGAGGCCGAGGAAGCCGCAGCGGAAGCCGAAGCCGAGGGCGTTGGACGTCTCGGGCTCGTATACGAGCGCGGCGTCGTTGAGCTTGAGCCGCTCGAGGGCGTCGCGGAGCTCGGGGTACGCGTCGGAGTCCGTCGGGAAGAGCCCCGCGAACACCATCGGCTTGACGTCCTTGTAGCCGGGCAGTGGCTCGCTCGCGGGCCGCTTGACGGAGGTGAGCGTGTCCCCGACGCGGAGGAGCGAGACGTCCTTCAGTCCGGTGATGACGTAGCCGACCTCTCCGGCCGAGAGCGTCTGGACCGGCGTCATCGTCGGCGAGAAGAAGCCGAGCTCCTCCGCGTCGAAGCGGGTGCCGGTGGCCAGCGTCCGCAGGCCTTCGCGCGTCGAGAACGACCCGTCGATCATGCGGACGAAGGCAACGACGCCGCGGTACTGGTCGTAGGAGGAGTCGAAGACGAGGGCGCGCGCGGGAGCGGCGCTGTCGCCTGCGGGGGCCGGGACGCGCTCGACGATCGCGTCGAGCACCTCCCCCACTCCGACTCCCGTCTTCGCGGAGATCCGAAGGACGCGCGCGGGATCGTCTCCGAGCAGGTCGGCGACCTCGACGGAGGTGCCGTCCGGGTCGGCTGCGGGGAGGTCGATCTTGTTCACGACGGGGACGATCTCGAGACCGTTCTCGATCGCGAGGTACGCGTTGGCGAGCGTCTGCGCCTCGATCCCCTGCGCGGCATCGACGACGAGGAGCGCGCCCTCGCACGCCTGGAGGGAACGCGAAACCTCGTACGTGAAGTCGACGTGACCCGGCGTGTCGATGAGGTTGAGCTCGTGCCCCTTCCACGAGACGCGGACTGCCTGCGCCTTGATCGTGATACCGCGCTCGCGCTCGAGCTCCATCGAGTCGAGCAGCTGGGCGCGCATGTCGCGAGCGGCGACCGCCTCGGTTACCTCGAGGATGCGGTCGGCGAGCGTCGACTTGCCGTGGTCGATGTGCGCGATGATCGAGAAGTTGCGAATGCGGCCCTGTTCCATCCCGTCGGCGATGGTACTGGGGCCCGTCATTCGGCCTGACTTTCCGGCCTGTCGTTCGCGCCGACCGCCGTCGCGATCGACGCAGCCCGTCAGGGAATCCCCCTAACTCCGCGGCCCGTTCCCCGATCGTTGCGGCGCTCTCTGCGGCCGACGTTCACAGCATGGCCAAGGGCATACGCCGTTCGGCCGGGAATATGCGGCTCCTCTCCCTCGCGGTCGTGATCGGATCACTTCTGGTCGGTCTCGGGCCGGCGGCGGCGGCGGAGGCGGCGCCCGTCCCAGCGGCGGTTGGACAGCACACGCCGGAACGCCTCGCCAACGCGGGCCCGTCGGGGTTGCAGATCGTGCCTGCTGGTCCGTCTCGCGATGGATTGGCTGTCTCGCCGGGAGGAGTCATGAGGACTCCACCTGGAACGAGCATCGTTCCGCATCGCGTGTTGGTTCGCTTTCGCGCGGGGACGGGGACGGAGAGTCGGATCGCAGCTCGTGCCGACGTAGAGCCGACCGGCACTACGGCATACCACCTGGTGCCGAGGCTCGAGCTACTCCGCCTTCCGCCCGGCCAGTCCGTGGCCGACGCGGTCGCCGCGCTCTCCCGCGATCCGGGTGTGGCGTACGCCGTTCCGGATCTCGTTGTGCGGGAAGCCGCGACACCGAACGACCCGTTGTCCTCGAGCCAGTGGGCTCTTCAGGCGATCGGGGCGCCGGCCGCATGGGACAGGACGACCGGGAGCGCCAACGTCACCGTTGCCGTGCTCGACTCGGGCGTTGATCTCAGCCATCCCGACCTCGCGGCAAACCTCGTTCCGGGCTGGAACTTCGTCAACAACACGAGCGATCCGTCAGACGACATGGGCCACGGCACACACGTAGCCGGGATCATCGGCGCGGTCGGCGGCAACGGCGTCGGCGTCGCCGGAATCAACTGGCACGTCAGCATCATGCCCCTCAAGATCTGCGACGCCGGAGGATCCTGTTCTCTCGACGAAGAGGTTCAAGCGCTCCAGTACGCCGTCGATCACGGCGCGAAGATCGCGAACGCGAGCTTCGGCGGCAACTACGGCGGCTACCAGCCCGAAGAGGACGCCATCGCGGCTGCGGGGCGGGCGGGGCTCCTCTACGTCGCTGCGGCGGGGAACGCGGCGTCCGACAACGATCGCATGCCCTTCTATCCGGCGAGCTACCCGCTCGACAACATCATCTCCGTCGCAGCGACGACGTCATCTCAAGGGCTGGCGTCCTTCTCCGACTACGGGTTCACAAGCGTCCAAACCGCGGCGCCGGGCCAGGACATCCTCAGCACGATGCTCGCGAGCGGGCCTCTGAGCAACCCCAGCGGCTACGGGATGCTGAGCGGGACGTCGATGGCGGCGCCCGAGGTCACGGGAGCGGCTGCGCTGCTCTGGGCGGAGCACCCCGACTGGACGATGCAGCAGGTACGGATGCGGCTGCTGACAACGGCGAGCCCGCTGGCGAGCCTCACCGGCAAGGTCGCTGATTGCGGCCAGCTCGACGTCGCGGCCGCGACAGATCCCACGCTTTCCGACCAGGGGATCGTCTGCGTCAAGCTGGGCGGAACCGGCGACGGCTCGGTCAGCTCTGTCTCCACCGGAATCGACTGCGGCACGGCATGTGTCGCGTCCGTGCCGCTCGGGACGATGGTCACACTGTCGGCCGCGCCCAGCTCCGGGTCGACATTCACCGGCTGGAGCGGCGCGTGCAGCGGCACCGGCACGTGCACCGTCGACGCGACCGGAATCGGAGACGTGACCGCCTCCTTCCGCGCATCGGGTAGCCCTCCGGGCTGGGAGCAGCAGCCGCTCCCGGCGCCGGCGGGACGCGACCCGTTCGTTCCCGGGTCCGCGCTCGAGCGAGGCCCCGGTGACTTCAGCTCCTTCTACAACGCCGCCGTCTCCGCGGATGGGAGCGAACGCGCGAAGACGATCTTCAACCCTCCGTCCGGCTACTGCGGCTACGACTCGACCGACACCGGCGGCGTCTTCCTCGAGCACCGAACGAGCGACGGCTGGGTCGCGGACGGCGAGGTAACGGCGCCGAGCGTGCCCGCCTACGACGGCGATCCCGTCGCTCGGTGGGCGAACTGCTCCGACTTCGGGACGCTCACGCGACTCTCCGCCGACGGAACGACGCTGCTCGTCGCCCCGGACATGGCGCGAGTCTGGGATCCCGGCCCGTCCGGAGGACGCTACCGCTGCGCCGCCTACGTCTACCACTACGCGAGCGGCGCCGGCTGGGCCCTGGCTGCCGTTCTCTATCCGCCGGGAGTGGGCGCGCGAGGATCCGTGAGCTGGGATGGCTGCGGCTACTTCGGAATCGACGGCGCCGTCTCCGACGCTGGAAACCGCGTGGCGATGCTCGCGGCCGGCCTCGATGCGTCCGGAAGCAGCGTCCTACGCGCAGACGTCTATGTCCAGTCGCAGGGCTCTTGGAGCCTCGAGGAGCAGATGACGCTTCCTTCGCCGAACACGGACTGCGCGCACACGATCGAGCCGCGGCTCCTGAGCCTCTCCGGCGACGGCACGACCATGCTCGTCGGAAGTCCCGACTGTGACGATGCCGGTGGCACCGCCGCCGGTCTCGTCTACGCGTACGACCGTGCCGGCAGTCAGTGGAGCCTCGCGCAGACGATCCACTCTCCGACGCCTATCGAGAATCACCGGTTCGGCCTCGAGACGGCGATCTCCGACGACGGCGACACCGCGGTGATCGGAAGCTCGACCGACGGAGCCCGGGTGTTCGAGCGCGACTCGGCAGGCTGGCATGCGAGTGCGTTGTTGTCACGTCCTGACTCCTCCTCGAACGCGGCCGTTACGGCGCTCCAATGCCCCACGGTTGTTCAGGACGGCGCCCGCATCATCTGCGGCGCCTTCGACAACGTCGGATTCAACGTGGCGCAGGGCGCGATCTACGTCTTCGCCCGCCCAGGCGGCGGGTGGGGATCCGAGCAACCGCAGGCGCTGGAGGCGTTCGCCGGCGACGGCCTCGACTCCGACCTGCTCGGACAAGGACAACCACGCGGCTGGCTCACCCTCGCGGCACCGGAGAACGGAAGCTTCATCGACGCGCCCATGGCGCCGACCGGCCTCGCCTCGGGCGCCTACCCGCACGATCGAATCGGCTACGAGTTCACGACGGGCGGCGTCGCCCAGACTGGCGCGATCGACCCGACCCTCACCGTCGCCCCCGTCGGAAGCGGCTCCGGAGCGGTCACCGCCGAACCGAGCGGGATCGATTGCGGCTCGATCTGCTGGCACGGCTTCGCTCCCGGCACTTCGGTGACGCTGACCCCCACGCCACAGGCCGATTCGAGCTTCGTCGGCTGGTCGGGCGCGTGCACGGGCACCGGCGCCTGCACGGTGACCATGGACCAGACCGAGTCGGTCACCGCCGTCTTCACGCTGGTTCGCGCGACGCTCACCGTCGGCCGGTCCGGCAACGGCTCGGGCAGCGTGACCTCCAACCCGGCCGGAATCTCCTGCGTCAGCAACTGCTCGAACAGCTTCAACGCCGCCTTAACGGTCACCCTCACCGCCACGCCGGCTCCCGGCTCTCGTTTCAGCGGCTGGACGGGAGCCTGCACCGGCCCCGGTACCTGCACCGTGACCATGAACCACGCCCAGTCGGTCGCCGCGACATTCACCGCGGTCCCCCAGCCGCTCACCGTGAGCCGGGCCGGCAATGGCTCGGGCCGCCTCGCCTCCAACCCGGCTGGAATCGTGTGCGGTAGCACGTGTGCGAGCAGCTTCACCTACGGCGCAACGGTCATCCTCACCGCAATCCCGGCGACCGGCTCCCGCTTCGTGGGCTGGTCCGGCGCGTGCACGAGCACCGGCACCTGCGCCCTCACAATGAAAGCGGCGCAGTCGGTCACCGCAACTTTCATGCTGGTTCGAAAGACCCTCAGCGTGCGCCGGGCCGGCAACGGCAGGGTCACCTCCATCCCGGCTGGGATCTCCTGCGGCAGCACGTGCTCGAGCAGCGTCAACTACGGCACGAGAGTCGTCCTCAAAGCAACTCCCTCGACCGGCAACCGCTTCAAGGGCTGGACCGGAGCCTGCACCGGCACCGGAACCTGCACCGTGACCATGTACCAAGCCCGGTCGGTCACTGCGACGTTCGTCGCCATCCCTCGGAAGTGAAGCGGCCGGCCCGAAGCGGGCGCCGGGCCGGCCGCGAATCGGCGCGGGCTACGCGTCCCAGCCGTGCTCGTCGTGCGTCTTGAGCTTCCGCCAGAACACGGGCTGCGGCTCGCTCGTGACGCCGGCCGCCTGCATCAGCGGGGCGATCTCGTCGTGCATGTGCCCGAAGAACGACTTGAAACTCTCCTCGTCCGGCCACTCGTCGACGACGAGGATCTGGCCGTCCGAACCGTAGAACCGGTGCGCGATCACGCCGTGCTCAGCCGCGTGTTCGACGATCCCCCGCATCTTCTCGGAGTTCTCCGCGGCGTAGGTCTCGAGCGCGGCCGGGTCGCCTTGCATCCAGAGAGTCATGATCACTGACACGTTCCGACCTCCTTGTCGCTGTCGGCGCGAGTCTTACCGCCCGCGCCGCCACGGTCAAACGCCCCGGCGCCGCAGTCGCAACATCGTCTCCAGCTCGCGCACGCCCAGCAACCGGCACGCGCCGAAGAAGGCCGCGTAGCCGAGGAGGAGACCGCCACCGACGGACACGACTTGCGCCGGCAACGACTGCCCGAGCGCCGAGTCGAGGAGGTGCCAGACCCACCAGCCGACCGCGGCGAGCACGGCCGACGCGACCCCGACGAGCACGAAGCTCTGCACCGTCTCCGTCATCTCGAAGCCGCCCACGCGCCGCCGGAAGAGGATGAGCATCCCCCACGTCCCGGCGATGTTCACGATCGAGGTCGAGAGCGGGATCCCCCAGATCCCGAAGCGGTAGAACGTTGCGTCGAGGCCCGCGTTGACTGCGAGGTTCATCACCGCGACGACGGTCGGGATCCACGGCGACTGCAGAGAGAAGAAGCCGCGGTTGAGCATCAGCATCGTCCCGTTGAACGTCAGGCCGAGGGAGAACGCCGCCAGGCACGGCGCGACGATGTGCGTCTGGCTCGCGGTGAACTCTCCGTGCTGGTAGAGGAGCCGCACGATCGGCGTCGCGAGCACCGCCGCCGCCGCGCTCGCCGGCAGCAGGAGGAACGAGATGAAGCGCAGGCCCATCGCGATCGTCGACTTGAACGCCTCCCAATCCTCGCGCGCCGTGTGTCGGGACAGCAGCGGGAACAGCACCGTCGCGACGGCGACCGAGAACATGCCCTGCGGGAGCATGTAGAGCCGGAACGCCCGCACGATCGCCGCCGGGGCAAGCCTCGGGTCGAGGAAGTGCGTCGCGAAGAGCTGGTCGATCGCCGCGTTGATGTTGATGAGCCCGAGCCCGATCGTCACGGGGAGCATCAGCTTGAACGTCTGCTTCACAGCCGGGTCGTGGATGTCGATGGCCATCCTCAGCCGGTCGTCGCGGCCGCGGAGCCACGGCAACGGCAGCAGGAACTGGACGATCGTCGCGACGAGGATCGCGGCGGCGTACCAGTAGAGCCGAGTCGACGGCGCGTGAGAGCTTTCCACGCCGAGCCCGAGCCCGAGGACGATGACGAGGTTCCACGCGATCGGGGCCAGCGCAGGGATCGTGAAGTGGTCGTAGCTGTTGAGGATCCCGACGACGATCCCCGTCAGCCCGAGAACGAGCACGATCGGGAAAAGCACCCGCGCCAGCCCGATCGCGAGGGCGCCGTACTGCTGGCCCGGCCCGTAGTTGAAGAGCGCCATCACCCACGGGGCGATGACGACGAACAGCGCAGTCACGCCGCCGAGGCCGAGCAGCATCAGCCAGAACATCGACGACGCCACGCGCCAGGCGCGCTTGCGCTCGCCCTTGACGAGCAGGTCGCTGAAGACGGGGACGAAGGCACCGGAGAGGGCCGAGTCGGCGACGAGCGAACGGATCGTGTTCGGGACGACGAACGCGATCTCGAACGCGTTGACCGGGCCGACGATCCCGAACACCGCCGCCTGGACGATCTCCCGCACCAGGCCGACGATCCGCGAGAGGCCGGTGGCGACGGCGAAGATGACGCCCGACCGCGCCAGGCCACGCTGCGCCTCGGGCAGCTCGCCTTCGATGGGCGGCTCCTCGAGCGGCAGGTCGAGATCGGGGCGCCGGATGATCGAGGTCGGAGCATCGGCCGCGTCGTGCGCGACCGACCCCGTGTCGACGGTCGGGTCGCGCTCGAAGTACGTCGCTTTCCCCTGCGCGCGGCGGCGCCGGTCGCGCTCCAGCCGCCGCTCGTGTCGCTCCCGCTCGGCCTCGTCGGTCACAGGCGGGTCCCGGCCCGCCCGGGATCGACGGGTGGAGGGGGTGTGGGGGAACCGGAAGGAAACATGGTTTCCTCCGCGGGAGCGAGCCGAAGGCGAGCGACGTCCACGGAAGGCAGCATAGGGAGAGGGGTTGCTACCATCGCCCGGCCCGCGGCTTGCGGGCGCTTTCACGAGATGCCGAACATCAAGCAACAGGAAAAGCGCGTTCGCCAGACGGCGCGGCAGCGGCAGGAGAACCTCCGCTGGCGCTCGACCGCGAAGACGCTCATGCGGCGACTCCGCGAGGCGGCCGAGTCCGGCGACGCCGAGGCGACACAGACCGCGCACCGTGAGCTCGTGCGCTGGCTCGACCGCGCGGTCTCGAGCGGCGTCCTCCACAAGAACACCGTCGCGCGCCGCAAGTCGCAGGCCGCGAAGCTCGCCGCCGGCGAGCCCGTCGCGAAGTCGTAGCTTCCGCTATTTCGCCGGTCGCGTGATGTCGACGAGCGTCCGCTCGAGCTGAAGCTCTGCGGGCAGACGCGAGCCGCCCTTCGTGCCCGCGTCGAGCTCGGCGAGTCTGACGGTTGCCTGCGCGAGCTCGTCGGCCGAGAAGTTGCGGGCCTGGCGCGCCGACTTTTCCGCGACGAACGGATGCATCTTCAGTTTCGACGCGGCGTCAGCCGGCCGCACGCCCTCGTCGACGAGCGCGGCGATCTTACGGACGCGGCCGACATGCGAGACGAGCGAGGCGACGATCCGGATCAGCTCTCCCGACCGCGGCCGGTGCGACCGTTCGAGCAGCGACTCGGTGGCACGAAGCGTGCCCGCCACGTCGCGGCTTCCCCACGAGTCCGTCACGGCGAAGATCGGAGTCTCGGCCCGGCCGACGGCAAGCTCCTCGACGGCCGCACGCGTGATCGACTCGCCGTTCGCCCACGTCGCGAGCTTCTGGATCTCGGAGGAGAGATCGCCGACGTCCTCCCCGACAGCCTCCACGAGAGCACGGCAGGCGTCGCGGTCGGCCTTCGCTCCGAGCCGCGCGAACTGCTCGCCGACCCACTCCGGACGCTGCTTCTTGCCCACCTCGTACGTGTGCGCCTCGCCGGCGTTGCCCACCGCTTTCGCGAGCGCGGCGTCCTTCTTGAGGCCGTCTCCGACGAGCACGAGGACGGTGTCGGGCGCGGGCAACGCGAGGTACTCCTCGATTGCCTTGACGTCTGCCGCCTTCCACGCCTCGACTCCGTCGACGACGACCGCGCGGGAATCGCCGCCGAAGAGCCCGAGCGAGTTGCACGCCGAGACCGCGTCCGCGCCGGATGCCTCCGAGGCGTGGAGGCTCTCCGTCGCGTCCTCACCGACCCGCACCCTGAGGCGCTGGAGCGCGAGCGCGATCTTCGGCCGGTCGCTCCCCGTGAAGAGGTAGACCGGCTTCAACGCGCGCTCGTTCGCCACGTCGCCAAGCATAGGCGGCTGCCCCGATCGCGCCCAGACCGAGCACCGCAGCCCAGCGGCCGGACGTGATCTGCGCTCCCGGCAGGCTTCCGAAGCCGCGCGCGCACGCCGCGACGAACCACGCGCCGAGGCCGTTGAGCCAGGCGAGAGCGGAGGCGACCGGGGGCGCTATGGGCGCGATCACCGCCGTCACGAGCGCGAGCCCGAGGACTTCCACGACGACCGGCACCGCGACGACGTTGGCGGGGACCGTGACGAGCGAGATCTGGTGGAACTGGAGCCACGTCACGGGCGCGGTCGCGATCCCGCATGCCGTCGAGACGCCGATCAGCTGCGCGAGCGTGCGCGAGACCGGGTAGCCCTCGAGCGCGCGGACGACGCGCGGCGCGACGACGAAGATCGACGCGACGGCGGCGAACGAGAGCTGGAAGCCCGCATCGAGCAGCGAGTACGGGTTCCAGGCGAGAAGGGCGGCGGCGCCGACGAGAAGCGCCTGCCAGCGGTCGCGCTGGCGCGCCGCGAGCCATGCGAGCCCGCCGAGCGATGCCGCGATCGCCGCGCGGACGACAGACGGATGGAGCCCGACGGCGAGCGCGTACGCGGCGACGGCGACGAGCGCCGCGACCTCGGCCACGAGCCTTCCGAGCCCCGCGAGGAGCGCGATCCCGACAACCGCCAACGCGATCGTCGCGACCTTCAGCCCGTCGACGGCCAGGCAGTGATAGAGACCCGATGCGCGAAAGTCGGCGAGCAGAGACCGGCCGACGAGGTTCGAGCGCCCGAGGACGATCGCCTCGACGACACTGCGCCGCTCGCCGCTCAAGCCGCGAACGCTGTCGCCCGCGAGCCAGCGCTCGACGTCGTCACCTAATCCGTAGATCCCGCCGCGCCGGCCGACGACGCGCCACGGTCCCTTCGCGCGGAGGACGACGTGGATTCCCTGCCGCCGCAGCCACGTCGCCTGGTCGAAGCCGTTCGGCGGCCCGGCCGGCGCGCGCAACTCGCCGAGCAGCGCGATGTCGGCTCCCTGCGGCGGCGCGCGACCGAGCGGGAGCTCGAGGTACACGGGCTCGCGCGGTCTCAACGACCCCCAGCGGAGGAGCAGGGCTCGCGCGCGCTGATCGAAGCTGCCGGCTTTCGGCGGCTCGGCGACCTCGACGACCGCCTGCTCGACCGTCCCGATGCGCGAGACGAGCATGCTGCGGTCGAGCTCGGCGAGCCGGACGCTTCCCCACGCCCAGCCGCAGAGCCCGACCGCGACCGCGGCAGCAGCGCAGCGGAACCGCGCCTCCGCGATCGTCAGCGCGAGCGCACCAAGCGCTGCGGCCGTGAGCGCGACCGGCAACGCGGGGACGCGCGTCGCGTTCGCGAGCGCGCAGCCGACGCACACGGCCCCCATGACGAGGTGCGGCAACCGCCACCTCAAGTCACGGGATCACCAGCCCCTTCAGCTGCGCGACGTGGGCGGGGCCGATCCCCGGCACGCCTTCGAGTTCGGCGACCGAGTGGAACGTGCCGTGCTGCTGCCGGAAGTCGAGGATCTTCTGTGCGGTCACCGGCCCGATCCCCGGCAGCGCCTCGAGCTGCTCGAGCGTCGCCGAGTTGAGGTCGAGCGGTGCGGACGGCGACGAGCCGGCAGGGGAGGAAACCGCCGCGACGCCGCCCGCGCCGCTACCTGGGACGACGATCTGCTCCCCGTCGGCGATGGGCGCCGCGAGGTTGACCGCGTCGAGCTGTGCCTTGCGTGTTGCACCGCCGGCGGCCACGATCGCGTCGTCGACGCGCGAGCCGGAGCGGAGGCTGTAGAGACCGGGCCGGCGCACGTCGCCGGCGACGTCGACCACGAGGAGCTTGGCCGCGGCCTGCCGGCTCGAGACGCGCAGCGGCGTGAACGTCGTCGACGCCGCGGCCGGCGCGCCACCGCCGCCGAGATGCCGCACCACGAGCACGAGGAGAACGGCGGCAGCGACGACGCCGCCGAAGAGCTGCCTGCGTGAGAGAGCCGGAAGCCGGAAACCCATGCCTCCAGCGTTGCGGGAGAAGCGGGACGTGTCCGTCGAGACTTCCCGGCGATAGGGTCACGAGGTCGCCGACTGGGTGACGATCTCGGCGCTGGCATCCGCTGGCGGGACGCTCGTGCTCGCCGGCGTCACCGTCGCCTCGGTCCGGTCGGCGAACCGGGCCGCACGTGTTGCGGAGATGTCGCTCCTCGCTGCCCAGCGCCCGCTCATAGTCCCGTCACGCCTCGACGACCCCGACCAGGAGGTCGGCTTCGCCGACGACGTCTGGCTCCACGTCGCGGGCTCGAGCGGGGCCTCCCTCGCCACAGACGAGGCCCTCTATCTCGCCGCAAGCATCCGGAACATCGGCACGGGGATCGCCCGTGTTGCACGGCTGGTACATCTATCCAGAAGTCCGGCGCGGCACATGCGGCTGTGCGGGGCGCGATCGAGGCGGGCGAGCGGCTGACCGTCGACGTCCTCTACGGCGACTTCGAGGGCGGGCAACGCGTCGTCACGCGCTTCGGGCTCTCACCGCGCGAAAACGGCAGCGGTTATCTCCTCGGTGTCGGACACCACTGGAACGTCGATCGCCCGCAGCCACGCGAGCGCTAGACGATACTCCCGGCATGTCGATCCTGAGCACGATCCGTGGTTTGTTGACCGGAAGGGACGGGCGGCAGCGCGAGGCATACACCAGAGACCTCGGCAACGCAACTCCTGAAGAGGCAGCCGAGATCAACGAACGGAAGGGCATCTGGCGCTTCCGCATGAAGGCGTACTCGACCGGCGGCTTGCCGGAGGGCACCGGCATCTCGCCGACCGGCACGCCGATCGACTTCACCGCAGACGAAGAACGCCCGAAGTACTGACCGCGCCGCAGCGCCAAACTCACTCGAAGACGTCGAGGAGCATGTGCACCTCGCCGACGCGCTCGAAGCCGAGCCGCTCGAGGATCGGGCGGGACATCGAGCCGCCCTGCGTGATCAGCGCCGGCGTCCCGAGTGACACGGCGTCGTCCCAACGCGCGCGGTTGAGCGCGCGGTAGGCGCCGCGGCCGCGCGCCCGCGCGGCGGTCGCGCCACCGTAGAGGAGCAGCCCCTGCTCGGTCGGCGCGGCCATGCCGGTGGACACGATCGCCCCGTCGAGCCAGACGGCATGCAGGAGGTTGACGCCGTCGGCAAACCGCTCGGGGAGCAGAGCTCGGCCTTCCTCGATCTCCTCCGGCGTCGCGCCGAACGCCTCCCACTGAACCTCGCACGCCGCCTCGAGCTCGTCGAGCGTCTCGATGCGGCGCGCGGTGAACTCCGCGCCGATCGGCGGCGGCTCCTGCGTGAGCACGAGCGCGACGGCGTACGGATCCTTGTCGGGAACGACGCCGCGCTCGAGCAGCGCCTCCACGAGCCCCTCGGGCGCAGAGCTGCCGACCTCCCACTGCGTCCGCGTGCGGCCACGCGCCAGCAGTGTCGCGCGAACCTCCTCGAGCACCTCGTCGAGCTCGTCGACGCGGAAGCGCTGCCGCTGGACGGTGTTCCATGTCGAGCCCGGGCCAAGACAGAGCGTGTAGCGGCCCGTGTCGATCCGCTCGTCGCCCTTCGCGAGCGGCCCGAACGAGTTCGGGTATTCGGCGATCTCGCGCAGCATTAGACGACGAAGTTGACGAGCTTGCGCGGAACGACGATCGTCTTCCGCGGCTCGGCGCCGTCGAGGAACGCCTGCACGCGCTCCGAGGCGCGCGCGAGTGCGACGAGCTCCTGCGCGCCCAGCCCGGCGTCGACTTCGAACCGGTCGCGCACCTTGCCGTTCACCTGGACGACGAGCTCGAACGTCTCGCGCACGAGCTGAGCCTCGTCCGCCTCCGGCCACGGCGCCTCCCACAGACGCTCGTGGCCGAGCACGCCCCACAGTTCCTCGGCGATGTGCGGTGCGTACGGCTGGATCAGCGACACGGCGGTCTCGGTCGCGAAGCGCGCGTCGGGCGCCTCGGGCGCGGCCGAAATCTCGTTGCACAGCTCCATCACCGCCGAGATCGGCGTGTGGAACTGGAAGCGGCGCAGCACGTCGTCGGTAACCTTCGCGATCGTCTCGTTCGCCTTCCGCGCGAGCGCGCCCTCGCGCTCGCCGGGCGACGGCGCGGCAGCCGCGACCTCGTGCACGAGCCGCCACAAGCGGCGCAGGAAACGGCCGATGCCCTCGACGCCGGCGTCGGTCCACTCCATGTCCTGATCTGCCGGCCCCATGAACAGGATGTAGAGCCGCACGGCATCGGCTCCGTAACGCGCGACGATCTCGTCAGGCCCCTCGACGTTCCCCTTTGTCTTCGACATCTTCGTGCCGCCGAGCGTCAACCAGCCCTGGTGGAAGACGCGCGCGAACGGCTCGCGGAAGCCGACCATCCCCCAGTCGTTCATCGCCTTCACGAAGAAGCGCGAGTAGAGGAGATGCCCGGTCGAGTGGTCGATCCCGCCGATGTACTGCGAGACGGGCAGCCAGTAGTTCACGACGAACGGGTCGAAGGGCGCCTCGTCGTTGTGCGAGTCGATGTAGCGGAGGAAGTACCACGACGAGTCGACGAACGTGTCCATCGTGTCGGGGTCGCGCCGCGCCGCGCCGCCGCACTTCGGACACCCGACGTTCATGTACTCCTCGTTCTGCGCGAGCGGCGGCTTGCCCTTCGGCGCGTAGTCCTCGATGTCGGGGAGGATCACCGGCAGGTCGCTCTCGGGCACCGGCACGACGCCGCAGCGCTCGCAGTGGATGAACGGGATCGGGCAGCCCCAGTAGCGCTGGCGGGAGACGCTCCAGTCGCGGAGCCGGTAGTTGACCGTCGCCTTCGCACGGCCGTCCTGCTCGAGCTCGGCGACGATCGCGCGCTTTCCCTCGTCGGCCGGCAGGCCGTCGAAGCGGCCGGAGTTGACGAGCTTGCCGTCCCCGTCGATCACCTCGACGACGGGCAGCGAGAACGTCGCCGCAAACTCCTCGTCGCGCTCGTCGTGGGCGGGGACGGCCATGATCGCGCCCGTCCCGTAGTCCATGAGGACGTAGTCGGCAACCCAGATCGGGAGCTTCTCGCCGTTGACCGGGTTGACCGCGTGCAGGCCGGTGAAGACGCCGGTCTTCTCGATCGCCGCCGAGCGGTCCTCGACCGACCGCGTGCCGGCGTGGCGCGCATAGGCCTTCGCCTCGTCACTCGCGTGCGCGTCGACGAACGGGTGCTCAGGAGCGAGAACGAAGAACGTGGCACCGAACAGCGTGTCGGGGCGCGTCGTGAAGACGGCGATGTCGTCGCCCGTCTCCTCGACCCTGAACAGCACCTCGGCGCCTTCGGAGCGGCCGATCCAGTTGCGCTGGATCGCCTTCGTCTTCTCCGGCCAGTCGGCGCCCGGATACTCGAGCAGCTCGTCGGCGTACGCGGTCGTGCGCATGTACCACTGCGTCATGTTCCGCAGCTCGACCTCCGCGCCGCAGCGCTCGCAGTGTCCGTCGACGACGTATTCGTTCGCGATGACGGTCTGGTCGTTGGGGCACCAGTTGACCGGGCCGTCCTTCCGGTAGCAGAGGTCGTGCGCGACGAACTGCTGGAAGAGCCACTGCGTCCAGCGGTAGAAGGACGGCTGGTGCGCGGCGACCTCGCGCTCCCAGTCGATCGCCCAGCCGAGGCGCTTCATCTGGGCGCGCATCGTCTCGATGTTCGCCTCGATCGTCACGCGCGGATGGCGGCCTTCCTTGATCGCGGCGTTCTCGGCCGGCAGGCCGAACGCGTCCCAGCCCATCGGCCGCACGACATGCCAGCCGCTGCGGCGGCGCACGTGCGTCTGGACGTCGCCCATCGTGTAGTTGAGGACATGGCCCATGTGGAGACTCGGGCCAGACGGGTACGGCAGCATCTCGAGCTGGTACCAGTGCTTCTCGGCGGTCGGCTCACCCTCAACGGGATTGGGCGTGTTGAAAGCGCGCTCGTCCTCCCAGACGCGCTGCCATTTCGTCTCGATCTCGTGTGGCTCGTATATCGGTGTACTCATGGAAATGTCCTTTAGAACGAAAAAACCTCTCCGAGGAGAGGTCGCGGGAGGCTGACGCGGCGTTGCCGCGCTTGTCTCCCTGGATTAGCTAAGAAGCAGCCCCTTCACTCGCGAGAATGTAGCAATGCGCGGAAGCGAGCGGCACGCCCAGCGGCGAGTTAGCCCAGGCTGTCGTCGTTCGACAGACCTCTGGTGACCCAGTCGTAGAGGGTTTCCGGCGCGATGTCCGCGCCGCCGGGCCAGACGATCGTGCCCAGCTCGCCGTCGACGCGGACGCGCCGGAAGTACGCGGGGTCGGCCAACGGCTCGAAGACGCCCCTCCACTCCCAACCGGAAAGATCGAGCTCGCCCGCGACGCCGTCCTCGAACGACACCCGGAGCCGGTGATCGGAGACGGCTTCGACTGCGGTCACGTGTATGAGCTCGGCCATCGATCTCATGCTAACCAAGCGGTGGAATGCGCTCGAGCGGCTCGTTGTCTCGAGCGCGTCGCCAGTCGTCCTCGAGCTCGGCACGGTGGAGCTTCGCCCACTCGCGAACCAGTCGGAGCGCGCGGTCAGGCAACGATCCGCCGAGAACCTCGAGCGACTCGATGGCAATCGACGCGTCGTGGCCGGCGTAGAGCGCATGGAAATGCGGAACGCCGTGCTCGGCGTAATACATCGCGATCGCGATCCCATAGAACTCGCTGATCCGTGGCACAAGAGAATCGTGACCGCGGCACGCCGCTTGAGCTCAACGAATCTGCAACAACTTTGCGCCGAAAGGTCGCGGCTCTATGACTGGGCCTCAGGCCACGGCAAAGAGGCTCTGGGGTATCGCGTTCGCCATGCGGGCAGCATCCCTGCCATCCGCGCGTCGCGTCAGGACGGCAACGTGCTGCACACTCCCTACCGTGCTGAACCTCTTCCCGGTCACAGCGGACGTTTCGGACGGTGAGCTGTCGCTCGGCGGAGTTCGCACGAGTGCGCTCGCCGAGGAGTATGGGACGCCGCTCGTCGTCTACTGCGAGGAGACGATCCGCGCCCAGGTGCGCGCGTACCGCGAGGCGGCTCCCGGTGCGCTCATCGTCTACGGGACGAAGGCGTTCGCGAACGTCGCGCTGCTGCGGCTGCTGGCGGAGGAGGGCGTCGGCGCCGACGTCTCGACGCTCGGCGAGCTCGCCTTCGCGCAGGCGGCGGCGATTCCCGGCGAGCGGCTCGTCTTTCACGGCAACAACAAGTCGGAGGGGGAGCTGCGCGCCGCGGCTGAGGCGGGCGCGCTCGTCGTGCTCGACGCGCCCGGCGAGGCGCAGGCGGCTGCGCGCGCGGGCGTACGGCGAGTGATCGTCCGCCTCACGCCCGGCGTCGAGGCGGTCACGCACCGGTCGATCCAGACCGCGCACGCGGAGTCGAAGTTCGGGCTCTCCCCGGATGCCGCCCCCCGCGAGGTCGGTGCCGCGCTCGCGCTCGGAGTCGCCGTGGAGGGAGTCCACATCCACATCGGCTCGCAGCTCAGCCGAGTCGAGGAGAGCGTCGCCGCGCTCGAGCACGTCCTCACGTTCTGCCGTGCGCTCGACTGGACGCCGCGCTACATCGACCTCGGCGGCGGCCTCGGAGTCCGGCACAACCGAGAGGAGCAGATGCCTTCCGTGGCGGAGTTCGTCGGGCCGCTCCGCGAGCGCCTGCCGGAGGGCGTGACGCCGATCCTCGAGCCCGGGCGCTCGCTCGTCGGCCGCGCGGGTGTGACGCTCTACACCGTCGGCTCGGTGAAGCGGTCGGCCGGCGTGACGTACGCGGCGATCGACGGCGGCATGTCCGACAACCCGCGGCCGCAGCTCTACGGCGCGCGCTACGAGGCGCTGCTCGCGAACCGCGCGGAGGAGCCGCCGGCGCGCGAATACCGGATCGCCGGCAAGCATTGCGAGTCGGGCGACGTCCTCATCGACGCGGTGGCGCTGCCCGAACCGCAAGCGGGTGACGTCCTCGCGGTGCCGGCGACAGGCGCGTACACGCTCGCGCTCGGCTCGACGTACAACGGCGTCCCACGCCCGGCCGTCGT
>DATKRA010000079.1:0-19759 GCA_035532455.1 Gaiellaceae bacterium | reverse complement strand
CAGCGCGTCGACGTAGAGGTAGGGGAAGCCGGCCTCGCGCGCGAGCTCCGCGCGGCGCGCGACGGTCGCGCGGTAGAGCCCGCGGCCGCGAAACTCGGGCAGCGTGACCCCGCCGAACATCCCGGCAAAGTCGACTCCCGGCTCGAGGTCGACCCGTCCGCCCGAGACCGGCTTTCCCTCGACAAAGGCGACGACCGGAATTGCGTGCTCCGGGAAGCCGTGACCGCGATCGCCGAAGATCGCGTGGACGAGGGCCGTGAAGGCGTCGCGGTCCTTCCGGAGCTCGACGTCTGCGGGCGGCGGCGGGATCGAGGCTGACTCGGCGACGAGCACCGTCTCCTCGTCTTCGGGCTCGAGGCCGGCGGCGAGTAGCCGCTCCCGGAGCTCCGGCCCGTCGTGCTCGTAGTACTTCCACTCGCGGTAGCCCTCGTGCGCCCGGAGCTCGGAGAGGAGCCTCTCGACGTCGCCGTCGTCGGGAGCGCGGAAGACCATCGTCCAGCCGCCGCCGGGGACGACCCCGTGCGGGCGCATCTGCTCGTCGAACAGCTTCAGGAGGGGCTCGGCTACCATGCCGCTCGCATCATGGCTGTCCCGAAGCGGAAAACATCGAAATCCCGGCGCGACAAGCGGCGCGCGACGCACAAGATCGAGGCGCCGAAGGTGAACGTCTGCCCGACGTGCCACCAGCCGAAGCGCCCGCACCGCGTCTGCCCGACCTGCGGCACGTACAAGGGCCGCGAGGTCGAACCGCTCCGCAGCCAGGCTCCGTAAGCTCCACTCCATGACCAGGGTCGCGGTCGACGCGATGGGAGGAGACCGCGGTCCTGAGGCCGTGGTCGAAGGCGCGCTCGCTGCGCGCGCCGACGGCATCGAGCCGGTCATCTTCGGCTCGGCCGGCCTCGACACGCGCGGGCTCGAGCTCGTCACGACCACGCAGGTCGTCGGCATGGACGAGAAGCCGGCCGACGTGCTGCGCACGAGAGAGGACAGCTCCCTCGTCCGCGCGGTGAAGGCGGTCGCCGACGGAGCGGCCGACGCCGTCGTCTCGCCGGGGAACACCGGAGCGATGCTCGCCGCCGGCCTCGTCCAGATCCGCCGCCTCCAGGGAGTGCGCCGGCCCGCGATCGCCGTCCCGATCCCCGCGAAGAACGGCCCGTGCGTCCTCGTCGACGCAGGCGCGAATGCCGACTGCCGCCCGGAGCATCTCCTGCAATTCGCGACGATGGGCGCCGTCTTCGCCGAGGAGATCCTCGGCCTCGCGCAGCCGACGGTGCGGCTCCTCTCGATCGGCGAGGAGGCGGAGAAGGGCAACCAGCTCACGCTCGAGGCGCACGCGCTGCTCGCCGCGTCCGACCTCGACTTCCGCGGCAACGCCGAGGGCCGCGACATCCTCGAAGGCGCCGCCGACGTCCTCGTCACCGACGGCTTCACGGGCAACGTCGCGCTCAAGACCGTCGAGGGGACGATCCGCTCCGTCCTCACCGGCCTCCGCGCCGAGATCGAGGCGTCCACGACCACGAAGCTCGGCGGCCTTCTCATTCGCCCGGCCGCGCGCCGGCTTCGCTCGCGGCTCGATCCCGACACGTACGGCGGCGCCTACCTCCTCGGCCTCAAGGGGCTTGTGGTGATCGCGCACGGCAACTCGTCGTCCACCGCGATCGCGAATGCGATCCGCCTCGCGGCCCGCGGCGTCGAGCACGACGTCGTAGGGCGGCTTGCTGCACGTCTGTCTGTCCAGTCCAACCCTGTATGATCGGCGCGCTTTCCGGCTCCCCAACTCAAATGAGGTGACATGGCAGCTTCGCGCGAGGAAGTCTACGAACGGGTCAAGGAAGTCCTCACCGAGCAGCTCGGTATCGACGAGGCGGAGATCACCGACGGGGCCTCCTTCCAGGAGGATCTCGACGCCGACTCGCTCGATCTCGTCGAGTTGATCATGGAGCTCGAGGACCAGTTCGGGATCAAGATCTCGGACGAGGACGCGCAGAAGATCACGACTGTCGGCCAGGCGGTCGACTACGTCACCAGCCACCAGTAGCGCGCTTGCCCGGCTGATCGACGACCTGCCGCCCGTGCCGGCGGAGGTCGTCTTCATGCACGCCTCGTGGGCGGACGACCGCGCAGCGTCGTACGAGCGCCTGGAGTTCCTCGGCGACAGCGTGCTCGAGCTCGCGGTCGCCAGCGCGCTGTACGAGCGCTATCCCGACTTCCCGGAGGGGCAGTTGACAAAGGCGCGGGCGCACGTCGTCTCGCGCGCGACGTGCGCCGTCGTCGGCGAGAAGCTCGGGCTCGGGGAGCGACTGATCGCACGTGCGCCCGCCGGGTTGGAGGACGACGCGAAGCGCCTGGGCGCGACGCCGAGCGTCGTCGGCGCCGTCCTCGAAGCGGTGCTCGGAGCGCTCTTCCTCGAGCACGGCTTCGCGGCGATCGAGGGCGCGATCGTCGGCGCCTTCGCCGAGCACATCGAGACCGCGGTCTCCTCGCGCGTCGATCCGAAGTCCGACCTCCAGGAGCTCCTCGCGCGAACAAGCCGCCGCGTGACGTACACCGAGATCGCGACCGAAGGCCCGGCACACGACCGCCACTTCACGTGCGCCGCCGTCGTGGACGGGGAGGAGGTCGGCCGTGGCGAGGGGCGGACGAAGAAGGACGCCGAGCAGGAAGCCGCCCGCCGGGCGCTGGCAAAGGTCGAGGCGAGCTTGTAAGAATTCGGCCATGCCGGACTTCACGCTGTTCAAGCAGGTGCAGTCCGCCGTGTGGTCGGCGGGGGCGTTCGAAGATGTCGCGGAGTCGATCCACGACATGCACGTCGCGATCGCCGAGGCGCTCGCGCCACAGCCGGGCGAGCGCTGGCTCGACGTCGGTTGCGGGGCGGGGAACCTCTGCGAGCTCGCCGCCGGCGCCGGCGCCGATGTGACGGGCATCGATCTCTCGACGCGGCTCATCGAGGTCGCGAAGGCTCGCGCCGAGGCCGGTGGCTTCGGTATCGACTACCGGGTCGGCGACGCCGAGAACCTCGACGTCGAGGATGCGAGCTTCGACGTCGTGTCGTCGTCCGTCGGGATGATCTTCGCTCCCGATCATGCCGCCGCCGCCCGCGAGCTCGCGCGCACGACCCGGCCGGGCGGGCGGCTCGGGTTCTCCGCCTGGACGCCGGAGGGAACCGTCGGCGAGATGTTCAAGGTCTTCGCCGAGTTCTCGCCTCCGCTTCCGCCAGGCGCCGGACGGCCGGCGGAGTGGGGGCAGGAGCAGCACGTCCGCGACCTGCTCGGCGACTCCTTCGAGTTGACGATCGAGCGGCGTATCTCGCGCTTCGAGGACGAGTCGCCCGAGCGCGCGTGGGAGTACTTCGCGCCGCGCTTCGGCCCGGTGAAGATGATGCTCGACAACCTCGAGCCCGACCGTCGCGATGTATTCGTCCTCGCGGGCCGCGAGCATTTCGAGAAGGGCCGGCAGCCCGACGGGAGCTATCTCGACGAGCGCGAGTACCTGCTCGTCACCGGCATCCGGCGATAACGCCAAACGTGTGGCACTCTGGGCCACTCGTGTCCGAGCGGCGTCCGACGAAGTCCGAGCTGCGCCTGCGGCGCCTCACTGTCGAGGAGCCCGAGCAGGGACGGCGCGGCATCTTCGAGCTCTTCCACGAGGAGGAGCCGGAGCAGGCCGACGAGGACGCTCCGCTCGCCCGCGAGGGCGACGACACCCCGGCGTAGCGCCGTCCGCGCACCTCGTTAGGTTCACGGAGTGCACCTTCGCGCGGTCAAGCTGCGTGGCTTCAAGTCCTTCCCGGAGCCCGTCGAGATCCGGCTCGAGCCGGGCGTCGGCGTCATCGTCGGGCCGAACGGCTCCGGCAAGTCGAACGTCTCCGACGCGATCCGCTGGGCCGCCGGCTCGCTGAGCCCGAACGAGCTGCGCGCGGAGAAGCCCGACGACGTCCTCTTCGCCGGCGGCGCGAGCCGCGGCGGCAGCGACTTCTGCGAGGTCGAGCTCCTCTTCGACAACGGCGACGGGACGCTGCCCGTGGACTACGCGGAGCTCTCGGTCGCGCGCCGGCTCCATCGCGGCGGCGAGGGCCAGTACCTCGTCAACAAGGCTCCCGTGCGACGCATCGACCTCGTCGAGCTGCTCGCCGACCTCGGGCTCGGGCAGGGGATGCACTCGATCATCAGCCAGGGGAAGGTCGAGGCGATCCTCGCGTCGCGTCCGGCCGAGCGGCGCGCGCTCGTGGAGGAGGCCGCGGGGCTCGGGCGCTTCAAGGCGCGCCGCCACCGCGCCGAGCTCAAGCTCGCCCGCGTCGCGATCGAGGTCGAGCGCGCGCGCGACGTCGAGGCGGAGGTGCGGAAGCGGCTCCGGCCGCTCGCGCTGCAGGCGACGGCTGCCGAGCGCGCCGAGAAGCTCCGCGACGAGATCGCCCGCATCCACGCGCGCATCGCCGAGCTCGATCTCGCGGCGCTCGGCGTCCGACTCCACGAGATCGACGCGCGCCGCGTGACGGCGGCCGCTGCGAAGAAAGGTGTCGAGACGCGTCTCGCGGAGGTGCTCGCCGAGCGAGCCGCGGCGGAGGAGAAGCTCGCCGACGCCGCGGGCTCGCGCGAGCAGGCGCTCCAGGCTCTCTACCGGTTGCGCAGCGCGGCCGAACGGCTCGCGCTGCGCCGCGAGTCGGCCGAGGCCCGCCTCACTCGGCTCCGTGCCGCCGCCGAGCAGCCGCGCCGCGTCCTCGACGACCGCGTGCGCAGCGAGCGCGAGGCTCTCGGCGAGCAGGCCCGGCTCCTCGAGGAACGGCTCCGCGCGCTCGACCGCGCGCTCGCCGAAGGCGAGGGGCTACCTCCGGCCGCCCGGGCGCTCGCGGAAGAGGGCGAGCGCATCGCGTTCTCGCTGCTCGAGGTCGAACCGGGTATGGAGCGCGCCGTCGTCGCGTCGCTCCGCCAGCGCGCGTCGGCGATCGTCGCCGACGACGCGCACGCCGCCTTCGCTCTCCTCGAGCGGGCGCGCGACGCGGGCCTCGGCTCGCTCACGGTCGTCATCGGCAAGCGCGAGGCCGAGCTTCCCGTCGTGCCGAAGGAGGAGCTGCTCGCTTCACCGGTCGCGGCGGTCACGGTCGAGGGCTTCGGCTACGACCCGGCGAGCGGCGAGCTCTGGTTCGCCGGCGAGACGGCCGAAGCGCTGCTCCTCGAGATGCAGGCGCGGCGCCGCAAGCTCGCGGCCGAGCTCGACGAGGTGACGGCGCGCCGCGACTCCCGCATCCCCGACAGCGCGTACGCGCTCGAGAACGATCCGCGCACCGTCCGCGTCATCGCGCTGACCGAACGGCTTGTGCGTGCCATCGACATCTCCGCCGAGCGCTTCGAGGCGTCGCTGCGCGGCGAGGGGGACGCGGGAGCCGCCGGCGCCGGCGAGCTCGGCGCGGAGCTCCGCAAGCTCGGGGCGGCCGAGGTCGAGCTGCGCCAGGAGCTCGCCGCCGTGACCGAGTCCGCCTCCGCCGTCGAGATCGAGGCCGCGCGCCTCGGTGCCGAGGCCGACGAGGCGCGCCGCCGGCTCGAAGCGACAGGCGCCGACGAGGCGGCCGAGGGAGACGACCGCGACGCCCTCGCCGCGACGGTCGAGCGCCTCGAGCGGCGCCGCGAGGCCCTCGGCGCCGTCAATCCGCTCGCGAAGGAGGAGTACGAAGCCGAGAAGGTGCGTCTCGAGGAGCTCGCCGCGCAGCGCATCGACCTCGAGGACAGCCTCGCCGAGCTCGAGAAGCTCAGCAAGGAGCTCGCCGACACGGTCGCGCGCCGCTTCACCGAGACGTTCGACGCGGTGCAGAAGAACTTCGCCGAGGTCGCGGGGACGCTCTTCCCCGGCGGCGAGGGCCGGCTGCGCCTGACTGACCCCGAGGACGAAGACGGTGAGCCGGGCGTCGAGGTCGAGTTGCGGCCGGTCGGCAAGCGCGTGCAGCGGCTGTCGCTCCTCTCCGGCGGCGAGAAGGCGCTCGGCGCGATCTCCTTCCTCTTCGCGCTCTTCCTCGCGCGGCCGTGCCCGTTCTACCTCCTCGACGAGGTCGAGGCCGCGCTCGACGACACGAACATCGGGCGCTTCGTCGAGCTCCTCCGCCGCTACTCCGACCGCGCGCAGTTCGTCGTCATCACGCACCAGAAGCGGACGATGGAGGCCGCCGACGTCCTGTACGGCGTGACGATGGGCGGCGACGGAATCTCGCAGGTCGTCTCCCGGCGGCTGCCCCGCGAGGACGCCGAAGCGGTCTCGGCCGCCTAGATGGTTGATGCCGGGGAGGCACGGCTCGTCGAGGCGAACGGTGGCTTGATCCCGGCCGAGCGCGGCTGGTTCGTCGTCAACGCGACCGAGGCACGCTGGAAGGAGTGGGGGCCGCTCGGCGTCTACTGCCCCTTCGAGGGGAAGCTGCCGTTTCTCCAGGTCGGCATCAACCTCAACGTCCTCCAGCCCGGCCAGAGCCTCGGCCGCTACCACCTCGAGCCGGGCCACGAAGAGGACTTCCTCGTCCTCGACGGCGAATGCATCCTCAACGTCTCCGAGCAGGAGCGCCGGCTCGGCCGCTGGGACTTCGTCCACTGCCCGCCCGGCGTCGCCCACATGATCGTCGGGGCCGGCGACGGGCCGTCGGTCGTCCTCGCCGTCGGGGCGCGCGGCAACGGCAAGGGCGTCTCGCAGGGCGTCGTCTATCCCGTCTCCGAGCTCGCCGCCCGCCACGGCGTCTCGGTCGGGCGGGAGACGGCCGATCCGCTCGAGGCGTACGCGGATCTGCCGCGAGCGAAGAAGTCCGTCCGGTACGGCGGTTGGCTCGACTGACTCTTCCGTAGGATCACGGCATGGACGAACGGCTCGAGCGGTACGCGGAGCTCGTCGTCGGACTGGGCGCGAACGTCCAGCCCGGCCAGGAGGTCTTCATCGTCCCGAACCTCGAGCACGTGGATGTCGCTCGCGCCCTCGCACGCGCCGCGTACAAGGCCGGCGCCTCGTACGTCCACGTCAACTACACCGACGGGCACGTTCGCCACGCGATGATCGAGCTTGGTCCCGACGAGGCGCTGACGTACGCGCCGGACTACGTGAAGACATTCGTCGAGTCGTTTGCCGGCAACGCGCTCATCGCGACGATCGGCGATGCGGAGCCGGAGCTGATGACAGATCTCGACGGCGAGCGCGTCGGTCGCGCCGTGCCCGTCGAGGTCGTCCAGATCCGCATGCAGCAGCTCATGGAGAACTCCGTCAACTGGTGCGGCGTCGGTGCGCCGAACGAGGGCTGGGCGACGCAGGTCTACGGCGAGCCGGACGTCGAGCGGCTCTGGGAGGCTCTCGCGTTCTGCATGCGGCTCGACGAGGCCGACCCGATCGCCGCCTGGCGCGAGCACCTCGCGCGGCTGCGCGAGCGGGGTGCGGCTCTCGAAGCGCTCAAGCCCGACGCGATCCGCTACCGCGGGCCGGGAACCGACCTCACGGTCGGGCTTCTCCCGAACGCGCGCTGGTTCTCCGGCAGCTCGACGACGGCGAGCGGCATCGAGTACGTCGCGAACATGCCGACGGAGGAAATCTTCACCTCGCCCGACTCGCGCCGCGCCGAGGGAACGATCCGCTCGAGCATGCCGCTCGTGCTGTCCAGTCAGATCATCCGCGGCCTCGAGCTGACGTTCGAGGACGGGCGGATCGTCAACGTCGAGGCCGAGTCCGGCGCGGGCGTCGTGCGCGGCGAGCTCGACAACATCCCGAATGCCGACCGGCTCGGCGAGCTCGCGCTCGTCACCGGCGACTCCCGTGTCGGCCAGACCGGGACGCTCTTCTACAACACCCTCTTCGACGAGAACGCCACGTGCCACATCGCCTACGGCGCCGGCTTCCCGTTCGTCTTCGAGGGTGAGCCCGACGAGGGCCTCAACGTCGCGAACACCCACGTCGACTTCATGGTCGGCGGCCCCGAGCTCGAGGTCGACGCGATTCTCGCCGACGGCACCTCCGTCCCTGTAATCCGAAACGAGGAGTGGCAGCTCGCATGAACCCCGAAGAGAGGATCGAGCGCTATGCCGAGCTCGCCGTGCGCATCGGCGCCAACGTGCAGGAGGGCCAGGAGGTCTTCGTGTACGGCATACCCGACCACGCGGATCTCGTCCGTGCGCTGACCCGTCAGGCGTACCGTGCCGGCGCGTCGTACGTCAACGTCATCTACGGCGACCAGCACGTCAACCGGGCCATGATCGAGTTCGGCCCCGATTCCGCGCTCACGTATTCGCCGGAATGGCAGAAGACGCTCGCGAGCAGCATGACCGGCAACGCGCTGCTCGGCACGAGCGGCAATCCCGAGCCGGAGCTCCTCGCCGATCTCGACGGCGAGCGGGTCGGCCGGGCGTTCCAGGTGGAGGTCGCCGAGATCCGGCGGAAGCAGCACTACGAGAACAGCGTCAACTGGTGTGGCGTCGGCGCGCCGAATGCGGGCTGGGCACAGCAGGTGCTGGGCGAGCCGAACGTCGAGCGGTTGTGGGAGCTCGTGGCCACGTGCATGCGTCTCGACGAGGACGACCCCGTGGCCGCGTGGAAGGAGCATCTCGACCGGCTCGAGGCGCGGGGCAAGGCGCTCACCGACTTGCAGCCCGACGCGCTCCACTACCGCGGGCCCGGCACCGACCTCACCGTGGGGCTGCTCCCGACCGCGCGCTGGGGAAGCGCCCTGTTCACGACGAACAGCGGGATCCGCTACGTCGCGAACATGCCGACGGAGGAGATCTTCACCACGCCCGATTCCCGCCGCGCCGAGGGGACGATCCGCTCGACGATGCCGCTCTCCCTCGCCGGCCGGCTGATTCGCGGACTCGAGTTCACCTTCGAGGACGGCCGGATCGTGAACGTCGACGCCGAGACGGGCGCCGACATCGTCCGCACCCAGCTCGCGACGGTGGAGAACACCGACCGCCTCGGCGAGCTCGCCCTCGTCACCGGGGAGTCGCGCGTCGGGCAGACGAAGACGCTCTACTACAACACGCTCTTCGACGAGAACGCGACCTGCCACATCGCGTACGGCGCCGGCCTCGAATACGCCTTCGACGGCGAGCCGGACGAGGGCATGAACGTCTCCAACCTCCACGTCGACTTCATGGTCGGCGGCCCGGAGCTCGAGGTCGATGCGCTGCTCGCGGACGGGACGGCCATCCCGCTCATCCGCGACGAGGTCTGGCAGCTCGCTTGAGCTCGTACGTCCTCGTGCACGGCGCCTGGCACGGGGCCTGGTGCTGGGACAAGGTCGTCCCGCTCCTCGAGGCCGAGGGTCACTCGGTGACCGCGGTCGACCTGCCCGGGCACGGGGAGGACGGGACGGCGCTCGCCGGTCTCACGCAGGCGGAGTACGGACGGCGGGTTGCCGATGCCGTCGAGGCGGCGGGACAGTCCGTCGTCCTGGTCGGGCACAGCATGGGCGGCATGGCGATCACCCAGGCGGCCGAGTACGTCCCGGAGCGGATCGCGACGCTCGTCTACGTGTGCGCGTTCCTCGCCGGCCCTGGCGACTCGCTCACGACGCTCGCGGACAACGACCCCGACGCGCGCGTGCTGCCGAACCTCGTCGTCGACGAGGCGGCCGGGCTCTGCGAAGTCGCGCCGGCCGCGCGCGTCGAGTGCTTCTACGAGGAGTGCGACCCGGCCGACGCAGCCGCCGCGTCGGCGCGGCTCGGGGCGGAGAGCCTCGCTGCCTTCGCAACGCCCGTCTCCGTCACGCAGGAGCGCGCCGGCTCGGTGCGTCGGATCTACGTCGAGTGCGTCCGCGATCACGCGATCTCGATCGCGAAGCAGCGCGAGATGTGGGGTGCCCGCCCGTGCGAGCGCGTCGAGACGGTGGACACCGACCACTCGCCGTTCCTCTCGCGCCCCGAGGAGCTCGCGGCTCATCTCCTGGCGGTCTGATGGCTCGGAGCTGGGGGGAACTGCTGGGCGAGGCCGGAGCCGCGCCTGAGCCCGAGGAGCAGAGCGGGCGGTTCTTCTCCCGGCTCCGCGACTCCCTCTCGAAGTCGCGCCGGGCGCTCACGGGCGAGCTCGCGTCGGCGGCGTTCGATCCTGGCGACGCGCTGGACTGGGAGCGGCTCGAGGAGGCGCTCATCGCCGGCGACGTCGGCGTGCGCGCGACGGCCGAGCTCGTGCAGCGCCTCGAGGCGCGCGGCGGCATCGCGGATCTTCCCGACGAGGTTGCGACGCTGTTCGGCGAGCCGCCGACGCTCGACCTCGCGCACGAGCCCGCCGTCATCCTCGTCGTCGGGGTCAACGGAACGGGCAAGACGACGACGATCGGGAAGCTCGCGGCGAAGCTCGCGGAGCACGGCCGCTCCGTCCTCGTCGCCGCTGCAGACACGTACCGCGCGGCCGCAGAGGAGCAGCTCGAGATCTGGGCCGAGCGCGCGGGCGCGGACTTCGTCGGCTCGGAGCGGGGCGGCGACCCGGCCGCGGTCGCGTACGACGCGCTCGACGCGGCCGTCGCGCGCGGCCGCGACGTCGTGATCGTCGACACCGCCGGCCGTCTCCACACGCAGACGAACCTCATGGAGGAGCTCGCCAAGGTCCGCCGCGTGATCGCGTCGCGGCTCGACGGCGCCCCGCACGAGACGCTCCTCGTCGTCGACGCCACGACGGGCCAGAACGGCCTGCAGCAGGCGCGCCTCTTCGGCGAGGCGGTCGGCGTCACCGGTGTCGTCCTCACGAAGCTCGACGGCTCGGCTAAGGGCGGCGTCGCGATTCCGATCGTCTACGAGCTGGGCCTGCCGGTGAAGCTCGTCGGCGTGGGGGAGGGAATCGACGACCTGCGGCCGTTCGACCCGCAGGACTACGCGCGAGCGCTCGTCTCCGACTGAACCGCGGGACATGTCCGTTCGAGACACGGCGGGGTCTGACCCCGGCCATGTCCGTTCGAGACATGACGGGGTCTGACCCCGGCCATGTCCGTTCGAGACACGACGGGGTCTGACCCCGGACATGGCGGGGCGGGACATGTCCGCGGCCCGGGTACGCTGGCCTGATGTTCGACGCCCTGGCGGACAAGCTCCAGAGCGCGCTCGGCGACCTCCGGGGGCGCGGCGTCCTCGACGAGGAGTCGATCTCGCGTGCGATGCGCGAGGTGCGGCTCGCGCTGCTCGAGGCCGACGTCAACCTCGACGTCGTCAAGGACTTCGTCGTGCACGTCCGCGAGCGCGCGCTCGGGGAGGACGTCCGCAAGAGCCTGACGCCGGGCCAGCAGGTCGTGAAGATCGTCCACGACGAGCTCACCGAGCTGCTCGGGGCGGAGGACTCGAAGCTCGTGTTCGCCCAGAAGCCACCCACCACGATCCTCCTCGCCGGTCTCCAGGGCTCCGGCAAGACGACGGCGGCGGCGAAGCTCGCGCGGCTCCTGCGTGGGGAGGGGAAGAAGCCCGCGCTCGTCGCCGCCGACCTGCAGCGCCCCGCCGCGATCGAGCAGCTGATCCAGCTCGGCGCAGAGCTCGACGTCCCTGTCTACGCGGACGAGCGCTCCGACCCGGTCAAGGCGGTTCGCGACGGCATCGCTCGCGCCACGGCCGACGGTCGCGACGCGGTCATCCTCGACACCGCCGGCCGCCTCCAGATCGACGAGGCGCTGATGGACGAGCTCGCGGCGGTGCGCGACGAGGCCAAGCCGACGAACGTCCTCCTCGTCCTCGACGCGATGACCGGGCAGGAGGCGGTGAACGTCGCGACGGCGTTCCAGGAGCGCATCGACTTCGACGGCGTCATCCTCACGAAGCTCGACGGCGACGCGCGCGGCGGCGCGGCGCTCTCCGTCCGCTCCGTCACCGGCCGCCCGATCAAGCTCGCGTCCGACGGGGAGAAGCTCGACGCGCTCGACTGGTTCCACCCCGACCGCATGGCGTCGCGGATCCTCGGCATGGGCGACGTGCTCACGCTCATCGAGCGGGCCGAGTCGGCGATCGCCGACGACGAGAAGGAGCAGCTCGAGCGCCGCATGATGCAGGGCGAGTTCACGTTCGACGACTTCCTGTCGAGCTACAAGATGCTGCAGCGGATGGGCCCGCTCCAGGGCGTCCTCAAGATGATCCCGGGGATGGGCAAGCAGCTCGAGGGGCTCGACCAGGTCGACGAGCGCCAGCTGAAGCGCGTCGAGGGGATCATCCTCTCGATGACGCCGCACGAGCGCCGCGTCCCCCACGCCATCGACATGTCGCGGCGCACGCGGATCGCGGCGGGGTCGGGGACGACCGTCGAGCAGGTGAGCCAGCTGCTCGAGTCGCGGAAGCAGATGGCGAAGATGATGAAGATGGTCGGATCGGGAAAGATGCCGTCGCTGCCCGGAATGGGGCCCGCAGCGCCTACCATGGGCGGCGGCCCGCGCCCGAGCGCGACTCGCAAGGCCAGTTCAAGGCGGAAGAAGAAGAAAGCGAAGAGGTAACCAATGGCAGTGAAGCTCAGGCTGACGCGGATCGGCTCGAAGAAGAACCCGATCTACCGCGTCGTCGCGGCCGACTCGCGCTCCCCGCGCGACGGCAAGTTCCTCGAGATCGTCGGCCGCTACAACCCGCAGTCCAACCCGTCCCTCATCGAGATCGACGAGGCGAAGGTCAAGGGCTGGCTCGAGAAGGGCGCGCTGCCGACGGCGTCGGTGGCGAAGCTCCTCAAGACCCAGGGCATCTCCAGGTAGCAGAGTGGCCTTCCCGGGGACATCCGCACCACTCGGGCGGCTGCAAACGCTTCGCATCGCAGCGTCCTCGCTCGCCCCGATAGAGGGAACTATCGGGACTCCCTGCGTCCTTGCGCTGCTCGGTTTTCGCGCGCCCGAGCGGCACGTCTGCCCCCAGGAAGACCACTAATGGACGAGCTGGTCGCAGAGTTGGCGCGCCGGCTCGTCGACGAGCCCTCCGAGGTGCGCGTCGAGCAGTACGAAGACGAGGACGGAACGCTCGTCTACGAGCTCATCGTCGCCGAAGGCGACGTCGGCAAGGTGATCGGTAGGCAGGGGAGACTGGCGCGCGCGCTGCGGACGATCGTCCGCGCCGGCGGTGTCGCGGCAGGGCGAAGGCTGGCGCTCGAGATCATCGACTGATGCCGCACGTCGCGGCGCTGTACGACATCCACGGCAACCTGCCGGCGCTTGAGGCGGTGCTCGCCGAGGTTCCGGCCGACGCGACGATCGTCGTCGGTGGGGACGTCTGCGCAGGCGGAGAGCAGCCGGCCGAGACGCTCGAGCGGCTACGCGGTCTCGGCGACCGCGTCCGCTGGATTCGCGGCAATGCCGACCGCGAGCTGACCCCGGGCGAGCTCGGACTGGCGCCGGGCGAGTTCATCGACGCCACCCGCCGGAAGCTCACCGACGAGCAGATCGCGTTCCTCTACGCGAACCCGCCGAGCGTCCGGATCGGTCGCACGCTCTACGTCCACGCGTCGCCGCGGAACGACGTCGACATCTTCACGGAGCGCACGCCGGAGGAGCGGATCGCGTGCCTCTTCGAGGGCGTCGACGCCGGCGTCGTCGTCGTCGGGCACGTCCATACGCAGTACGAGCGGACGGTCGCCGGCAAGCGGCTCATCAACGCGGGCAGTGTCGGCATGCCGTACGAAGACGAGCCCGGCGCCTACTGGCTGCTCGATCTCGAGCACCGGCGAACGGCCTACGACGGCGCGAAACTCGCGGATACGACGCGCGAAGAGGCCGTCGCGCACTTCACCGACCTTGGACTCTGATCTCGTAGCCGTCGGCCGGGTGGGGAAGCCGCACGGCGTCGACGGCGCGTTCTTCGTCGAGCTCCCGAGCGAGCGAGACGAACTCTTCGCGACCGGAGCCCTTCTGCACGCGGATGGGGCGCCGGCCAAGGTGGTCGCCTTTCGGCACGGCTCGGGCGGCCGGCCGGTTATCCGGCTCGACCGTGCGGTTGCGCGTGGCGCCGAGCTGGCCGTCCCGCGCGACTCGCTCCCCGAGCTTCCCGCGGAGGAGGGTGAGTTCTACGTCTTCCAGCTCGTCGGCCTCACGGTCGAGCAGGAGGACGGACGGCAACTCGGGCGAGTCCGTGAAGTGCTCCAGTACCCTGCCAACGACGTGCTCGAGCTCGACTCCGGCGCGTCCTTGCCTCTCGTCGAGGCGTGCGTGCGCCAGGTGGATGTCACCGGGGGCCGCATCGTCGTCGCCGCGGGGTTCGCGGATCCGGACTGAGCCTTGGCCATGCGTATCGACGTCTTCACCCTCGTCCCGCACGCGTATGCCTGGCTCACCGAGCAGGTGCCCGTCGCGAACGTCCTCGGCACCGAGCTCGAGTTGCGCCTCTTCAACTACCGCGACACGACGCCGCTCCGCGCGGGCCAGGTGGACGACGAGCCGTACGGCGGCGGGGCGGGGATGGTGCTGCGCGTCGACGTCGTCGCGGCGGCGCTCGATGCTGCCTACGGCGGCGCGGCCCCCGGCCCGGTGATCGCGCTCACGCCGAAAGGGCGTCCGCTCACGCAGGCGGTCGTCGAGGAGCTCGCCGCGGAGCCGGCCCTCGCGCTCCTCTCCGCGCGGTTCGAAGGCTTCGACGAGCGCATCGTCGAGCAACTCGCGACGGACGCCGTCTCGGTCGGCCCGTACGTCCTCTCGAACGGCGACCTGCCCGCGATGCTCGTCCTCGACGCCGTCGCTAGACGCCTGCCGGGCGCTCTCGCCGCAGGCTCCGGCGAGCTCGAGAGCTTCTCGGCCGAGCTCGGCGGCGGCCTCGAGTACCCGCACTACACGCGCCCGGCCGAGTTCCGGGGCTGGAGCGTGCCGGACGTGCTCCTCTCCGGCGATCACGCGCGCATCGACACGTGGCGCCGCGACCACGTGGTGGGGGTCGAAGCGTGAGCGACTGGGGTTCGTGGGATCCTCCGAAGCCGGAGGACGAGGAGCCGCAAGAGGAGCAGCGGCTCGGGCCGACGGAGCCCGACGACGGTGACTACGGCTGGGGGGACTACCCGGAGTGGCCGGTCTTCTCTCCGCCGTCAGCGGAGTATCCGGCCTACGGCGAGACCCCGACGCGGCAGGCGGATGCGTACCCGTCCGTTCCGGCCCGTCGCTCGCACGATCCGCTCGGCAGGCTCTTTCCGGGTCTCTCGCACGGCATGCGCGTGGCGCTCGACTGGATCCTCACGATCGCCGGCGCGATCCTCATCGTGCTGGCGATCAAGCACTGGGTCATCAATCCGTATCGGATCCCGTCGTCGTCGATGGAGCCGTACCTCAACTGCGCGAAGCCGGGGTTGGGCTGCCTCGGCAACTCGAGCGACCGCGTCCTCGCCTGCCGGATCTGCCTCGATTTCTCGAATCCGTCGCGGGGCGACGTGATCGTCTTCAACACGCCGAAAGCGGCCACCAACGATTGCGGCGAGGGCGGGACCTTCGTCAAGCGCCTGATCGGCCTGCCCGGCGAGACGGTGCGGGAGGACAACCACGGCTTCATCTGGATCCGCGGCCCCAACTCGAGCGTCTGGAAGAAGCTCAACGAGCCGTACATCTCTGCGCGAGCGCGTGAGCTCGACACCAGCAACTACGACATGCGGTGGAAGGTTCCCGCCGGGGAGTACTTCATGATGGGCGACAACCGGTCGGAGTCGTGCGACTCGCGCCGGTGGGGATCCGTGCCGCGGAAGGATCTGATCGGGACGGTGTTCTTCACGTACTGGCCGCCCGACCGCATCGGCTTCAAGTAGCTCGCGAAAGCTTCGCTTTCGCTCGCTGGGTCGCGGAACTCCGGCCGGGAAGAGCGCGCGGCGAAGGGCCGACTCCGCTACCCTTCCCCGTCGGCCGCAAGGCCGTCTCCTTATGAGCAACGTCATTCAGGATCTCGAGCGCGCCCAGCTGCGCAAAGTGCCGCAGTTCAAGGCCGGCGACACCGTTCGCGTCCACTTCCAGGTGATCGAGGGCTCGCGGCGTCGCGTCCAGGTGTTCGACGGGATCGTCATCAAGCGCCAGGGCTCGGGCGTCCGGGAGACGTTCACGGTGCGGAAGATCTCATCCGGCGTCGGCGTCGAGCGGACGTTCCCGCTCCACTCGCCGAAGATCGAGCAGATCGAGGTCAAGGCGATCGGCGACGTCAACCGCGCGAAGCTCTACTACCTCCGCGACCGGGTCGGCAAGAAGGCGCGCGTGCGCGAGCGCCGCTACGGCACCGGGCACACACTGCAGGAGGCCGTTGTCGCCGCGGAACCCGCGGTCGCGGAGGCCGCCGAGGCCGAGGAGCAGGACGCGGTCGACGAGACGCTCGTCGACGACGTCGTCGCCACCGACGAGGCCGAGGCCGCCGAGGCTGAAGCCGTCGAGGCGGAAGCCCCCGAGGCGGAGGCGAACGACGCTGAAGTCGCCGACGAACCGGTGGACGAAGCTCCGGCCGAGGAAGCTCCGGCCGACGAAGCCCCCACCGAGTAACAACTCTCCGGCAACTTCCTCGCACGTACTGTCGGCGGCCGGGCTTCGCGCTAAGGTCGGTGAGTGCCCAAGCGGACCGGCCAGAAGCTCCTCCGGTTCGACCGCAAGCTCGGCGCGCGGCTCGTCGCAGGCGCGGACGAGGCCGGGCGCGGCTCGCTCGCCGGCCCGCTCGTCGTCGCCGGCGTCCTGCTCGACTACGGCTCCCTGCGCGAGCACCGCGTCCGGCCGCTCGCGTTCCTCAACGACTCGAAGCAGTGCTCGCATGAGCGGCGCGAGGAGCTGTTTCACGCCGTCGTCGCGTGCGCCGAGCGTGTCGCGGTGCGCGTGATCCCGCCGGCCGACATCGACCGGCACGGCCTGCACAAGTCGAACCTCGCCGGCCTGCGGGCGATGCTCGAGGCGCTCTCGCCGGCGGATGCGTGTCTCGTCGACGGCTTCCGCCTCGGCCCCGCGGCGCCCGAGCACATGGCCGTCGTCGACGGCGACGAGAAGAGCGCTGCGATCGCGGCCGCGTCGATCGTCGCGAAGGTGACGCGCGACCGGCTCATGCGCCGTCTCGACGCGCTCTATCCCGCGTACGGCTTCGCCCACCACGTCGGCTACATCACGCCCGGGCACTCCGCCGCCGTCCGCCGCACCGGCCCGTCGGCGGTGCATCGCCTCAGTTTCGCGGCACGCTGTTACGAGGGCGAGGCAGCTGCCTAGGAAAGGAGCGGGAGAGAGCGCCGAACGCAAGGCGCTGTGGTGGTACCGGCTGCGCGGCTGGAAGATCCTCGGCACCAACGCCTGGGCGGCCGGCTACGAGCTCGACCTCGTCGTCCGCCGCGGCCGCGTCCTCCGGTTCGTCGAGGTGAAGGAGAAGCGCGGCGCCCGCTTCGGCGATCCGCTGGAAATGGTCACCGCCGAGAAGCAACGGCGCCTGCGCCGGGCCGCGGAGACGTGGCTCGCCTCGCGCCCGGAGCTCGCCGCGTTGCGTGTCGGCTTCGACGTGATCGCCGTCCGCGACGGCCGCGTCCAGCGGGTGCCGCAGGCGTTCTAGAGCACGTGTCGAAGTTCGGACCGTGGCCGTTACGCAGGACGAGCTCTACGCGACGCTGGACCTCGAGCTCTCGTGGTCGGAGACGGCGCTGCCCGAGCGCGAACGGACGAAGCACGTCCATCGCCTCCACCCGTACCACGGCAAGTTCATCCCGCAGCTCGTCGAGGTGCTGCTCGACCGCTACGTCCCGGCCGGCGGGCACGTGCTCGACCCGTTCGGCGGCTCGGGCACGACGCTCGTGCAAGCGCTGGAGTCGGGCTACGACGCGACCGGCGTCGACATCGCCGCGTTCAACTGCCTCCTCATGCGCGTCAAGACGGCGCCGTACGACCTCGACACGCTCGGAGAGGAGTTGCGCGACGCGTGTGTCCGCATCGCCGGCCTCGAGCCGCGTCGGGCGCGCGTGCCGCGGCGCCGCTATCTGCGCGACTGGTACGCGCCGCAGGCGGTGGCGGAGCTCTTCGCGTTCCGCGACCTGATCCCCGAGTACCGCCACGCCGACGTCCTCCGCGTGATCCTGTCCCGTGCGGCCCGGTCGGCGCGCCGCGCCGCGCACTTCGACCTCGAGGCGCCGCGCGAGCCGCAGCGGGGCGAGTACTGGTGCCACAAGCACCGCCGCACGTGCCGGCCGGTGGAGTCGGCGGTCGGCTTCCTGCGCCGCTACACGCTCGACACGCTGGCACGGATCGAGGAGTTCGCGCAGGTGCGCCACCTCGAGCGCGAGGCGACGGTCCTCCACGGCGACTCGCGCGAGGCGGCGCTCGGCGGGCCGTTCGACGCCGTGCTCACGTCGCCGCCGTATCCGGGCCTGATCGACTACCACGAGCAGCACCGCTACGCGTATGAGCTCCTCGGCCTCGACGACCGCCGGGAGCGGGAGATCGGCGCCGCCGAGTCGGGGACATCGCTCGGCTCGCTCGAGGCGTATCGCGCCGGGATCGCGGCGGTGCTCGAGCGCTGCGCGTCTGAGTTGCGGCCGGGCGCGCCGATCCTCGTCGTCGTCAACGACCGGCGCGATCTCTATCCGGACATCCTCGCGCGTGCGGGGCTCCGGCTGGAGGAGCGCCGCCGCCGCCACGTGAACCGGCGGACGGGCCGCCGCGCGGGCGAGTACTACGAAGACGTCCTCGTCGCGCGTACGTGCTGAGCCGTGCGCCGGGTCAGCGAGCTCACGGATGCGGTCAGTGCATTCCCAGGTGAGGATGTGACCATGGCTAAGCAAGGAAAGTTCCTCGGCATGCCGTTCGACTGGCGGAAGCCCACCGTGGCGCGAATCAAGAGCCGGGTGTGGAATCGGAAGAACCCCAAGCTGGTCGTCCCGAAGGCGTTCGGCTGGGGCTTCGACATCAATTTCGCGCGCCTGTTTCGACGTCACTGAACTGCGACGAAGTGACGACCCCACCGTCGGGGTTTCGCTCGTAGCGTCGGTGCGTGCTCGCACGCGCGCTCACGCATGCTCTGGTCGGTCTCGAGCCGCGCCGTGTCGACGTCGAGGCGCATGTCCGCGACGGCTTGCCGGGCTTCACGATCGTCGGGCTGGCCGACAAGGCATGCCAGGAAGCGCGCGAGCGCGTCCGCAGCGGCATCTCGGCCGCCGAGCTGAACTTCCCCGACGGCCGCATCACGGTCAACCTCGCGCCCGCGGAGCTGCGCAAGGAGGGCTCCGGCTTCGACCTGCCGATCGCGCTTGCGGTCCTGTGCGCGTCGTTTCAGGTGCCGGGAACCGCGCTCGCTCGGACCGCAGCGGTCGGCGAGCTCGCCCTCGACGGTCGGCTGCGGCGTGTCGGAGGCGTTCTCGCGGTCGCGGAGGGAGCTCGCCGGTTAGGAGTCGACCGGCTCCTCTGTCCGGCGGAGTCTGCGCAGGAGGCGGCCCTCGCCGGCGTCGAGGCTATCCCTGTCCGTCACCTCGCCGAGGCTGTCGCCTATCTCCGCGGCGAGCTTGAGCTCGCGCCCCAGCCGTACGAGGCGCCGAACGGAGACGGCGCAGTCGCGGCACACGATCTTGCGGATGTCCGGGGACAGGAGCGGGCGCGCCGCGCGCTCGAGCTGGCGGCGGCGGGCGGCCACAACCTGCTCCTCGCCGGCCCGCCCGGGACCGGCAAGACGATGCTCGCGCGGCGGCTGCCGGGCATCTTGCCGCCGCTCGATCGCGACGGCGCGCTCGAGGTCACCCGCATCCACTCGGTCGCCGGGCTCGTCGACGGTGCTCATCCGCTCGTCTCGACGCCGCCGTTTCGCGCTCCGCATCACAGCGCCTCGACTGCGGCGATCGTCGGCGGCGGCCCGCACCTCCGGCCGGGCGAGGCGAGCCTCGCGCACCGCGGCGTCCTGCT
>DATKRA010000078.1:0-33049 GCA_035532455.1 Gaiellaceae bacterium | reverse complement strand
GTCGGCCCCGGCGCGGACGCGCCGAAGTGCTCGATCGAGATCGAGCCGCCCTCGTCGCCGACCCACTTCGACCAGCCGAGCGAGACGCCCGCCTCGACCGAGAGCCGCGCCTTCACGTCCGGCGGCAGCACCTCGTCGCGGTACGCCTGCGGCTGCGCCTCGAACAGCTCCCAGCACGGCATCGAGATGACGCGCACCGCCGTCCCGTCCTCGGCGATCTTACGCCCGGCGGCGAGCGCCAAGCCGAGCTGCGCGCCGGTGCCGATGAGGATGAGGTCGGGCGCCTCGGCGGAGTCCCAGAGGACGTACGCGCCGCGCTCGACGCCGTCCGCCGGCGCGAGGTCGGAGCGGTCGAGCGTCGGCACCTTCTCGCGCGAGAAAGAGAGCGCGACCGGGCCGTCCGGCCGCTCGAGCGCGACCTTCCACGCGTACGACGTCTCGTTCGCGTCGCCGGGCCGCATGAACCAGAGGTTCGGGATCGCGCGCAGCGCGGCGTACGTCTCCACCGGCTGGTGGGTCGGGCCGTCCTCGCCGAGGCCGACCGAGTCGTGCGTCCACGCCCACACGACCGGCAGCTTCATGAGCGCGGAGAGGCGCACCGACCCGCGCATGTAGTCGCTGAAGATGAGGAAGGTCGAGCCGTACGGCTTCACGCAGCCGCCGTGGACGCCGATGCCGTTGACGATCGCGCCCATCGCGTGCTCGCGGATGCCGAACGCGATGTTCCGGCCCGCCCAGTCGGCGGAGAAGACCCCGCTGCCGGTGAACTCCGTGTACGTCGACTCGACGAGGTCGGCCGCACCGCCGATCATCGTCGGCACGGCGTCCTTGAACGCCTGCATCACGATCTTGCCCGCGCCGCGGGTCGCGATCTCCTCGCCGGCGTCGAAGACCGGCGGCGTCCACGGCGCGATCCGGCCGGCCCACGCCGCGTCCCACTGCTCGCGCTCGGCGGGGAACGCCTGCGACCACGCCTCGAACCGCTGCCGCCAGCCGTCCTCGAGAGCCTGCCCCCGCTCGACGCCGTTCATGTGCGCGGCGACCTCCTGCGGAACGACGAAGTGCTCGTCGGGATCCCAGCCCATGATCTCCTTCGTCGCGCGCACCTCGTCCTCGCCGAGCGGGGAGCCGTGCGCGCCCGCGGTGTCGGTCTTGTGCGGCGACGGGTAGCCGATGTGCGAGCGGACGATGACCATCGACGGGCGATCGGTGACCTCCTGCGCCTCGGCGATCGCGGCGCGCAGCGCGTCGAGGTCGTTGACGTCGGCGACGTTCTGCACGTGCCATCCCTGCGCCTCGAAGCGGGCGTGCTTGTCCTCGCGGGTGAAGGAGAGCGACGTCGTGCCGTCGATCGTGATGTGGTTGTCGTCGTAGAAGTAGATGAGCTGGCCGAGGCCGAGCTGGCCCGCGATCGAGCCGGCCTCGTACGAGATGCCCTCCATGAGGTCGCCGTCGGAGCAGATCGCGTAGATGCGGTGGTCGACGATCGTGTGGTGCGGACGGTTGAACGTCCCCGCGAGGAAGCGCTCGGCGATCGCCATCCCCACGCCGTTCGCAAAGCCCTGTCCGAGCGGGCCGGTCGTCACCTCGATGCCCTCGGTGTGGCGAAACTCCGGATGGCCCGGCGTCGCCGACTCCCACTGCCGGAAGCGCTTGAGCTCCTCGAGCGAGAGGTTGTAGCCCGCGAGGTGGAGCGTCGAGTACTGGAGGATGCAGGCGTGCCCGGCGCTGAGGACGAAACGGTCGCGGTCGGGCCAGTGCGGCTGTGCCGGATTGACGCGGAGGGTTTCCTTGTAGAGGAGGTAGGCGAGCGGCGCGAGCGCCATCGCCGTGCCGGGGTGCCCGGCGTTCGCCTGCTGGACGGAGTCCATCGCGAGCGTGCGGATGGTGTCGATCGAGAGCTGCTCGATGTCCTTCGGCGGCATCCGGTCCTACGATAAGGCCCCGGTCAGCGCCAGGAGTTGAAGAGGCGCACCATGAGGAGGAGGATGCACGTGAACACGAATCCCCACACCACCGCGCTGCTCCACGACTGAGGCCGCATCGGGGATCCGTCGAGGCCGCCGAAGTGGGCTCCGACCGAAAGCACGAGCCAACCCAGCACGAAAACTCCCGCGGAGTAGGCCGCGCCGTACCGCCGGTGCAGTCGGGCGAGGATGTCACCGATCCACCACATGAAGCGGGTCATCAGCGGAGGATCCCCGAGCACGCCAGAAGCCGAGTCGTGGCGCGGTTGAGGTTCCCGCGTGGCGTCCTGCCGCCCCAGCGTTCCGCCGCCTGCTCGCGCCGTTCGGCGGCGAGCTCGTTGGGATAGTCCGCCAGCCGCTCCTGCGCACTTGCGCGCCACCCGCCGCCGCGGAGCGCGACGCCGTTCGCGATCGCCTCCGCCGGGTTGCCGGTTGCAAGAACGCCACCTCCGCGAGCTCCCGGAGCCACCAGATCGTCTCGGCCGACTGCCCGTCGAGTAGCCGTGCACACGCCGGGCCGCTGCGCGAGCTCGCGGAGGTCGTCGTTGCGAGTCATCGACCGGACACTCTCGCCGCGAGCGAATCGAGGTCGATCGGCTGCGTCGTGTCGAGCTCGATGAGCTCGCCGGGTAGGTCGAGCGGGTCGTGCGTTCCACTCGCGAGCCGCGGCCCGAGCTCTTTGATCTTCTCCGCGTCGTGATGCCCAGAATGGCGCGACCGGCTCGCGTACCGCTCGGTCAACACGGCCAGCGGCGCATGGCAATGAAGCTGGACGAAGCGATGAGCCGGGAGCGATGCGAAGTCCTCTCTCTGATCGCGGAAGAAGTTCGCTTCGACGATCACCGAGGCATCTGCGCCGAGGATGGATCTCGCCAAAGCGAAGATGAGGGCGTAGGCAGCGTCGCCGAGGCGCGCCGACGCCGCGACGTCGTCCGCGCCGAGGACGTCGTAGAGGGACTCCTTGATCTCGTCCTTTGCGATCAGCGGGAGACGGAGCCTGCGAGCGAGGCCTTCCGCAACCGTCGTCTTGCCGGACGAAGGCATTCCGGTCACGGCGACGAGCAACGGCTCCACGTGACCGAATCTACTCTGGGTGTATGGCCGTCGTCATCGCCTCCAACCTCCGCAAGGAGTTCGCGGGAAACGTCCTCTTCGACGGCGTCTCGTTCTCCGCCCAGCGCCGCGACCGTGTCGCGCTCTCCGGGCCGAACGGAGCCGGCAAGACGACGCTGCTACGGATCCTCGCCGGCGAGACGGAGAAGCACGGCGGCGAGCTCGCGTTCCAGAAGGGGACGCGCGTCGCGCTGCACGACCAGCGGCCGCCGCTCGAGCAGGAGCTGTCGCTGCGCGAGTACGTCCTCTCCGGCGCGCGCGACCTCGTCGCGACGGAGGAGGAGCTCACGCGGCTCGAGCAGGTGATGGCCGGCGGCACGCACGACCAGGCGACACTCAACCGCTATTCCGAGGCGCAGGCGCGGCTCGAGCACGCGGGCGGCTACGGATGGCGCGATCACGCCGCGTCGGTCCTCCGTGGGCTCGGCTTCGCGGACGGCGATCTCGACCGCCCGCTGCGGACGTTCTCCGGCGGCGAGCTCACGCGCGCCTCGCTCGCGCGCGCGCTCGGCGGCGACCCGGATCTGCTCCTCCTCGACGAGCCGACGAACCACCTCGACGTGGCAAACCTCGAGTGGCTCGAGCGCGAGCTCAACTCGCTCGACGCCGCCGTGATCCTCGTCGCCCACGACCGCTGGTTCCTCGAAGCCGTGACGACCGCGACCCTCGAGGTCGAGGCCGGCCGCGGGACGTTCTTCCCCGGCCCGTGGCATGCCTGGCGGCGCGAGAAGGCGACGAGGATGCTGCACGCGCAGAAGGAGGTCGCCCGCGTCGAGGCCGACATCGTGCGTCTCGAGCGCTTCGTCGAGCGGTTCCGCGCCAAGAAGAGCATGGCGAAGCGGGCGCAGGCGAAGCTCACCCACATCGGGCGGCTCGAGGAGGAGAGGGCCGGCCACGCCGATCAGATCGCGCTCCTCTCGCGGCGCACGCGCGGGCTCGGATTCGAGTTCCTCAAGCCGGCGCGAAGCGGGCGCACCGTCGTCGAGGCGAACAATCTCGACGTTTCCGTCCCAAGTGACAACTTGTCACAAGCTCGGTTTTTGATCCGCGGCGCGACGTTCGCCATCGAGCGCGGAGAGCACGTTGCGGTCGTCGGTCCGAATGGATCCGGCAAGACCACGCTGCTCGAGAAGCTCGTGAAAGGGGAGGCCGGCTCGCTTGGCTACGGCGTCCAGGTCGGTTACTTCTCACAGCAGGAGATGGAGCTCGATGCGCGCGGCTCCGTCCTCCAGTGCGTCCAGTCGATGACCGGCCTCCAGCGGCCGGACGCGCAAAACCTGCTGGGCCGCTTCCTCTTCTCGGGGTGGGATGCGCATGAGAAAGCCGTTTCCGTGCTCTCCGGCGGTGAGCGGCGGCGGCTCGCGCTCGCGGTGACGGTTGCGAGCGGCGCGAACTTCCTCGTCCTCGACGAGCCGACGAACCACCTCGACCTCGAGAGCCGCGAGGCGCTCGAAGCGGCGCTCGACGCGTTCCCGGGGACGGTGCTGCTCGTCTCCCACGACCGCGCGCTACTCGACGCGATCGCCGAGCGGACGCTGGCGATCGAGGACGGCGAGCTGCGCTCCTACGACGGCGGCTGGGCCGATCTCGTGCGCCGCCGCGAGGAACTCGCCGCGCGAAAAACAGCAAGTGACAACTTGTCACAAGCGAAAGAGCCGCGGCCGAAGCCGAAGCCGAAGCCGGCGGCTCCGAAGAAGCCGCGTCCCTCGGAGCTCGAGAAGCTCGAGGCCGCGATCGCGGTGCAGGAGGCCGAGGTTGCCGAGCTCGAGGCGAAGCTCGCCACGGACTGGACGGACGTCGACGTCCTCGCCGCGCACAAGCGCAGCCGCGACGCGCTCACCGCGCTGCTCGAGCGCTGGGAGCAACTGTTCGAGCAGGCGCAGGCATAGGATCCGGTCATGCGGCGGATCGTGACACTCGTGATCGTCCTGGCCATCAGCGCGCCGCTGAGCGCGTGCGGTTCGTCGTCGTCGCCGCCGTCGACGTCGACGTCGACTCCGCCGTCGTCACCGAGGGCGGAGCTCGCCGCGATGCGGAACGCCGTGCGGCACCAGCACTCCGTCCACTATGTCTCGACGGCCTCGACTCACGGCCACAAGGTGCGGACGGTCTTCGACGTCGGCAAAGGAGTCGGGATCCAGCGGACCACGGTCACCACCGGTCACCACACCGAGCACGCGTCGGTCATCGTGAGCGGCGGGAGTGCGTACATCAAAGGCGATGTATTCACGATGCACGACTACTTCGGCTTCACGAAGGCGCAGGCGACGAAGTACGCGGGCCGGTGGATTTCGGTCCCGCAATCGAACCCCGGCTACGCGACGGTGTCGGCAGATGCGACGCTCGAGTCTTTCGTCGCGAACCTCTTCCCGCAGAAGAAGCTTTCGTCCGTCACCGCAGTGAACCTCGTCGGAGTCCGTGGCATCATGACTCAGCATGGTGTGACCGTCCACGTGACGATCTTCGCGCCTGTACGCGGGCAGCCACTTCCGGTGAAGAAGATGGTCTCTTCCGGCCACTCCCTCAACGGCGTCGTGACGATGACCGGGTGGAACGAGGCGCTCGACGTCCACGCGCCGAGCCACGCCGTGCCGGTCGCGAACATCGTCCGCTAGATGGTTGATGCCATGAGATCGTCTGCTCCGGGGCGTGAGCTGGTGCGTCTGGCGAAGCGCGGGCCCGGCGGAGGCCGGCTCCGCCGGCCGCAGCCGGGGTCTGCGCGGCCCAGGCGTGCCAGATCGCGACCCGGACACGCGAGATCGTGGCATCAATCATCTACTAGGCCCAGAACCGTTCGAATGCGGAGTCGAGCGGGACGGCGGTGACGTCCGTCCACATCCCGTCGCGGAGCCGGATCACGAGCGCTTGTTCGACGTCGAGCTCGACGCCGTTCCGCGCTCCCATCGCGCGGTAGATCGCGACTGCCCACTCGTCGTCCGCGAAGACGGTGTGGAGCGAGCTGCGGTACGTGCCGCCGGTCTCGAGGCCGGTGCGGCGGAGGAACTCCATCACCTCGACACGGCCGTGGTATGCGCCGGACATGACCGTGTCGCCGGGCACGCGCCACGTGATGTCGCGGTCGAACGCGGCGGCGATCGCCTTCGGGTCGCGTCCGAACGCCGCGAAGACGCGGCGGACGAGCGCTGCGTTGGGATGCTCGGCCGTGGTGGTCACTCCGCCTCACCGGTCAGCGTGACGACGACGGCCTCCGCGATCGCCTTCAACGGGCGCCCCGACGCCTGGCTCGCCTTGCGGAGCCGCGCGAACGCCTCGCCCTCGCTCAGCTGCTCCTTCTCCATGAGCAAGCCCTTCGCCTGCTCGATCACCTTGCGCGCGGCGAGCGCGTCGGCGAGCGACTCCGCCTCGGCGCGCAGCGCTTGCAGCTCCTCGTGGCGCGCCCGCGCAGCCGCGATCGCCGGGAGAAGATCCTGCTCGCGGAACGGCTTGACGAGATAGCCGAACACGCCCGCCTCGACGGCGCGCGCGACGAGCTCCTGCTGGCCGTACGCCGTGAGCATCACGATCGGCACGGGCCGCTCCTCGAGGATCCGCCGCGCCGCCTCGATCCCGTCGAGCTTCGGCATCTTCACGTCGAGGATCGCGAGCTCGGGCTCCTCGGACCGCGCGAGCGCGACCGCCTCCTCGCCGTCCTTCGCCTCGGCGACGACGTCGTAGCCGGCGCGCTCGAGCAGCTGCCTGAGGTCGAGGCGGATGATCGTCTCGTCCTCGGCGATCAGGATGCGCATGCGCCGCAGGCTACTGGGGCTGGACGAGCTACGTGCTTCGGCCGACGACACGTCTTAGGTCCCATCCCAAACCCCCACCCACCCACGGGGCTGCCAACGGTACGGCGGCGGATGTGCCGCACGCGTCGCAACTTTGTGTCAGTTCACCGCGTTCCTGAGCCGGATGCCGCTGAATTCGAGCGTCGTCTCGATCACGCGATCCCAGAGCGGATAGAGGGACGGCGCGATGCGGAGTTCGACGCCTTCGGCCGCATGCCGGGCGAGCAGGTCACCTACCTCGATCCGCTCCACTGCGTCGACCGGTCGCGACGCGATGTAGAAGCGTTCGTCCTGGACGATGTCGAACGGCTCCGGCGGCATCCGGTACGCATGGAGTCGAACCGCGCGCACGCGCTCGAGCCAGCCTCCCTCGAGCACGGCGACGCGACGCTCGCGGTCGCCGTCCAGCCACTGCTCGACGTCCTCCTCCGAGGTCGAGTCGACCGCCCAGAAGCACGCGCGCGGGCAGTCGCGCGGGAACCAGTAGAGCCACTGGTGCGCGGCGTCGATGGCCCAGACCTTCCCGTCACGCGGCACGAAGTGGCCGAGCGTCGCGTCCTCGCTGAAGTGCCAGAGCCCGGTCACGGCAGGGCTCGCAGGAGTTGGGCGGGCTCGGGCCAGAAGAGGAGTTCCGCCGCCTCGTCGCGCAGGAGCCAGCGGTACTCGTCGTGCTCCTCGTTCAGCACCGGCTCCCAGCCGGGCTCGACGTCGACGAGGAACGCCTTGACGTGGACGCGGAGGCCGGGCTCCGACTCCCAGTCCTCGCGGACGTACGCGAACTCGCCGATCGTCTCGAGCGAATCGGTCTCGAGCCTGGTCTCCTCGCGCAACTCCCTCACTGCGGCGGCGTCGGGCTCCTCACCCTCTTCGACCTTGCCGGCGATCGTGTGCCAGTAGCCGCCGCTGTCGGGAGAGCGGTGCGCGACGAGGAACTCGTCGCCGCGCCGGACGTGGATCATCACTTCCGACCACTCGTTCATGCCGGGAACACGACCTCGGCGCGCGGGCCGTTCAGGGCGAAGCTGCCCTGCAGCTCGTCGGCGACGAGCGCGCGCACGATCGAAAGGCCCGTTCCGTCGCGGGCGCCGTCGGTGCCGCCGCCCTCGTCTGCGATGGCGAGGACGACGTCGCCGTTTCGCTGTGCGAGCTCGATCTCGATGCGCCCGGCGCCGTGCTCGAGCGCGTTCTGGAGGAGCTCGCTGAAGACGAGCGCGAGCGCGGTCGCGCGGTTGCCGGCAAGCGAGACCTGCTCGAGCGACGCCTCCACCTCGCGTCCACCCCCGATCCCCTGCACGAGCATCGCGCGCAGCCGGTCGATCAGCTCGGCGAGCTCGACGTCCTCCTCGCGCTGCTCGGTCAGCGCCTCGTGCACGGCGGCGATGGCGAGGATTCGGTTGACGGAGTGCTCGAGCGCCTCGCGCGGGTCGACGCCCTCGGCGCTCGCCTGCAGGCGGAGGAGCGAAGCGACGGTCTGGAGGTTGTTCTTCACGCGGTGGTGGATCTCTTGCGCGAGGACGCCGCGCATCACCGCGCGCCCGTGCTCGAGCGCGACGGCGGCGTGGTGCGCGATCGCCTCGAGCAGCGCGCGCTCCTCGTCGGTGAACGGGACGTCTTTGTCCGCGACGAGCTCGCCGATCTCGCGGCGCTTCCAGCGGAGCGGCGTGCGGACGGCGTGCTTCCCGGCGCGTCCCTCGGGCCAGGCGATGCGGCCGTCCTCGAGCACGAGCGCCGCGCCCGTCGCCTGCACCGCGTCCATCGTCGTCTTGACGATCGCCTCGAGCGACTCCTCGAGGTAGAGCGACTCCGAGACCGCCTCGGAGATCTTCGCGAGCGCCTCGAGCTCGGCGACGCGCCGCTGCGCGTCGGTGTAGAGCTTCGCGTGGACGATCGACTGCGCGACCTGGCTCGCGATCGCCTCGAGCAGCTCGACCTCGTCCGGCCGGAACTCGCGCGGCTCGCGCGTGCGGACGTTGAGCGCGCCGGCGAGCTGGTCGCGCGGTATCTCGCGTCTCTGGGGCGCCGCTGGCGCGACGGGGCCGGAGGGGGCAGTGTCAGCTACACGACCCCGGAAGGCCCCGGCCCGATCAGCGGCGTCAGCCGCCTTCGGAGCCGGGCTCTGCCCGGCGGAAGAAGGCAGCGGCCAGGGGCGCGAGACGAGGATCGGCACCGCGAGGATCGATTCGTACTCGGACTCGGGCAGGTTCGGGAACTCCTTCCAGCGCGGGTCGAGATGCGCGTCGGCGGCGATCGCGACGGGCCGGCGCTCGGCTGCGGCCGTGCCCGTGATTCCCTCGCCGACGCGGAGGCGCGGGCGGCGCGTCATCTCGTCGAGCGGCGTGCCACGCGTCGCGCGGAGGACGAGCTCGCCGGCGGTCTCGTCGTAGAGGTACACGAAGCACGCGTCGGCCTCGAGCGCCGCCGCGACCTTCTCCGCGACGAGGTGGAGAACCTCCTCGAGGTCGAGCGTCGAGTTGACCGCCGCGCTCGTCTCGGTCAGCAGCCGCAGGTGCCGTTCGCTTGCGTCCACCGGCGTATCGTAGGAGTCGCGCTCGTGACGAACCTGTTCCTCTTCCTCCACCTGCTCGGCGCGTTCTGCTTCTTCGCCGGCGGCGCGGTCGTCGGGGTCTTGCAGCTGGCGGCGATGCGGCAGGAACGGCCGAGCCAGATTCACGCTCTCCTGCGCCTCGCGCCGTTCGGCGCGGCGCTCGTCGGCACGGGCGCGCTGCTCACGCTCGGCTTCGGGATTGCGCTGGCGGAGCACGAAGGCCTCGGCCTCTCGCCGGCGTGGATCCAGGCAGCGCTCGGCCTCTGGGTGGCGGCGATGGCGCTCGGCGCGCTCGGCGGGAGGACGGCGCGGCACGCGCGACACCGGGCGCAGAACCTCGCGGCGGAGGGAGACGTGCCGAGTCCGGAGCTGCGCTCGATGGTCGCCGCCCGCGGCCCGCTGTGGGCGAGCTACGCGAGCTTCGCTCTGCTGCTCGCGATCGTGGTCCTCATGATCTGGCAACCGGGATCAACGTCGCTGGCCGTTCCTCGATGGGTGCAGGCGAAGATCTCGGCAGTTGCGCCGCTCGCCTACGTTCCGACCCGGCTGCCGTCGAGCTACGCGTTCTCGCAGTACACGATCGACGCCCGCGGACACTTCCATCTGACCTTCCGGCAGCCGAGCGCCGGGACGCGTGAGCTGGTCTTCACCGTCTCCAACACCCGCACCTGCCCGACTCACCCGCTCTACTACGACGGGCGGATCGCTTTCGGGGACGTAGTCGCGTTCGCCTCGCACAACGCCATCGAACAGTTCGCCTGGACCTGTCGCGACGGCGTCACGATCGAGGCCTCGTCGCCGGTCATTCGAAACGTCTTCGACGACGTGACCGGCAACGTCTTGATGACGCTTGTCGCGTACGCGAAGCCGATCGGCTAGCTGGGCACGACGAAGAAGAGCCCCGCGATCCCGATCGCGAAGACGACGAGGGCGATGATCGAGTCCGGCCCGAGTCGCGCGCGGCAGCGGTCCGGGCGGATGATCACGCCGAAGCCGTAGATCGCGGTCAGCGCGATGCCGAGCGCGGCGAGCCACGCGTTCTGCGTGCCGGCTTGCTCGAGGACGGGCTGTCCCGCGACGATGTCCGCGAGGAGGAAGAGACAGACCTGGAAGGCGTTGCCGCCGAGGATGTCTCCCATTGCGAGCGCGTGGTCGCCGAGCGCGACCGCCGCGACGCCGGACGAGATCTCCGGGAGCGCGCTCGCCGCCGCGAGCACCGTCGCGCCGAAGACGACGCCGTTCACGCCGACCCGGTTCGCGAGCTCGTTGCCGCTCTCCTCGAGCAGGACGCCCGCGCCGAGCGTGACGGCGGAGGCGAGTCCGAACAGCCCCGCCACCTGCGCGGTGCTCCGGCTCGCAAACGGGTGCGGCTGCGCGGGATGGGCGCGCTCGCGCCGGTGACGACCAGGGTGGCTGCCCGGCATCTCGACGTTCCAGCGTGGGTTCTTGGACGCGCGGTTGATGACGAAGATGCCGACTACCCAGACGACGACGATCCCGATCGACGCTGGGTTGATCCGGCCGAAGAGCGCGGTGGACGGCTTGAGGAGGGAGCCCATGTCCACGCCCGCCACGAGGATGATCACGAGCAGCCCTTCGAGCACCGGCGTGAGTCGGCCCACGAGATACGTCAGCGGCCGCTTCGGCCCGACCGCGTAGTCGCAGATGAGCAAGACCATCGTCTGGATCGCGATGCCGCCGATCAGGTTCCCCGCCGCGAGGCCGAGATTGCCGGAGGCGGCCGCCGAGATCGTGATCGCGAGCTCCGGCAGGCTGCCCGCGAGCGAGAGAAAGATGAGCCCGCCGATGTCGTCGCCGAGGCCGAGCCGCGCGTCGAGGGCGTCGGTCGTCTTCGAGAGCATCGTCCCGGCAGCCCAGGTTGCGCCGGCGCCGCCGAGGAAGATCAGGAGGAGAATCGCGGAGGACAGTCCGCCCACGAGCCAAACGATGCGCGACGCAGCGGACGGACATGTCCCGAACGGACATGTCCGGGGTCAGACCCCGGCGTGTCCTGAGCGGCCATGTCCGGTAGCAGCTACCGGACATGGCCGAAAGCGTCAGGTCAGGCGGCGGCCTAGAGAACGGCCAGGTACTTCTTCATCTCCCACTCGGTGAGCTGGACGCGGTACTCGTCCCACTCCTTCCGCTTCAGCTCGACGTAGCGGTCGAAGATGTGCGGGCCGAGCGCCTTGCGCATGAGCTCCGACTGCGAGAAGACGTCGACGGCCTCGCCGAGCGTCTCCGGCAGCGAGACGATGCCACGCTCGCGCCGCTGCTCCGGCGTGAGGTGGTAGAGGTTCGTCTCCATCGGATCCGGCAGCTCGTAGCCCTTCTCGATCCCCTCGAGCCCCGCGTGCAACAGCGCCGCGAACGTGAGGTACGGGTTGCAGGCCGGGTCGGGGCAGCGGATCTCGGCGCGGGTCGCCTGCTCGGAGCCCGGCTTGTACAGCGGGATCCGGATGAGCGCGGAGCGGTTCCGCTGCGACCACGCGACGTACACCGGCGCCTCATAGCCCGGCACGAGCCGCTTGTACGAGTTGACCCACTGCGCGAACACGGCGGACATCTCGCGTGCGTGCGTGAGTTGGCCGGCGATGAACGCCTTCGCCGTGGCGGAAAGGTGCCACTTGTCCCCGCCGTCGAAGAACGTGTTGTGCCCGTCGGTGAAGAGCGACATGTGGGTGTGCATCCCCGAGCCGTTCTCCCCGAACAGCGGCTTCGGCATGAACGTCGCGTGGTAGCCGTGCTGCTTCGCGACCTCCTTCACGACGAGCCGGTACGTGAGCATGTAGTCGGCCATGTCGAGCGCGTTCGTGAAACGGATGTCGATCTCGTGCTGGGACGGGCCGACCTCGTGGTGGTGGTACTCGACGGGAATGCCCATCGACTCGAGCGCGCGGATCGTGTCGCGGCGCACGCCGGTGGCGGCGTCGAGCGTCGTCTGCGCGAAGTAGCCGCCCTCGTCGAGCGTCTCCGTGCCCTTGTCGTCCTTGAAGAGGAAGTACTCCGCCTCGGGCCCGATGTTGAACGTGTCGAAGCCCATCTCCGTCATCCGGTCGAGCGCGCGGCGCAGGACGTAGCGCGGGTCGCCGGCATACGCCTCGCCGTCGGGCGTGACGACGTCGCAGATCATCCGGCCCGTCTTGCCGTCGGGCAGGACCTGGAACGTCTCCGGATCGGGGATCGCGACCATGTCCGACTCCTCGATCGCGTTGAAGCCGGTGATCGACGAGCCGTCGAAGCCCATCCCGTCGTCGAGCGCGCCCTCGGCCTCGCTGATCGAGATCGAGAAGCTCTTGAGATGCCCCTCGAGATCGGTGAACCACAGGAGCACGTCGTCGATGCCGCGGGACTCGATCTCCGCGAGCACCTCCTTGCGCTTCTCGGGATTCGACGTTGCCCGGTTCTTGCTCTCCACGTACGCCACCTTCCTCCTCCTTTGGTTGATCCAGAAATGCAAAAAGCCCCGGCCGCCACCGAAGTCATGAAGACCGCGTGGCTGCCGAGGCTCCGTCGCCTCCAAACCTGCGGGAATTCTACCTGTCCGCCGGATGGACAGAGGACTACGCTCGAGACGTGCTGTCCGAGCGGCTTCTCGCCCGTCTCGCCGCCGGCGCCACGCACCATCGGCGCGCGGTCGTCGCCGTCTGGCTCGCCGTGCTCTCCGGCGGCGCGTGGTTCTCGCTCCACCAGACGTCGCATCTCTCGAGCGGCGGCTGGGACGTGCCCGGCAGCCAGTCGCTGACCGTCTCGCACCTGCTCGACCGCTTCCCCGGCGTCACGCCTCCCGCCTTCACCTTCCTCGTCACGGGGGACAGCCGGGCGGTCGTCGAGCGGCGCCTCGACGAGATCGTGCCCCTCCTCCGCCACCGCGAGCACCTGCGGGCCGGCACGCCGGTTCTGCTCGAGCACGGCCGCGCCGCGCTGCTCCCGGTCGCCTTCCCGGGCGCGAGCTCGGCGGCGATCGGCGAGGCGACGAGGCTGCGGAGCGAGTTCGTGCGCACGACGCACGCGGTCCAGACGCGCGTCCTCGGCGAGCCGGCGATCTGGTCGAACTTCCAGGAGGTCGCGAAGCACCAGCTTGCACGGAGCGAGGAGGTCGGCTTCCCGCTCATCCTCCTCATCCTCCTCGCGGCGTTCGGGACGCTCGTGGCCGCCGTCGCGCCGCTCCTGCTCGGCTTCGCCGCCGTTTTCCTCTCGGGCGCGGCGGTCTACTGGCTGTCGCGCGTCACCGAGCTCTCGGTCTACGTCACGAACATGGCGTCGATGATCGGGATCGGGGTCGCCGTCGACTACTCCCTCTTCATCGTCAGCCGGTACCGGAGCGAGCTCGCCGACGGCGCGGATCCGCCGGAGGCCCTGCGGCGTGCGCTCCAGACGTCGGGGAAGGCCGTGCTCTTCAGCGGAGCCACCGTCGCGGTCTCGCTCGCCGGTCTCTTCGCGATCGACATCGAAGGGATCCGTTCGCTCGCGGTGGGCGCGATCGTCGTCCTCTGCATTGCCGTCCTTGCGGCGGTGACGCTCCTTCCCGCGCTGCTCGCCCTCGCCGGCCGTAACGTCGAACGGCTGCGCGTGCCGCTCCCGTGGGCGGGCGGCGGGGAGCAGGGCGGGGCCTTCTGGACGGCCTGGGCCGGCCGCGTGATGCGGCGGCCGTGGCTCTACCTCCTCGGCGGTGCGGCCGTCATGCTCGTCCTCGCGCTGCCTCTGCTCGGGATGCAGACGTTCAATCGCGGCCTCAACGAGCTTCCGCCCGGCTCCGAGGTTCGCGCGGCGACCGAGCGCGCGATGGCGATCGCCGGTCCCGGCTTCGCCTCTCCGGTTCACGTCCTCGTCCGCCGTGACGCGGTCGCCGTCGGACGCCGGATCTCGAGGGTCAGCGGCGTGCTTTCCGTCTCACCGCCGATGCCGGAGCGGGGCGGCCCGCTCCGGCTCGTCGAGGTCAGCATCGCGGCTCAGGCCGAATCCGGGCCGGCGCGCTCGATCGTCGCGGGCATCCGCGCGGCCGCGGGACCGGGAGCGCTGCTCGGCGGCTCGACGGTCTTCGACCAGGACGTGGAGCACGCGATCGTCGGCGGCCTCTGGAAGATCCTCGTCTTCATCCTCGGCGTGTCCTATCTCGTGCTTGGAGTCCTGCTCCGCAGCGTGCTGCTGCCGCTCAAGGCGGTCGTGATGAACCTCCTCAGCGTCGGCGCTGCCTACGGCGTTCTCGTCGCGGTCTTCCAGTGGGGCTGGGCGAACTGGACGGGCTACCACGCGCCCGGCTACGTCGACACCATCGTCCCGTCGCTTGTCCTCGCGGTGACGTTCGGGTTGTCGATGGACTACGAGGTGTTCCTGCTCACACGCATTCGAGAGCGCTGGCTCGAGCACGGCGACAACGAACGGGCGGTTGCCGAGGGCCTCGTCCGCTCGGCGCGAACGATCACGAGCGCGGCGGCCGTCATGGTCGCCGTCTTCGCGTCCTTCTCCGCCGCCGGATCGCCGGCGCTGAAGGAGCTCGGCCTGGGGCTCGGCGTCGCCGTCCTGCTCGACGCGACGCTCGTCCGCCTCGTCATCGTCCCCGCAGCGATGCGGCTGCTCGGGCGCTGGAACTGGTGGTTGCCCAGGATGGGAAGGGCGTAAGGACCCCGTAAAGCGGGGAGGGGAAGGGCTCGCGGGCGGCGAAGCTCGCGCCGATACTGATCGTGATCCGCCGGTTTACCCTTCCTCTCGCTCTGCTTGCCGTCGTCGTCCCGGCGGCGCCGGCCACGCATGCCGCTCGCGCGGTCGCGCCGGCGTACGTCGCGCCGCGCGGCTCGGGTGCGCTCTTTCTCATCAGCGGCCACGGCTGGGGTCACGGCGTCGGGATGGGCCAGTGGGGAGCCGAGGGCTACGCGCTCCACGGCTACTCGTACGAGGACATCCTCGCGGCGTACTACCCGGGCACCGTTCTCTCGCAGACGACGGTGCGGAAGCTCCGCGTGCTGCTTGCAGACGGACGGAGGCGCCTGACCGTCTCCTCCGACCAGCCGATCGCCGTCGTCGACGGGACCGGTGCGGCGCACACGTTTCCGGCCGGCAGCACGAAGCTCACGGCGACGCTCCCGTATCCGGCGCCGCTGACGCTCTCGCCGTCACACGGCACGACGTTGACGCTCGGCAACGCCTACCGCGGCAAGCTCGTGATCAGCCTCGTGCACGGGAAGCTTCGGGCGATCAACGTCGTCGGCGTCCAGCAGTACGTCGACAGCGTCGTCCCGTCGGAGATGCCGTCGGGTTGGCTGCCCGACGCGCTCGACGCGCAGGCGGTCGCGTCTCGGTCGTACGCCCTCGCGGGCCGGAAGCCCGGAGCGGCCTACGACGTCTCGGTCTCGGGCCAGGCGTACCTCGGCGTGGCGACCGAGACACCGCAGGGCGACGTGGCGGCGAACGCCACCAAGGGCCAGGTGCTCACGTACGGCGGCCAGGTCGCGACGACGGTCTACTCCTCGAGCACCGGCGGCCGGTCGCAGTCGGCGACCGACGCGTGGGGTGGCGGAGCGCCGTACCTCGTCTCCGTGAAGGATCCCTACGACAGTGTCTCGCCGTATCACAACTGGGGACCGGTTCCCGTCACGGGAAAGGACCTCGCCTCGGCGCTCGGGCTCACCGGCAAGCCCGTCGACGCGACCGTGACCCGGAACGCGTCGAAGCGTGTCGCGCAGCTCGACGTCACGACGCTCGCGCGCGGGAGCCAGACCGATGCCACGGCCGCCGGGTCAGCGGTCGCCGGCGCCCTGAACCTGCGGTCGACGTGGTTCAGCATCGGCGTTCTCTCCCTCCTGCCGCCGTCGCCGAACGGCGCCGTGAGCCCGGGGACGACGGTGACCCTCACCGGGACCGTGCGGGGCGTGAAGAACGTCGTTCTGCAGGAGCGGCCGGCCGGTGGCGCGTGGACGGAGCTCGAGCCGGTGGCGACCACGGGCGCGATCAGCATCGACGTCACGCCGACCGGGACGACCGACTACCGCCTCGCCACGACGGCGGATGCCGCGGCGTTCATCCGCATCCACGTCGGTTAGATCCTTCAGCCGGGAAAGCGGCTACCGTCGGCCGGATGACGGCTCTGTTGGAGCGGCCGCGGGAGCTGCGGGCATCGCTCGCGTCACGCCCGGCAGTTCAGACCCTGGCTCCGCTCGTTCTCTACGCCGTCTTCGCGGTGGTGTGGATCGGGCGCGGCGTGATCTTCCATCCGACGACGCGCGTGCTCGGCGACGCCGACCGCGACAAGACGATTCTCATGTGGTCGTTTCTCTGGTGGCCCCACGCGATCGCGCACGGGCACGATCCGTTCGTCGCGAACGTCGTCTGGGCGCCGCACGGCGTGGATCTTTCGTGGGTCACCTCCTCGCCGACGCTCGCCCTCACGTTGTCCCCGCTGACCGAGGCGTTCGGGGCTGTCTTCTCGTACAACGTCGTCGCCCTCGCCGCGCCTCCGCTCGCGGCGTGGACGACGTTTCTCCTCGCGCGCCGCCTGACCCGGAATGTTCCCGCGTCCCTCGTCGCCGGCTTCCTGTTCGGCTTCTCGCCGTACGTCATCAGCCAGTCGGTCTCCCACGTCAATCTGTCCTGCGTCTTTCTCGTGCCGCTCGCCGGCCTGCTCGCGGTGCGGTTCTTCGAAGGAGATCTCTCCAGTCGGCGATACACGGCGCTGCTCGCGCTCGTCCTCGTGCTCCAGTTCGGCATCTCCACGGAGATCTTCGCGACGCTCGCACTGCTCGCGGTCGTGTTCTTCGTGCTCGCGGCTCTCCTGCTCGACGCGCCGGCGCGGCTCGTCCCGCTGGCTCGCTACACGGTCCTCGCCTACGTCGCGGCGGGCGTGTTCGTGTCGCCGTACCTTCTCCACGCCTTCGGCGGCGGCTCGGCGCCGCCCGTGCGACCCCACGCCTCCCGCCACATCCTCGACCTCGCGAACATCGTCTACCCGACGCAGACGACGTGGCTGAGGCCGTCAGGGAGCGAAGCGATCACGAGCCGCTTCACGAGCGGGATCGACGAGATCGGCGGGTACCTCGGAATCCCGTTGCTCGTCATCGCGCTGCTGGCGGTGACGATGGTGCGACGCGGCCGTGCCCGCCGCGGGGTCTGGCTGCTCGCGCTCGCTGCCGTTGTCGCCGACGCGATGGCGGCCGGGCCGGAGGTGACAGTGGACGGGCACCGGCTCGGGAAGGGTGTCTGGTCGCTGTTGCAGCACGTCCCGGCACTCGGCGAGGCGATCCCGATCCGGCTCGCGATGTACGCCGTTCTGTTTATCGCTCTCGTCGTCGCGGTGTGGCTCGCGGAGCCCGGTCTCCGGCTCTGGCGGTTCGCCCTTGCGGGACTCGCGATCGTGTTCTTCCTTCCGAACCCGAGCGGCACGTTCTGGACGGCGCATGTGCGACAGCCGAGCTTCTTCACGACCTCGGCGTACCGCAAGGTCATCCACCCGGGCGACGTCGCGCTCGTGTTCCCGTACGCAGCACGGGCGAGCTGGTCGATGCTCTGGCAAGGGGAGACCGGCTTCCGTTTCCGCATGATCGGTGGGCACATCGGCCAGGCGATCATCCCCGCGGAGTGCCCGTGGGCCGGCTACTGGGAGAGCCTTGCGGGAGGCGAGCCCCCGGGCGGCGCCGCCGGCTTCCGGCGGTTCCTCCTCGCGCACCACGTCGACGTGATCGTCGAGGCTCCGAAGACGTCTGCGTGGCCGAGGCGGTTGATCGCCGCGTCGCTGCCCGACGTTCGGCCCGACCGGATCCTCGGCACGACCGTGTACCGGCTGCCTCCCGGCTTGCCTCTTCGGCTTCCTGCCGGCGGGCCGCGTTTGTCGCCGACGGGGAGTTTGAACACCGCGCCCGGACGAGCGATCTGCGGGCGCTAGAGCACCGACGCGCCGAGCGCCGAGGCGGACGTTAGGCTCGCTTCGATGAGGCAACTGCTGCGGCGGCCGGCAGTTCAGACGCTCGCTCCGCTCCTTCTCTACACCGTCTTTGCGGCGATCTGGATGGGCCGTGGCGTTCTTGTCCATCCCGCCACGAGGGTTCTTGGCGACGCTGGTCGCGACAAGACGATCCTCATGTGGTCGTTTCTTTGGTGGCCGCACGCGATCGCGCACGCACACGATCCGTTCGTCGCGAACGCGATCTGGGCGCCGCACGGTGTGAATCTTGCGTGGGTGACGTCGTCGCCGACGTTGAGTTTCGCACTCGCGCCGTTGAGCGAGACGCTGGGGCCGGTCTTCGCGTACAACGTTGCGGCGCTTGCCGCGCCGCCGCTCGCGGCGTGGACGGCGTTTCTCCTCGCGCGCCGTCTCACCGGCAGTGTCTCGGCCTCGTTCGTCGCGGGGTTCTTGTTCGGCTTCTCGCCGTATGTGATCGGCCAGTCGGTTGGACACCTCAACTTGTCGTTCGTCTGTCTCGTCCCGTTGGCGGGACTGCTCGCTGTTCGCTTCTTCGAGGGAAGTCTCGGGCCGCGTCGGTTCACGGTCCTACTCGCGCTCGTCCTCGTGTTGGAGTTCGGTGTTTCGACGGAGATCTTCGCGACCGCGACCCTGTTCACGCTCGTCGTGTTCGTCCTTGCGTTCTTCCTGCTCGACGCGCGAGCTCGATTGGCGGCGCTGGCTCGGTACACGACACTCGCCTATCTCGCGGCAGGCGTCGTCGTGACCCCATACCTCGTCAACGCCTTCGCATACGCGCCCGCGCCGCCGCGGCCTCTCACCTTCCGGCACACCCTCGACCTTGCGAACATCGTCTTCCCGACGGAGACCACTTGGCTGAGGCCACCGCACAGCGCGGCTATCACGAGCACCCTGAGGGGCGGCGTCGCAGAGCTAGGGGGGTACCTCGGAGCTCCGCTGCTCCTCATCCTCCTGCTCGCCTTGGTGAGGCAACGCGGCCACCGCGTCCGCCGCGGGCTCTGGCTGCTCGTTCTCGCGGCTCTCGCCGCCGATCTGCTCGCGACGGGGGCGGAGATGACGGTTGCGGGTCACGGCATCGGCCCCGGCATGTGGAGGCTGATCCGATGGCTGCCGGCGCTTGGCGAGGCGATCCCCGTCCGGCTCACGATGTACGCCGTCCTCTTCGCCGCGCTCGCGACGGCGCTGTGGCTCGCCCAGCCCGGCCGCCGGCCGTGGCGGTTTGTCCTGGCAGGGGTCGCAGTCGCGAGCTTTCTCCCGACCCCGAGCGTTGCGTTCTGGCGCTCGCGCGTTCCGCAGCCGCGGTTCTTCTCGACCCCGGTGTATCGCACGTTCATCCGGCCCGGCGACACGGCGCTCGTGTTCCCGTACGCCGAACGGAGGAGCTGGTCGATGCTCTGGCAGGCGGAGACGGGCTTTCGCTTCTCCATGGTCGGCGGTCACGTCGGCCAAACGGTCATCCCGGCGGAGTGCCGGTGGGCCGGCGCCTACGAGAGCCTCTCGGGAGGTACTCCGCCCGGCGGCGCTGCCGGCTTCCGGGCGTTCCTCTTGGCGCACCACGTGACCGTGATCGTCGTGGCCCCGGGGACGGGAACATGGTCGAAAAAGCTCATCGCCTCCTCACTGCCTGATGTTCGGCCCGTCAGCGTCGCCGACGTGAAGGTCTACCGGCTCCGTCCCGGTTTGCCGTCCACCCTGCCGGCCGGAGCGCCGTCGTTGCCGCAGAGACGGTTGAGGACGTATCTTGGACGAGGAGTCTGCGGCCCGGCGCCGCGCCCTACTGGTCCGGCTGGTCCCGCTGGCCCTGCTGGTTCTCCAGGAGCTCGTCTTCCGCGACCGCACGGATGACGCGGGCCGGGTTCCCCACGACGAGCATCCGCGGCTCGACGTCCTTCGTCACGACCGCGCCGGCGCCGACGAACGCCTCCTCGCCGATCTCGATGCCGGGGAGAAGGACGGCGCCGCCGCCGACGCGTGCCCCGCGGCGGATCGTCGGACCTTTGACGAGGCCGTGGCGCTTTTCCGTGCGTCCCATGTAGTTGTCGTTCGTCGTCACGACGCACGGCGCGATGAAGACGTGCTCCTCCAGCGTCGAGTAGGCGGTGATGTATGCCTCGGCCTGGATCTTCGTCATCGCCCCGATCGTCGTGTCGTTCTCGACGAGCGAGCCGCGGCCGATCACGACGTCGTCGCCGACCGTGACGCGCTCGCGCACGCACGACTGGTCGCCGAGGATGACGCGCTCGCCGATCGTCGTCCCGGCGAAGACGACCGCCCCCGTGGATACCACGGTTCCAGCGCCGATCTCGGCGGGCGCCAGCGGCTCGCGCTTCGCCGTCGACCGCGGGGACAGCGTCGGCTGCTTCCCGACGACGGCGTGCTCGAGCACCTTCACGCCTTCCCCGAGCACGGTGCCGGGATAGACGATGGCGGTCGGGTGGATCTCAGCCATCGTTGAGCGATGTTGTGAGCATCTCGAGGGCTCGCACGACGCGGGCGCCGTCGCGCGCGACTGCAGCCCGGTCGTGCTCGCCCGCGACGAGCTCGAGGAAGTACGAGCACTCGCGGCGCAGCGGCTCGGTCGTCTCGATCTTGGGGATCGAGATGTCGCCGGAGAAGAGCTCGCCGTTCGACCCGGCGTGCTTCTCGTACACCGTCACCTTGCGCTCAGGCTCCATGTCGTCGAACACCACCATCTTCTCGCGGCCGACGACGGTCATCTTGCGCATCTTGTGCGGGTCGAGCCACGACAGGTGCATGTGCGCGATCTTGCCGCTCGGGAAGCGGAGGAAGCAGAACACGACGTCCTCGACGCCGGGATGGATCGAGGCGCTTCCCTGCGCGGTCGCGAGCTCCGGGTCCTCGTCGAGGAAGTAGAGGATGACCGAGAGGTCGTGCACGCCGAGCGACCAGAGCGCGTTCTCGTTCGACCGGACGATGCCGAGGTTGACCCGGTTCCCGTAGACACAGAGCACGTCGCCGAGCTCGCCCTTGTCGATCAGCTCCTTCACCTTGAGCACGCCGGGGTGGTAGAGGAGCAGGTGCCCGGGCATGAGGACAAGGTCACGCGCGGCTGCGAGTGAGACAAGCTCGTCCATCTCGGCGGCGCGCATCGCCGGCGGCTTCTCGACGAACACGTGCTTGCCGGCCTCGAGCGCCTGCTTCGCGAGCTCGTAGTGCGTCGGGACGGGCGTCGCGATCACGACGGCGTCGAGCTCGTCGTCGGCGAGCATCTCCGCGAAGTCGCCCGTCGCGTGCGCGTTCGGGTAGCGCTCGGCGAACTCCGCGCGCGCCTCGGCGCTCTCGTCGCAGAGCCAGCGGAGATCGGCGAGATCGTCGAAGTTCCGGGCGAGGTTCTTGCCCCAGTAGCCGAGACCCGCCTGCCCGATCCGGACGCGACTCACAGCTTGAAGACGTGCTCCGCCGCGGTGCCCTTGGCGCCGGTCGCGTTCCGGAGGTCGACGATGAGCTTCGCCTCGTCCACCAACGCCTCGTAGTCGACGGACGAGTGGTCGGTGACGATGACGACGCAGTCGTATGCCCCGGGCTCGTACGCGACGGACGCGAGGTCGTCCACCCGCGGCACATGCGGGTCGTGGAATGAGACGTGGGCTCCCGCGTTCCGGAGCAGGGAGATGATCTTCAGTGCCGGCGACTCGCGCACGTCGCCGATGTCCGCCTTGTACGCGACGCCGAGCACGAGGATCCGCGAGCCCTTCATCGCCTTCTGCGCGCCGTGGTTCAGCGCCTGGGAGATGAGCGAGCGGCAGAAGTACGGCATCTCCTCGTTGACCTTGCCGGCGAGCTCGATGAACTCCGTGTAGAAGCCGAACTCGCGCGCTTTCCACGTGAGGTAGAAGGGATCGACCGGGATGCAGTGGCCCCCGAGGCCGGGCCCGGGGCTGAAGCGCATGAACCCGAACGGCTTCGTGGTGGCGGCGTCGACGACCTCCCAGATGTCGATGCCCATGCGGTCGCAGAGGATCGCGAGCTCGTAGACGAGCGCGATGTTGACCGAGCGGAAGATGTTCTCGAGCAGCTTCGTCAGTTCTGCCGCCTCGGGTGTCGAGACGCGGTGGACGGTGTCGATCGCGCGGCCGTAGAGCTCGGCGGCGCGCTCGGTGCACGCGGGCGTGATCCCGCCGACGACCTTCGGCGTCGTCTTCGTCGTCCAGTCGGTGCGACCGGGGTCGACGCGCTCGGGCGCGAAGGCGAGGTGGAAGTCCTCTCCGGCACGCAGGCCGCTCGTCTCGAGGATCGGCTGGAGCACCTCCCGCGTGGTGCCCGGCCATGTCGTCGACTCGAGCACGACGAGCTGTCCTTTGCGCAGCACCGGGGCGAGGCTGCGCGCCGCGCTCTCGACGATCGAGAGGTCCGGCTCGCGCTGGCGCGAGAGCGGCGTCGGCACCGCTATTACCACCGCGTCGCAGCCGGCGACCTCGGCGTAGTCGGTCGTCGCGCGGAGCTGCCCGCTGGAGACGAGCGCCGCGAGGCGCTCGGAGGAGACGTCCTCGATGTGGCTCTCGCCGCGGTTCAGCCGCTCGACGAGCTCGGGGACGACATCGACGACGAGGACGGAGCAGCCCGCCTCCGCGAACGTCGCGGCGTGCGGGATCCCGACGTATCCCGCGCCGATTACGGCAACGTCATAAGGCCGGCTCATGCCGCGGCAAGGCTAGCTACGACCCGTTCCGCGGCGTGACCGTCGCCGTAGAGCGTCGGCCGCTCGTCCGGCATCCGCGCGGCGGCGACCGCGGCGGCGAGCTTGTCGGGGTCGTCGTCGACGAGGACGTTGGCGCCGAGCTCCACGGTGTCCTTCCACTCCGTCGACGGCCGCGCGGTGACGCACGGCACGCCGTACCAGTACGCCTCCTTCTGCAGGCCGCCCGAGTCGGTGACGAGCACGCGCGCCTGCGACACGAGCGCGGCCATGTCGAGGTAGCCGAGCGGGGAGAGGATCTCGACGTTCGCCGGGAGGTCGCCGAGCTCGCCCATGCTCTTCTGGCTGGGCATCGTCGGCTTCGCCGACGATGCCACCAGCCTCAGTGCGGCGCGGGTGCGCGGGTGCGCGGGGAAGACGACGCGCTCGCCGATCCGGCCGAGCCCGTCGATGATGCGGGCCAGCCGTTCGGGCCGGACGTTCGCCTCCCGGTGGATCGTCGCCGCGACGTAGCCGCCCGGTGCGAGCTCGTGCCGGCGCAGCACGGTCGAGCGCTCGCGCGCGATCGGCTCGAAGCGGAAGCATGCGTCCGCCATCACGTCGCCGACGACCTCGATGCGCCCGCCGACTCCTTCTGCGAGCAGGATCTCGCGCGAGCGCTCGTCGGGGCAGAGGAGAAGCGCCGCGGCTGCGTCGACGGCGATGCGGTTGTGCTCCTCCGGCATCGAGAGGTCGCCGCTGCGGAGCCCGGCCTCGATATGGGCGACGCGAACGCCGGAGTCGCCCGACGCCTCCGTCCCCGCGCGCGTCGAGTTCGTGTCCCCGAAGACGATCGTCCAGTCGGGCCGTTCGCGCTCGATCGCCTCGGCGATCCGCGGTCGCATCGCCTCGGCGTCGGCGGTGTGGAGGTCGAGCCGGTAGCGCGGCTGCGGCAGCCCGAGCTCGTCGTAGAAGACGTCCGAGAGGTCGGAGTCCCAGTGCTGCCCGGTGTGCAAGCCGATCTCCTCGACGCCGGCTGCTGCGAGCGCGGCCGAGAGCGGACCGGATTTGATGAACTGGGGACGGTTCCCGACGACCGTGAGGACTTTCACGCAGCCGACGTTACAATGGCCGCCGCTTCGGGGCCGTTAGCTCAGTTGGTAGAGCAGGGGACTCTTAATCCCAAGGTCGAAGGTTCGAATCCTTCACGGCCCATCCACTCGCACCGCGGCTCGGGACTCCTTGACGGGTCGTGGCGCGCGGGTAGCGTCGCGCTCGTGGATCGCCGTGCCCGTCGCGGGGTCGTTCTCCGGAGGCTCTCCGTCGTTTTCGTGCTCGCGCTCTGCGCCTGGGCGCTCGGTGCAGGGAACGCGCGAGCGGTGCACGCCAGCTTCCCGAACGACTGGTGCGCGTCCAATCCGGCCCTGGACCCCTGCGTCGTCTCGGCGTCGTTCGCCGGGAGCGCGCTCACGTCGAGCGATCCGAATTACGCCGTCTTGGCAAGCAAACTTCCCGTGAGCGGCGCCAAGACTGTGCAGTGGTCCGTCCAGCCGAAGTCGGCGTCCGATCTCGGTGCGGCCCTTGGCCATACGTTCAGCATCACGATCTCGACGAGTGTCGTCCCGCGCGTGATCGACGGGTTCGGCACGTCGATGTCGTACGCGCGGAGCGGCCCCGGCGGCGGCATGTACCAGGTCACGATCACGGGGCAGCCCGTCGAGGTCAGCGACCAGGAGGGATGCTCTTACCCGGCGGGCGGCCCGACGTGCTCGGAGACCGCACCGGGACCGTCGTCCGCGATCCTCCAGGGCGAGATCGACGACTACAACTACTCGAATTACAGCGGCCCGAGTTACCCGGCCGGCCTCGTCGACTCCTTCAACGGCATGGACATGTGGACGAACATCGTGGAGACGGGCCTGCCGCCGACCATCTCCACGGTGAGCGGGCAGAACGAGCTCCAGATCGACCTCGCCGACCACCACTTCGAGTACGACGGCACGACGCTGGTGCACGGCGACTTCCCCTCCGGATCCCCGAGACGTTCCTCTCGACCATGTGGGGGATCAACGATCCGACCACGCTCGCGACCGACGGGCTCAACGCGTCCATCGGCGCCGGCGGCGGCACGCTCGCAGTCACGGTCGAGCCCGGCAACACCGGCGTGCAGGTCAACATCACCGGTCTGACGTTCTCGCGGCGCAAGCTCGAGATCAAGCTCGGGCTCGTGACGCCGCGCGCCCCCACCCATGTCGAGGCGAGACGCACGAGCGGGACGACGGCGCGCCTCACGTTCCACGCCGCGCGCCCGCGCGGCCAGAAGGTGACCGGCTACTCGACGATCTGTCGCGGCCTCAGCAAGTTCCACCGGCTGAGGGTCGTCGGCAAGCGCTCGCCGGCCACCGTCAACGGCCTCACGCCCGGCCTCGCCTACACGTGCAGGCTCGAGGGACGCTCGCGCGCCGGCTACGGAGTCGCGTCGAAGCGTTTCTCCATCCACCCGTAGCGAATTTTCCTCTGGCCGTTCAGGGCCGGATGGTGCAAACTGCGACGATCTGATCGCCGACCTGGGGGGACGACCACGAGCAGCGGAACCGAGCCGCTCGCGAGCACTGCCGAGAACGTCGACGACACCGTCCGCCGGCTCGTCGTCGAACGCTCGCACGACCTCGTGACCCTCTGCGACCCGGCCGGCGCGATCGTCTATGCCTCCCCGTCGTGGGCGGCGCTCGGCTGGCAGCCGGCGCTTCTCGCGGGGACGTCGGTGATCGAGCTGATCCATCCCGAGGACGCCGGGATCGCGACGGCCGCGTGGGAGAAGGTCGCCGGCGGCGCCGACGTCGACGCCGTGATCGTCCGCGTGAAGCGCGCGAGCGGCAGCTACGGCTGGTTCGAGGTGAACGGCTCCGGCGTCCGCGACGACCACGGCGCGCTGCGGTTCATGCTCGGGATGTCGCGCGACGTGAGCGAGCGGGAGGAGCTGCGCTCGCGCCTCCGCGACCTCGACGCCGTCTACCGCTTCGCCGATGCGGTTGCGGGAGCGAGCGAGCTGGAGGAGGTGCTCGAGGTCGCGCTCGACGCGCTGCTCGAGGCGACCGGCGCCGACCGCGCTTCCGTCCTCCTCTGCGACCACGAGAACGTCATGCGCTTCCGCGCCTGGCGCGGCCTCTCCGACGAGTACCGCACCGCGACCGACGGGCACTCCGCCTGGGCGGCGGACGAGCCGGATCCGCAGCCGGTGCTCGTTCAGGACGCGGCGACGGCGAGCTTGGAGCCGTGGCTCGAGGAGATCGTCCGGAACGAAGGGATCGCCGCGCTCGCGTTTGTCCCGCTCGTCCATGGCAACCGCCTGCTCGGCAAGTTCATGCTCTACCGCAACGCGCCGCACGCGTGGAGCGATCGGGAGATACTCCTCGCCCGCACGATCGCGAACCACCTTGCGTCGGTCGCCGAGCGGACGCAGGCACAACATGACCTCCACGAGTCGCGCGAACAGCTCGCGACGATTCTCCGCACCGTCGCCGACGGCATCACCGTTGCTGACACGAGCGGGCGTCTCCTGTACGCGAACGACGCATCGGCGCGTCAGTTCGGGAAGGCCTCCGTCGAGGAGCTCCTCGCGGCGCCGCGCGAGGACTGGCTAGAGAAGTTCGAGCTCCTCGACGCCGACGGCGGACCGCTCGATCTCGACGCGCTGCCCTCCCGCCGCGGATATTCCGGCGAGGAGGGATCGAGAGTCATCCTCCGCCGCGACCGCGAGACCGGCGAGGAGCGATGGCTCGACGTGTGGGCGAACCCGGTCTTCGGCCCCGACGGCTCGGTCGAGCTCGTCGTCAACGTCTCGCGTGACATCACCGCCGAGCGGCTCGCCGAGCAGCGGCGGATACGCAACGAGGAACAGGTTCGCTTCCTCGCGCGCGCGAGCGAGCTCCTCGTCGCCTCCCTCGACTGGAAGGAGACGGTGACCGCCATCGCGGCGCTCGCGGTGCCGGAGCTCGCGGGCTACCTCGTCATCGACCTCCTCGACGACGACGGCGTCCTCCGCAACGTCGTCGTCGCGCATGCCGATCCCGAGCTCACCGACCTCGTCTCCGAGATGCGGCTGCAGTACCCGCCCACCGTCCCGTCCCACCCGATTCAGGTCGCGATCCGCACCCGCGAGACGCAGCTCATCCCCGACCTCCAGGCCGTCACCGACGAGATGGCGCACGACGCGGAGCACGCGCGGAACATCCGTCGCATCGCGAACACGTCGGGGATCGTCGCGCCGCTCATCGCGCGCGGCCGGACGCTCGGAGCGATCAGCCTCGGCACGGTCGAGCCGCAGCGCCGGTTCGACGAGTCCGACTGCGAGATGGCGACGGAGCTCGCCCGGCGCATCTCGCTCGCGCTCGACAACGCGCGTCTGTACGCGGAGGCGCAGGAGCGCGCGCACGCCGCCGAGGCGCTCGAGTACGTCGCCGACGGCGTCTTCCACGTCGACGAGCTCGGCATCGTCCGGCTCTGGAATCCGACTGCGGCGCTCAGCCTGCGGCGGCCGGCCTCGGACGCGGTCGGGCGCCCGATCGGAGAGTTGCTCGCCGACTGGCCGTCGCTGCGCGCCCGCATCCCGGTCGCCTCGGTGCCGGACTCTTCGGTGACGCGGCCCGCGACGTTGCCCGTCGAGGTGGACGGACAGGAGCGATGGCTCTCGATCTCGGCGGTCCGCTTCCCCGGCGGCACGGTCTACGCGTTCCGCGACGTGACGGACGAGCGCGCGGTCGAGCAGCTGAAGACGGACTTCGTCGCGACCGTGTCCCACGAGCTGCGGACTCCGCTCGCTGCGATCTACGGCGCGTCGATGACGCTGCGTCACCGTGAGTCGACGGTCGAACAGGAGCAACGCGACCGGCTCCTCGACGTGATCTCGAGCGAGTCGAACCGGCTCGCGCGGATCGTGAACGACATCCTGTGGGCGAGCCGCCTCGAGTCCGGCCGCATGCAGGTCGAGATCGAGCAGTGCGATGCCGCCGCGATCGCCACCGAGGTCGCGGAGGTCGCGCGGGCGCGCGTTCCGGACGGCCTTCGGCTCGTCGTCGACGCGCCGACCGGTTTGCCCGCGGTCGCGGCCGACCCCGACAAGCTGCGCCAGGTGCTCGCGAACCTCCTCGACAACGCGGTCAAGTACTCGCCCGACGGCGGCACGCTGGAGCTCGAGGCATCCCGCAGCGGCGGGCGCGTCCGCTTCCGCGTCAGCGACGAGGGGCTCGGGATCCCACCGGCGGAACAGGACCGGATCTTCGAGAAGTTCTTCCGCCTCGACCCGAACCTCACGCGCGGCGTCGGCGGCACGGGCCTCGGCCTCTACATCTCCCGCGAGCTCGTGACACGGATGGCGGGCCGGATCTGGGTCGTCTCGGACGGCCACACAGGCGCGACGTTCTTCGTCGAACTGCCGATCGCCTAGTCCTTTCTGGACATGGCCGGTACCTGCTACCGGCCATGTCCTGTTTGGACATCGCAGCAAGCTGTTTCGGACATGTCCGGAACCAGGTTCCGGACATGTCCGAGTTGGTCGTCTAGTACGGCGTGCTGGGGCCTGCCGGGCCTTCGTCCACGTACGCGGTGCGCCGGCGGCTGTAGTAGCCGGGGCCGGCCCACGAGGACCAGAAGACGAGCGACAGCAGAATCCCGACGATTCCGACGATCAGCAGGATCCAGCCGATCGTGTGGATGTTCACGCCGGAAACCGTGGCGTTCACGGCGAAGGCGAGCACTGCGCCCACCGCCGAGAGAATCAGTCCGACTCCGAGACCCATGGTTACCCTCCTTTGACGGGATCGGACTAGCAACGTTCGAGGGCCGGTTCGGGATTCGCTCTTTCGGAAGTTCGTCTAGGCTCCGAGGCGGATGCGCAGGGGCTCTATCGTCGCCCTTCTGGGGATTGGATTGGTCGCAGGCGGCGTGGCTACGGCCGTGGCGCTCATTCCTACGTGGCTCCCGGTCGACGCTTCGCGGCAGGCTGGCCGCATCGACTTCGTGTTCTGGTTCGTGATCGCGATCTGCATCGCGCTGTTCGCCGTCGTCGTCGCAGTGATCGTCTACTCCGTCCTCCGTTTCCGGGCGGCGCCGGACGATCTCGAGGACGGGCCGCCGGTCCACGGGCACACCGGCCTCGAGATCACGTGGACGGCGATCCCGTTCGTACTCGTCACGGCGATCGCGATCGTCTCCGGGATCGTCCTCTCGCAGAACGACGCGCAAGGCGCCGACACGCTGCGGGTCAACGTCCAGGCGCAGCAGTTCGAGTTCACGTTCAGCTATCCGAGCGCCGGCAATGCGACGAGCCCCGTCCTCCGCCTGCCGGTCAACCGCTCCGTCGAGTTCGACATGCGCTCGCTCGACGTGATCCACGCGTTCTTCGTGCCGCAGTTCCGGGAGCAGGAGGACATCGTCCCCGGGCTGGTCACGCACCTCCACATCACACCCGACCGCATCGGGACGTATCCGTTCATCTGCAACGAGCTCTGCGGGCTCGGCCATTCCTTGATGCGGACCGAAGTGATCGTCATGCCCGACAAGGCCTTCAACCGGTGGCTCGCGCAACAGAAGGCGGGGACGACGTGACGAGGCGCTTCCTGCTCGGGCCCGGGTTCGGCCGCGCGCTGTGGATGACCCCGCTCTGGGGCGCGATCGGCTTCGGCATCGTCGTCCTCTGCCGCTGGGGCGGCGGTTGGCATCCGCTCCTCCTCAGCGAGCCGCTCATCCTCGTCGCGGGCCTCGTCGCGGCGCCTGTCGGCTTCCTCGGCGGGATCGGCGCGTTCGACTACTGGACGAACTACGTCCTCGGGAAGCCGACGCCCGAGCACGAGGACCACTCCGGTCATGGCGCGAAGAGCTGGAAGGACTACTTCCGGGTCAACACCGACCACAAGGTGATCGGCGTTCAGTACCTCGTCACGACGATGATCTTTTTCATCATCGGCGGGATGCTGGCGATGCTCATCCGTGCCCAGCTCGCGAAGCCGCAAAGCACGTATTTCGGGCCGCACACGTACAACGCGCTGTTCTCGGTCCACGCCTCGCTGATGATCTTCCTCTTCATCATTCCGGCGTTTGCCGGGCTCGCGAACTTCGTCGTGCCGCTCATGCTCGGCGCGGCGGACATGGCCTTTCCCCGCCTGAACGCGCTCTCGTTCTGGCTCCTGCCGATCGCCGGTCTGATGATGCTCAGCTCGTTCTTCGTCGGCGCCTTCGCGGGCGGCTGGACGGGTTACGCGCCGCTCAACTCGACGCACGAGGGGATCGGAGCGATCTTCTTCAACCAGGGAGTGCAGTGGGCGGGTGCGTCGTCGATCATGACGGCCCTCAACTTCCTCGTGACCATCATCACGATGCGCGCGCCGGGGATGACGTTCTGGCGGATGCCGCTACTCGTCTGGGCGAACTTCACGACGTCGCTGCTCGTCGTGGTCGCGACGCCGTTCATCGCCGGTTCGCAGTTCTTCTCGATGTTCGACCACGTGATGCACACCGCCTTCTTCACGCCGGTAGGAGGCGGCTATCCGCTGGGGTACCAGCACATCTTCTGGTTCTACTCCCACCCGGCCGTCTACATCATGATGCTGCCCGGCTTCGGGATCATGAGCGAGGTCATAGCCGTCTTCAGCCGGAAGCCGGTCTTCGGCTACCGCCTGATGGCGCTCTCGCTCATGGCGATCGTCGTGCTCGGCTTCTCGGTCTGGGCGCACCACATGTTCACGAGCGGCATGTCGTCGTGGCTGCGCGTCCCGATGATGATCACGACGCTGCTGATCGCCGTCCCGACCGGCATCAAGATCTTCAGCTGGCTCGCGACGATCTGGGGAGGGAAGCTCCACCTCAAGACGCCGATGCTGTTCGCGCTCGGCTTCCTCAGCATGTTTGTCATCGGGGGTCTTTCGGGCGTGATGCTGGGCGCCGTCCCGATCGACCAGCACGTCACCGACACGTACTTCATCGTGGCGCACATCCACTACGTGCTCTTCGGCGGCTCCGTGTTCACGATCTTCGCGGGGATCTACTACTGGTTCCCGAAGATGACCGGCCGGATGTACGACGAGCGGCTCGGGAAGCTCCACTTCTGGCTCACGTTCGTCGGCTTCAACCTCACGTTCTTCCCGATGCACATCCTCGGCACCGAGGGGATGGCCCGGCGCATCGCCTACTACCCGTCGCGGTTCGCCGGCCTCAACATGTTCATCTCGCTCGCGTCATTCGGGCTCGGCGCGTCGGTGCTCGTCTTCCTCTACAACATGATCACGAGCTGGCGCTTCGGCGAGATCGCGCCCGCCAACCCGTGGCGCGCGATGACGCTCGAGTGGCTGGTCTCCTCGCCGCCGCCGACGTTCAACTTCGACGAGATCCCGCAGGTCGTCGGCTCGCCGTACGAGTACGGCGTCGTCGGCGCGCAGCACGCGATCCTCGCGCCGTCGAGAGCGCCGGAGCTGGAGGAGGTGCCCGTATGAAACGCGGGTTCCTCGGGCGCCGGTGGCAAGCGAGCCAAGCGAGGGGCGCGCAGGACAGTACGCGTGGTACGGACAAGCGCCGCGAGCGCAGGATCGCGCAGCCAGCGGCGTCAGGCGTCGGCGTAGCCGGGCTCAGCCCGGCGGGAGCCGACGACGGCGAGGGACGCGCGTGACGCACGTCCTCGTCGTCGCGAACGAGACGGTCGACGCCCGGACGCTGCGCGAGGCGCTTGCCGCGCGCGACGGCGAGGTGTGGGTGACGGTCGTCGCGCCGGTCAACCAGCCGCCGCGCGGCTATGTCGTCTACGCCGACACGCGGCACGCCTCGGCGCGGCGGCGCCTCGACCGCGCGCTCGGGCACCTGCGTGAGGTCGGCGTCTCGGCCGACGGCTACGTCGTCGAGGCCGATCCTGCCGCTGCCGTGCGCGACGCGCTCGCGACGCTCGAGCCGCCGGTCGACGAGCTCCTCGTCTCGACGCATGCGGAGGCGAAGTCCGGCTGGCTGCGGCGCGGCGTCGTCGACCAGATCCGCTCGGCGGCCGGAGAGCTGCCGGTCGAGCACCTCGTGCCGAAGGGCGAAGCGCCCGACGAGGCGAACGTCCTCGTGATCGCGAACGAGACGGTGCTCGGTGCGCCGCTCCTCGACCGGATCCGACAGCGCGCTGCCGCGAGTCCGGCGGCGTTCCTCATCATGTCGCCGCAGAGCGATCCGACGGCCGGCGCGCACCCCGAGGCGGAGGCTCGCCTCAAGCGCGCCGTCGGCGAGCTGCGCCACGAGGGAATCGACGTACACGGCCAGGTGGCGCATCCGGATCCGTTCAGCGCCGCGATGGAGGCGGTGCATGACGAGCGCGTCGACGAGATCATCGTCTCGACGTTCGAGCCGCTCTCCTCCGGCTGGCTGCGGAAGCATGTCGTCGAGCGGTTGCAGAAGGAGACCGGCCTGCCGGTCGAGCACGTCGTCGTCGAGAAGGTCACGGCGGAGGTACCTGCGTGAGCGCCGCCTCCCACGCCGAGACGCATCACGAGCACCACGGGCCGCCGACGCCGCACTACAGCTCGCGGATCAGGCCCGAGACGCTCGGGATGTACCTCTTCATCGGGTCGGAGATCATGCTCTTCGGCTCGTTCTTCGCCGCCTACTTCTTCGTCCGCATCGTCAACGGGACGCCGTGGCCGACGCCGCCGTACCACCTGCCCGTCTTCGTCGCGGCGATCAACACGTCGATCCTCATGACCTCGAGCGCGACGATGCACTGGGCGACGACCGCGATCAAGAAGGGGAACGTCTGGGGGATGCGCGCCGGCCTCGTGCTGACGTTCCTCATGGGCCTCGCATTCCTCATCTCGCAGATCTACGAGTACATGCGCGCCGGCTTCGCGACGAAGGACGGCGCCTTCCCGACGATCTTTTTCTGCCTCACCGGCCTGCACGGCTGCCACGTCTTCATCGGCCTCACGATCCTCCTGTTCATGACGATCCGCGCCTTCCGAGGGCACTTCTCCGCCGAGCACCATCACGGCGTCGAGATCGGCGGGATCTACTGGCACTTCGTCGACGTGATGTGGATCGTCGTTTTCGCGACGGTCTACATCCTCTGAC
>DATKRA010000077.1:0-9377 GCA_035532455.1 Gaiellaceae bacterium | reverse complement strand
CGCGGCATCCACGTTGCCGGCACGCCGGAGCAGGGCGCCGTCGTCGCGCGGGCGCGTGAGCTCATCAGCTTCGCGCGGTCGCAGGGCTACAAGCCCGACGAGCTCGCGAAGCTGATTCAGTCGCTCGGCTAGCCGTCGCGGCGCCGGCGGGCCCGAGCCACGTGGTGCGAGAGCTCGCCGACGGCGATCACGAGCAGGAAGACGCCGCCGACCGCGAGCATCGTGAGGACGACCTTCTTGCCCTCCTCGGCGGCCGACACGGCTCCGAGGAGCGGATGGAAGATGGCGCCGAGCACGGCGAGAAGTTACCGCACGCGCCGCTCGGCGTGCGCTGCGAGGGCAGCGTCGACCGCACCGTCGCCCGCAGCGGCGCGCGCGGCAGCGTCGAGCGCCGACGGATCCGCGTGCAGCCGCAGAGCGGCGAACCCGACGTCGAGCGCGCGCCGGCCGAGCAGCGCCGCCGTCGCTGCCCAGAGCGGCCCGTCCCCATCCCGCTCCTCCGCCCGCAGCTGACTGCAGAGCGAGATGAGCTCCGAGAGATCGGCAACGGCGTCGACCTCGTGCGCAGCGGCGATGCGGACGAGGCCGTGCGCGTAGAGATAGTCGCCGAGAAGCAGCGCGGTGTCGTCGTCGGGCAGCTCGAAGAGGCGCGACCGTCCGTAGTGGACGAGGTAGCCCTCGTAGATCGTCTCGACACCGAGCGCGTGCTCCGGCGCTCCGAGCGGCGAGAAGATGGCGACTCGATCGGGCTCCGCGGCGAGACAGTCGGCCCAGAGGCTGCTCTCCTCCACCGCGCCGCCGGCGATCTCGTCCCAGAGGTCAGCCATGAAAGCTCTTGACCGCCGCAATGGTGCGGTCGATCTCCTCGTCCCCATGCGCCGTCGAGGGGAAGAGCGCCTCGAACTGCGACGGCGGGAAGTAGACGCCCTGCTCGAGCAGGTGCCGGAAGAGCGCGCCGTAGCGCTCGGCGTCGCACGCCTGCGCGTCGTCGAAGTTGCGCACCGGCGCGTCGGTCATGAACAGCGTGAGGAGCCCGCCGACACGCTGCAAGCGACCGAACGGCGCGAGCCCCGCCTCGAGCCGCGCGCCGACGCGCTCGAGCGCGTCGTAGACCGAGCCGTCGCGCAGACGGCGGAGGACGGAGAGGCCCGCGGCGGTCGCGAGCGGATTTCCGGAGAGCGTCCCCGCCTGGTAGACGGGCCCCGACGGCGCGAGCATGTCCATGACCTCCGCCCGCCCGCCGAACGCCGCGAGCGGCAGTCCGCCGCCGACGATCTTCCCGAGAACGGTCAGATCCGGCGTCACGCCGAACCGCTCCTGCGCGCCGCCGCGCGCGACGCGGAAGCCCGAGATCACCTCGTCGAAGATGAGGAGCGCGCCGCTCGCGTCGCACAGCCGGCGCAACGTCTCGAGGTAGCGCGGCGCCGGCGGGACGACGCCCATGTTCGCGGCGACCGGCTCGACGATCACAGCCGCGAGTCCTTCGCTGTGCTTCACGAACGCCTCCGCGGCGGCGGCGAGGTCGTTGTACGGGACGACGATCGTGTCGGCTGCGGCGCCGGTCGGCACGCCGGGCGACGCGGGGATACCCAGCGTTGCAAGACCTGACCCCGCACTTGCGAGGAGCGCGTCGGCGTGGCCGTGGTAGCCGCCGGCCGTCTTGAGGATCCGGTCGCGATGCGTGAACGCGCGCGCGAGCCGGAGCGCGCTCATCGCCGCCTCCGTCCCCGAGGAGACGAGCCGCACCTTCTCGATCGACGGCACGGCGTCGACGATCTCCGCCGCGAGATCGACCTCCGCTTCGGTCGCGGCGCCGTAGCTCGTCCCGCGCAGCGCGGCCTCCCGCACGACCTCGACCGTCTCCGCGTCCGCGTGCCCGAAGACGAGCGGCCCCCAGGACATGACCCAGTCGAGGAAGCGGCCGCTCTCGGTGTCGATGTACGCGCCCGCTCCGCTCCGCACGAACAGCGGCTCGTCGAGGCCGACCCCGCGCATCGCGCGCACGGGCGAGTTGACGCCGCCGGGGATCAGCTCGAGCGCGCGCCGGTAGAGATCCGAGCGCGGGGTCAGAGCCAATTCGGAAGGTCGCGCGTCCAGTAGCTGACGATCAGATCCGCGCCCGCGCGCTTGATCGCCGTGAGGGACTCGAGGGCCGCGGTGCGCTCGTCGAGCCAGCCCGCCTGCGCCGCCGCCTTGACCATCGCGTACTCGCCCGAGACGTTGTACGCCGCGAGCGGCAGGTCGAAGCGCTCTCGCGCCGCGCGGATCACGTCGAGGTACGGCAGCGCCGGCTTGATCATGATCGCGTCGGCTCCCTCCGCGATGTCGAGCTCGCACTCGCGCAACGCCTCGCGGACGTTGGCTGGATCCATCTGGTAGCCGCGCCGGTCGCCGAACGACGGCGCGCTGTCGGCCGCCTCGCGGAACGGCCCGTAAAAAGCGGAGGCGTACTTCGCGGAGTACGCGAGGATCGGCGTGTGCTCATAAGCGTGGTCGTCGAGCGACTCGCGGATGGCGGCGACCCGTCCGTCCATCATGTCGCTCGGCGCGACGATGTCCGCGCCCGCCTCGGCGTGGCTGAGCGCGGTGCGCGCGAGCAGCTCGAGGCTGCGGTCGTTGTGGACCTCGCCGTCGACGACGACGCCGCAATGGCCGTGCGACGTGTACTCGCAGAGGCACACGTCGGTGAGCAGGACGAGCTCGGGGAAGCGCGGACGCAACGCGCGGAGCGCGACCTGGACGATGCCGTCCTCCTCCCACGCGCCGGTCGCCTCGTCGTCCTTCTCCTCCGGGACGCCGAAGAGAATCACCGCGCGGACGCCGCTCGACGCGAGGCTCTCGACCTCGCGGAGCAAGCCCTCGATGTCGTAGCGCGCCATCCCCGGCAGCGCCGCGTTCGCGAGCGGCTCGGGCGCGACGAACAGCGGCATGACGAACTCGTCGAGGTGGAGGCGCGTCTCACGCACCAGGCCGCGCAGCGGAGCCGTGCGGCGGAACCGCCGCAACCGGGTGACGGGGAACGCGCTCACGCGCGAAAGGGTACGCCTATTCGAGCTCGACGCCGATGTCGGTCACCGGATGGCCGCCCGTCCACGGCTCGAGCTCGAGCCGCTCCTGGAAGAACTCCCACACGGCTTTGCCCGCGGCGAGGAGCGGCAGCGCGACGAGGATCCCGGGGAACCCGTAGATCTCGCCGCCCGCGAGCAGGCCGAAGATGACGAGGAGCGGATGGAGGCGGAGCGAGCGGCCCATGACGTTGGGGACGACGACGTGCCCCTCGAGCTGCTGGATGCCGAGGAAGAGGATCGCCACCCACAGCGCCGAGAGCGGGTGCTGGACGAGCGCGTACAGCACCGGCGGGATCGCCCCGAGCCACGGCCCGATGTACGGGATGAGCTCCGTGATGCCGGCCCACCCGCCGAACGCCGCCGCGTAGCGTCCGCCATTGGGCATCGCGCCGACCATCCCGAGGATCCACAGCCCGACCCCGCTGCTGACGCCGATGATGAGCGAAAGGAGAAGCTGACCGCGCACGTAGCTCGCGACCGCCTGCTCCATCCGCCCGATCAGGCCCGGGCTGCCGCGCCGCGGTGGGAAGCGCCGGTCGATCCTGTCCGACCAGCGCTGCATGTCGAGGAGCATGTAGATCGAGACGACGACGACGAGGAACGCGTCGAAGAGCAGCGTGACGGCCGCTACGCCGGCGCCCTCCGCCCAGTTCAGCGCGCGGGAGGTGTACTTCCGGACGTCCTTCAGGCCGACCTGGTGGAGAAACTTGTCCCCCTGCTTCTCAATATGGACCCCGCTCAGGTGGTTCCGGTCGAGCCAGGACTGGAAGCGGGCGAGATCCTGCTCGGCCCCCGGTTGCGGCGGATGCCCCGACGTGACGGTGAAGTAGGCGTCGACCCGGTGCGCCGCCGTCCTGGTCTGCTGGACGACGACCGTCGCGAGCGCGAGGATCGCGACCCCGACAGCAGCGGCGAAGGCGAGATAGACGAGCGCGACGGCCGGCCCGCGCGGGATCCACGCCTTGCCCAGGACGCGCACGACCGGGTTGAGGAGCAGGGCGATGAGCAGCGCGACGAGGAAGAGGAACAGGACGTGGCGCACCGCTCCCGCAACCGCCCAGAGGAGCAACAGCGTGAGCGGCAGCGCGACGAGCTGCACCCAGCGGGGCACCTCGATCCGGATGCTGCGAGAGCGCGCCATCCTTCCGATGGTCCCCACGGCATCGGACGGACTCCGGACGGTTCGGTAGGCTGCGGCCAGACATGCCGTCCCGTTTCAAGAGAGAAACGGGAACAGGTTCACGACTCTTCGAGGCAACCTGCAGTGCCCCGTAAAGGCACGAACCTGTCCCCGTTGCCGTCTTCACGGCGGCGGACCGAACCCCGGCAAAGGACCGAACCCAGGAGACGGATCGAGCGGAGCCAGGCGCGCTCGGCCCGCCGAGCCCGCCGGTTCGCCCTCCTCGTGCTCCTCGCCGTGGTGTTCGTCGTCGCACTCGCCCTCACCGCCTTCGGCGGCGGAAGCAGCCGGACCGTGCCGCTCGCCACGACGTTGCTGCCGCCGGCGCAGTCGAGACCGTCGCCCGAGATCGTTGCCTTCCGCGGCCCTGTCCGACTCCAGCTCCCCATCGCGCAGGGACGCGTTACTGCGATCGGCTACAGCGCCGCGAGCGACGGCCTTGCGCTCTCGCCGTTCGGCCAGCAGGTGAACGAAGGGATCGTCTCGCGCGTCGTCCACGGGATCTTCGGTGGCGGCGGAGGCAGCCCGCACTGGTACCAGCTCGGCGGCGGAGGGTCGAACTCGCTCGACGTCGGAGCCGCCGCGGGGACGGACGTCTACTCGCCGGTCGACGGGATCGTCGCCGGGATCCGTCCGTTCATCGTCATGGGGAGGCAGTACGGGTCCGAGATCGACATCCAGCCGCAGAGCTCGCCGTCGCTCGTCGTCGCGGTGACGCAGCTCAAGGCCGATGGCGCTCTCACGGTCGGGAGCGCCGTCGTGAGCGGAGCGACGAAGCTCGGCACGGTGGTCAACCTCGCGACCGTCGAGCAGCAGGCACTCGCGCAGTACACGAACAACGGCGGCAACCACGTCACGATCGAGGTTCGCGCCGCGCCGGTCGTCGCAACGGGTTGAACATCCTCTTCCTCGCAGACGTCGTCGGCCCCGCCGGCCGCCGCGCCGTGGAGGAGCATCTGCCGGCACTCCGCGAGCGCTACGACGCCGACCTCGCGATCGTCAACGGGGAGAACATCGCCGACGGCGTCGGGATCACGCCGAAGCTCGCAGACAAGCTCCTCGCAGCGGGCGCCGACGTCGTGACGCTCGGCAACCACACGTACCGCCGCAGCGGCATCGGCGGCTACCTCGCCGCGAGCGAGCGCGTCATCCGGCCCGCGAACCAGGGCGCGCTGACGCCGGGCCGCGGGATGGCCGTCGTCGAGGCGCGGAACGGTGTGCGGGTTGCCGTGCTCAACCTCCTCGGCCAGCTCTTCCTCGACACGCCGGTCTCGCCGTGGGAGATCGTCGACGCGCTCGTCGAGGAGGCTCGCGCCGCCGCGCCGGTCGTCTTCCTCGACTTCCACGGCGAGGCGACGAGCGAGAAGGTTGCGATCGCCGCCTGGCTCGACGGCCGCGTCACCGCGGTGGTCGGCACGCATACGCATGTGCAGACGAGCGACGCGCGCGTCCTGCCCGGCGGCACGGCCGCGATCACGGACGCCGGGATGACGGGCCCGCACGACTCCGTCATCGGCGTCAAGTCCGAGCTCGCGATCTCGCGTATGCGGGAGCGGCTACCCGTCCGGTTCGAGCCCGCCGAGGGCGGGGTGCGGCTCGAGGGCGTCGTCGTCGCGTGCACCGACGACGGGAAGGCTCGCGGGATCGACGCGATCCGCGTCGACGCCTGAGCGCGCGACGAGCTGCCGCAATCCCGTGGCCGGTACGACAAGAGCGATTGCGGCGAACGGGAAGAACCACGGGATGTACGTGTAGAGCCAGTACGTCTGCACCATCTCGAAGCCGGCGAGCAGCACGGCGGTGAAGGCGACGAGCTGAAGCGGCGACTTGCGGCGGGGCACGACCGCGACGGCGAACGCCCCGGCGACAAGCGCAACCTGGAGGACGCGCTGGACGACGTGGAGGTCGGGCAGGCCGCGGGCGTGGTACTGCCGCCAGTCCCAGAGCGACCACGGCGCGTCGCGGCCGAGCTGGTAGCCGATCGTCCGGTGCCAGAAGACGGCGACCTCGTGCAGCGGGTGCGGGTCGAGGAAGAGGATCGAGAAGACCGCGAGCGTCCCGGCGACGAACCCCGCGACGAAGCGTAGGTTGAGCCGGCCGGTGGGATACGTGAGCCAGAGCGGCGCGACGACGAGCGACGCGAACTTCGTCCAACCCGACGCCGCCGCAAGGATCCCGCGACCGACCGGCTGCGAGATCAGCCAGAAGGCCCACACGAGGAAGCACGGCATGATCGCGTCGTTCGTGTTCGAGTTCGAGACGTACTGCGTGAACGGGTACGCCGCCCACGCAAACGCGAGCACGACGCCGAGCCGCTGCCCGCCGAAGCGCAGTCCGACGAACCAGAGGCCGAGGATCGTCAGGAGGTCGAAGAGAATCACGGTCACGTGCGCGGTCGGGAGGTCGTCCCACTTCCCGCTCCAGCCCGTGATGAGGTAGGCCGGGATGTACGCCTCGTACGCGGTCGGGCCGTACGTGTCGCCGAGCGGGTTCGCGCGCTCGCACCGGCCGTTCGTCTGGATCAGCATCTCCGTGTCGGTCTTCGAGCAGATCTTCAGCTTCGGGTCGCCGTTCTTGTCCTGGGGGAAGTTCCCCCACGGCGGCTTGCCTTCGCTGACGATCCGCTCGGCTCCGATCACCCCGGAGTAGCCGACGTCGATGACGTTCGAGCGTTCGATGTTGAGCCCGACGCGGAAGCCGACGAGGAAGATCGTCGCGGCGATCATGACCCAGACCGGCCAGCGTGGCGCGCCCGGCGTGCCGCGGTTCTTCGTCCCGATCCAGATGCCGCGCAACACGACCCAGATCAGGCACGGGTAGAAGAGCGGTACCGCCGCGAAGACGTTGCCGTGGTTGAAGTACCACAGCGACGCCGTCGGCGACAGAAGGAAGAGCAGGTCGAGGTTGCGGAGCGAGAGGGGCCGCTTCCAATCGCCGAGCCCGAGCAGGAAGACGAGGCAGAAGGCGCCCCAGACCCAGGGGTCGTTGATCGCGGTGCCGCCGAACGCGCCGGGCGAACCGCGCGCCATCCCCCACGCGACCTGCGGGCCCGTCCACGCCTCGGTCACGGCGCCGGTCAGGTCGGAGACGGTGCCCTCCGCGATCTCGCCGGCGGCTCCCCAGGAGATCTTGATCGTCCATTCGCCGCTGACGGTCGAGTGTGTCTCGTCGTATGTCCGCCCCTTGACCGGATAGCGCGACAGCCAGGCGGCGACCTTCGAGTCGTGCTCGAAGATGTGGAGCGCCTCGAGCCTCGAGACCTGCTGGCTGACCAGCTGCCGCGGGACGAACGGCGTCTGGATCAGCCGGCCCTTCCCGTCGTACACCGGCGCCGCCGGCGGGGTCGTCCCTCCGCCCGCGAACGCAGGCCGCGCAACGGCGAGCGCAACGACCACGACTCCGAGAAAGAGGCTGCGCCTCACCGGGCGAACGCTACGTCCTACGCCTCCGGAACGACCAGAGCTTGTTGCCGACGAAGTTGAGCGGCGTGACGAGGACGATCGCGATCGCCTGGCCGATGAACTTGCTCGTCCCGGCCGTGATCATGACCTGGAGAAGACCGAGGTTCGCGGCGAGCGACGCAAGCGCGACGAGGAAGAACCGCATCCCCTGCACGCCGAGATGGCCGCGCTGGTCGCGGAACGTCCAGTGGCGGTTCCACGTGTAGTTGCTCGTGACCGCGACGAGGAACGAGCACACCGCCGCGGCGAGGTAGTGGAGCCCTACGTGGATGAGGGCGGCGTAGACGGCGAGGTTGATCGCGTAGCCGACAGCGCCGACGACTGCGAACTTGCCGAGCTGCTGCCAGTTGCGCACCGACCGAAATGGCGCGGCCAGCCGCGTGCGGCGGCGCGGCAGTGTTCCGGCGGGACCTTCCACTACCCGGCGAGGGTAGCCGCTCGGGCCGGACCCCGTACATCGCAGAGCGACCTGCGGCGCTGCCGGTAGAAGCCGGCTATGTGCCCGCGACGAGCGGTACGAATCTGCAAGGAACGCTGCGCCGCACGGCCGGACCCTCGGGCGTTCGGACGACGAGCTCGAGCCACTGCCCGTCGCGGCCACCGACGGGCACGACGAGGCGGCCGCGCGGCTCGAGCTGCGCGTAGAGCGCCGGCGGCGGCTCGAGCGCCGCGGCCGAAACGGCGATGGCGGCGTAGGGAGCGTGCTCCGGGAGGCCGAGGCTCCCGTCCCCGAGGTGGAGCTCGACGCGCTCGGCATAGCCCGCGGCCGCGAGGTTCGCGCGCGCGGTCTCGGCGAGCTCGGGGATGCGCTCGATCGAATGCACCTCCGCGGCGAGCTCCGCGAGGACCGCCGCCTGGTAGCCGGAGCCCGTGCCGACGTCGAGCACGCGCTCGGTGCCCCGCAGAGCAAGTTGCTCGCAGATGAGCGCGACCATGTACGGCTGCGAGATCGTCTGGTCTGCGCCGATCGGAAGCGCCGCGTCGACGTACGCCTCGTCCCGCAGCTCGTCCGGCACGAAGAGCTCGCGCGGCACGCGCGCCATCGCCGCGAGCACCGCCTCGTCGGCGATCCCGCGGCCGCGCAGCTGGCGCTCGACCATCCACTCCCGCGACTCAGCCGGCACGCGGCACCCCGAAGTGGTCGAGCACGGCAGGCACGACCTCGGTGATGCGGGATGGAGACGCGTCGACGCCGATCGTGAGGAGCGGGACGAAGGAGTCGCCCGCGACGAGCGAGCCGTGGCTGCCGCCGCCCTCGTGGTGGCGTCCGCCGAGATCGATCAGCTCCCAGCCCTCTGCCGCCGAGACGAGCAGCTCGCCGGCGTTCGGGTTGGCGAGCGCGGCGCGAACGCGCTCGGCCGCGTCGGGATGCTCGAGCTGATCCGCCGGGAAGTCCTCGCCGCCGCGCCGCGCGATCGCCTCGTCACCGTCGCGGCGCAGCGTGACCTCGACCGCCGGCTCGCCGTCCAGGCGGCGCGCGAGCTCGGCGGCGTCGACCTTCGCGCCCGGCAGGAGGTAGACCTGCCCCGCGCGGTTCGTGGCCGTCACGACAACCTGCCCTTGCAGATCCGCAAAGCGCGGCTCGAGCCGTGCCACGCGCTCGACCTCGGTCTGACCGTGGTCGGAGAGAAGGATCACCGCGTAGCGGTCGAGGAACTCGTCCGGCCC
>DATKRA010000076.1:0-20853 GCA_035532455.1 Gaiellaceae bacterium | reverse complement strand
CACCTTCCTCATCGGCCTCTCGCGCTTCTGGGAACGCGGCCTCGCGCGCGGGCTCGCGGCGCTCGTCGGCCGCGGAGACCAGCGGCGGGTGCTCATCGTCGGCGCCGGCCGCAGCGGGCGGAGCCTGTTGCGCGAACTGCGGGAGACCTCCGGCGAGCGCGTCGTCGGCTTCGTCGACGACGACCCCGCCATCCGGCGGAGACGGATCCAGGGCGTCGCCGTCGTCGGCGGCCTGGACGACATCGGGTGGGCGGTCGGGCGCCTCGAGCCTGACGCCGTCCTCGTCACGATCCCGGACGCTCCGCGCGCGCAGCTCGACGGTGTCTTGGAGGCATGCAGGCGCGCTGAGATACCGTGCAGCTTCGTGCGCCGCGAGATCGAGATCACGCACGCCGTTCCGCTCGGCATCGTCGCCGAGTGAGCGCTTTCGCAACGCCACGTAGCGTTCTGCGCTCCGCCACGATCACGGACCGGCTCCTCGCCGCTGCGCCGCTGGCGAGCATCTACCTATGGCTGTCCGGGATCTACATGGTCGAGGCCTGGAGGCGGTCGACGCCGTGGCTCTTCGGCGACGAGCTCGAGTTCACTCAGCTCTCGCGCTCGATCGCCGCCACCGGGCATCCGGCGGAGCGCGGCGTGCCCCACTCCGCCGACTCGGTGATGACGTATCTGATCGCCCCGCTCTGGCGCATCCATGACGTCGCGACCGCCTATTCGGCCATCAAGTACGTCGACGTCCTGATCATGGCCGCGGTCGTCTTCCCCACATACCTCCTCGCCCGGATGATCGTCGGGAAGACGGCGGCGCTGTTCGCCGCCGCCGGTGCGGGCGCGATCCCGGCGCTCGCGTACTCGTCCTACCTCGTGGAAGAACCGATCGCGTACCCGTACGCGGCGCTGTGCTTCTTTGTCATCGCGAAGGCATTCGTCACGCGCAGCCGGAGATGGATCGCAGCTGCGATCGTCGTGTCCGCGTTCGCGCCGATCGTCCGCACGGAGCTGCTGATGATCCCCGCGACGCTCGTGCTCGCGGCGTTGTTCGCGGGCTGGTCGAGCGATCGCGCGAGACAGTTGCGTTCCACATGGTCGACGGGTGACTGGGTCGGATGCGTCGTCCTGCTCCTCGGGGCGATCTTCTTCTTCACCGCCATCGGCAGCCATCACTCCCTCGAGATCTCGCGGGTGACCCGCGGGTACAAGCACCGGCTCATCAACGAGGGCAACTGGGCGGCGGGGACGCTCGCCCTCGGGATGGGCGTGCTGCCCTTCATGGCGGGGCTCGCAGCGCTCTTCCGTGTACGCGGCGAGCCACGGAGCCGCGAGGTGCGCCTGTTCCGCTGCGTCTCGCTCGCGGGGATCGTCGCATTCGCGCTGTACACCGGCATCAAGGCCGCGTATCTGTCGACGGTGTTCGCGACACGCGTCGAGGAGCGGAACCTCATCTACATCGCGCCGCTCCTGTTCGTCGGGACCGCGCTCGTTTTCTCACGGCGTCGAGTCAGCCTTGTCGGTCTAGCCGTCACCGGGGTGTACACGCTCTACCTCGTCGGCTATGCGCTCTACCACGTAACGCAGTACCCGTACCAGATGGGCGTGCAGCTGTACTCGGACGCACTCGGCTTCGCCATCGTGCAGCAGGGCAACCGCGATCTGTCCTGGACGCCGCACCTCGTTCGCGAGCTGCTGATCGTGATGTCGGTCGTCTCGGTGCTCGTGCTCCTCGCTCCGCGCTTCCTCGGCAGCCGCACGCGCGTCGCGGCCATCATCACGGCAGCGGCCGCGGTCGGCGTCGTCGGCTGGAACCTGACCGGCGAGCTCGCGGCCTCGGCCGGGACGAGCTCGATCGCGCGCCAGGCAGCGATCACGCTCGGCCACCCGTTCTCGTGGGTGGACGACCACACGCACGGCAAGCCGACGCTGTACATGGGCGAGGCCGAGGTCGACCAGAACCCCGAGTGGCTGCTCGAGTTCTGGAACCGGTCGCTCGCGAGAATCTCGAGCCTCGACGGCAGCGTTCTCGGCCCCGGCTTCTCCGGCAGCCCGAACATCCTCCGCGACGGTGCGCTGTACTGGACGAACTCACCGGGTCGGCTCTCGATCCAGTACCCGTATGCCGTCGAAGACCTGCCGTGCATCGACCTCGCCGGCGCGTCGGTGGCGACCCATCAGTTCCGCGCCGGCGGCCGTTTGCAGACGTGGCGGCTCGTCCAGCTCACGACGCCGAACCGGCTGCAGAGCACGTGTACGGGCATCTATGCGGACGGGTGGAGCGGCCCGAAGGACACCTTCTACTACCGATTCTCAGGGCGTGGCGGCTGGCTCCGCGTTGCATATTCGAGGCCGGAGAACTATCCGATCCATCCGACGCCGATCCACATCGTCCTCGGCTCGCTGAAGATCGAACAGGAGCAGCCCACTCTCGGCCGCGTGCTCAAGAGGGTCGACTCGACCATCGGCAACCTCCAGTCGAAGGTCGCGTGGCTGCGCGTGCCCGCCGGAGGATTCGTCGTGCACGTCGTCGTCGACAAGAAGTTCGTGCCGGACGACTACGACCACCGCGGCGACAAGCGGCAGCTCGGCGCCGACGTCACGTATCAGTTCTTGCGCACCAGGCCGCACAGATGAGCGTGAACCGGAAGCGCAGGATCGCCCGCGCAACCGGGCCGCTCCGCTCGAGCAGCTGAAGACCGGGGACCGGCGCCCGCGTCTGCGGGACGAAGAACGGACGCGTCGCGAGTCGGTCGAACCCGGCTGCCTCGAGGTCGGCCCGTACGTCCGCCAGGCGGTACTGCCGCGGGTTCAGGTCGAAGACGAGCTTGCGCGTGGTGTAGCCGGCGATGCGCGTCAAGAGCTCACGGCGATCGGCCGCGTAGTAGATCGCGCGGAAGATCGTCGTCGCCTCGACCGGAGCAGTCGGAACGTACGCGTTGAGGTCGGCCTCCACGATCTCGCGCCCGCGTGCGCGGCCGGCCGCGACCATCTCGGCGTTCGCATCGACGCCGACGTACCGCTGGCCGGGCAAGAAGTCGGCGAGACCGCCATCGCCGCACGCGAGGTCGAGCACCGCATCGCCGGGCCGAAGCTCAGGCCCGAGCCTGCGCACGAGCTGCGCGCGATGCGCGAGATACGCAGGCGCGTCGGCGTAGGCCGTCTCCGTCCAGCGTTCCGCTTTGTGGCCGTACTTTTGCCACGGAGGCGCCGAATGAATCGGCGCCTCCTCTATGTGTCGGCGTCGCAAGCGCCGCCTCGGCCAGGTCATCGCAGCGCGAGCAGACGCTCGGGGTGCTTGCGGAGAAAGCGGAGCATGGCGCGCGCGTGCCACAGCGTGTGCCGCGTGAGAAAGCGCTTGTCGATCACGGCCGCGTACTCGTGCCGGACGACCGCCGCCGGGACGTACCAGCGCTCCCACCCCGCCCGCGCGGCGCGATAGTTGAGGTCGATGTCCTCGCAGTACATCCGGTAGCCCGGGTCCCACCCCCCGATCTCGTCCAGCATCGTTCGCCGCATGAGCAGGAAGGCGCCGAGCATCGTGTCCGCCGGCGCCGGCTCGTCGGGGCGCTCGTCGAGGAGGTAATGGCGCCGCTGCCATCGCAGCGGCGGGAAGAGCAGGCGCAGCGGCGTACGGCGCACGAGCGTCGCGCCGACGGTCGGGAAGCCGCGCCTCGACGCCTGCCAGCTCCCGTCGCTGTACAGCATCTTCGGCCCCGCGACACCGCAGCGCGGATGCGCCTCGACGAACTCTCGCAAGATGCCGACGGCGCCCTCGTCCGGGATCGCATCGGGGTTCGCGATGAGCACGAGCTCGTGCCGCGTGTTCGTCGTGCCGACGTTGGCATTCGCGGCGAACGAGAGCGGCCGCTCGTTCTCCAGCACGCGGACGCCGTCGGGAAGGTCGCGCGGAACGCTGCCGGGGATGTTCGCGATGAGGAGCAGCTCGTCGACCTGCGGCGCGAGCGCCGGCAGCGAATGCTGGAGCTCGCCGGCGTGGCGGTGCGAGATGACGACGGCCGAGACCTTCATGCGAGCCTCCGGTAGACCTCGGCTGTCCGGCGCGCCGTCTCGTCCCATGTGTAGAGCCGCGCACGTTCGATGCCGGCGGCGCGCAGCCGATCGCGATCGGCGAGCGCGCGCTCGATCCCGGCGGCGAGGTCGTCGGTGAGCACGCCCGCATCGCCGACGAGCTCCCGGACGGCGGCGTCGGGGCGCGCGACGACGGGCGTTCCGCATGCCATCGCCTCGGCACACGTGAGCGCGAAGCCCTCGTACAGCGTCGGATGGACGAGACAGGCGGCGCGCTGGTAGAGCCGAACGAGCTCAGCCTCGGGAACGTATCCACGCAGATCGGCGCTGCCCTCGCGCATGGCGCGGACGAGCGCCGGGTCCTTGTGCGGGCCGACGACGACGAGCGGCATCCCGACAGTGCGCGCCGCGACGAGAGCGGCGAGCGGGTCCTTGCGCGGCTCGATGCTGCTGACGAAGAGCAGATAGCCGTCGTGCTCGCCGCTCTCCGACGGGCGGAACGCCGGCGCAGGCGCGAGCGGGGTGACCGTGATCTTCTCCTCCGGAATGCGATACAGCTCGACGAGGTCGACGCGTGTGCGCTCGGAGATGGCGAAGACGTGCGCGGCGCGTCGCGCCGACCACGGCACGACGGTCTTGAAGATCGCACGCTCGCGCACCCCCATGACCGTCGGGTCGCGCTCGAACGACAGGTCCTGCACCGTGAGTACCGCCGGGCATGGGAGACCGGGCGGAATCGCGTGCACGAAGTGCGCCAGGGACGGCTGCAGCCTCCGCAGGAGGCGCGGGAGCGTCCACAGCATGCGCAGCTCCTGGACGCGCGAGTGCAGCTCGATGGCGCGCACGCCGTCGGGCACGAGGTCGGGGCGCCGGGTGATGGCAGACAGGTCGAGATCGCGGGGCAGCGCACGCAGCAGCTCCCGGACGTAGGTCTCGTCCCCGGTCCGATGGCGGCCGAGCGTGTCGGCGTCGACGACGATCACGCGGCGTCCTCGTATGCCTGCACGAGCAGCCGTGCGGATACGTCCCACGAGTATGCGCTCGCACGGCGGAGACCGGCGGCGCGCAGCTCGTCGCGACGCGCGATCGCCTCTTCGATCCCCGCAGCGATCGACGACACGTCGTCCGGATCGACCAGCACGGCTGCGCCTCCGGCGACTTCGTCCGTCGCGCCGCCGCGCGACGTCACGACGGGCGTGCCGCAAGCCATCGCTTCCAAGACGGGGATCCCGAAGCCCTCGTACAGCGAGGGATACACGACGCAGAGCGCGCCCCGGTAGAGCCGTGCGAGTTGCTCGTCGCCGACCTCGCCCTCCCAGCGAACGCCCTCCCCGCGCGCTTCGACGCCACCCCACCCGCGCGCGCCCGCCACCCGCAACTCCACGCCGAGGCGCTGCGCCGCCGCGATCGTGCGCGCGAGGTTCTTGCGCGGCTCGAGCGTCCCGACGGCGAGCACGTAGTCGCCCTCCTCACGCGGCCCGGTGTCCGAGAAGCTGGCGCCCGCTGCATTCGGTACGACGCGGATGCGCTCACGCGGCACGCACAGCACCGCCTCGAGCTCGCCGGCGGTGAACTCGGACACGGCGGCGACGATCCGTGCGGCACGGACGACGCGCGGGACGACGATACGGCTGTACCTGCGCGTCCACGGCGGGAACGCCTCCGGGTGACGGAAGACGGCGAGGTCGTGCACGGTGACGACGAGCGGGACCCGGCTGCGAACGGGCCCGCGATAGGTCGGGCAGTGCAGCACGTCGGCGCCGCGAGCGCGATGTGGAAGCACGTGCGGATACCAGGCGAGGTCGAGCCACAGCGTTCCGGCCCTCCCGGCTGCGTACCCTCGCAACCGCTCGACCGTGACCTCACGCTCGACGCGCGGCAGCAGCGAGTCGAGATAGCGCGCCGTTCCGGCGCGCGTCAGCTCGAGCGGCGTGACGTCAATTGCAACCTTCATCGTGCCGACCCCCACGCGGCCAGATGCGCGCGGCCGTTCTCGAGCCACGTGAAGCGGCGCGCGTGTTCGAGCCCGAGCGGAACGAGCCGGTCGCGTTCGTCGCGTGCGCGCACGATTGCCGCCACGATTGCATCGACGTCCTCGGGGTCCGCACGCGTCGCGGCCTCGCCGGCTGCCTCGTCGAGCGACGGATGCGACGAGACGACGCACGGCGTGCCGCACGCCATCGCCTCGAGCACAGGGATCCCGAAGCCCTCGAAGCGCGACGGGTACACGAACGCCGCTGCGCCGCGGTACAGAGCCGGAAGCTCGCTGTCGGAGGGATACCCGAGCCACGTCACGCCCTTGCCTCGCGCCTCGACGCCGCCCCAGCCGCGCGCGCCTACGACCCGCAACTCGATGCCGAGCTGCTGCGCCGCGTCGATTCCGTTGACGAGGTTCTTCCGCGGCTCGAGCGTCCCGACGGCGAGCAGGTACTCGCCCTCCGCCCTGGCCCCCTCCGGCGTGAACGCCGGATCGACGCCGGGGTAGGCGACGTGGACGCGGTCGCGAGCGACGCCGAGCGTCTCGACGACGTCGTCGCCCGTGAACCTCGAGTTGACGACGACGACGTCGCACGCCTGCGCGGCGTGGCGGTACTTGGCGCCGTGCATGCGCACCGTCCGCCGGTGAACCCAGTCCGGGAAGTGGAGCGGGACGAGGTCGTGGATCATCGTCGAGCGGATACCTCCTCGCTGCGGCGGATACATCCAGTCGCTGAAGTGGAAGACGTCGAAGGAGCCGACGACGGTCTCCAGCGGCGGCGTGCCGAGGCGCGACCACGCAGTGCGCACCGCGTGCGCGGCGGGCAGGACCGGCAGGCGCAGCTCCGCGTGCACGCCGTCGAGCGACGCCTCGATCGTCCGCCGGCCGGCGCGCGAAGCTGGTGCGAAGGCGACGACGTCGCGTGCGCCGGCCTGCGCGAGCCCGAGGAGCGATCCACGGATGTAGTTGCCGACCCCCGTCCGCGGATGGGACAAGGGCGCAACGTCGATCACGATCCTCACGGCGTGTAGACGGGCTGTGTGAAGTGCAGTCCGAGATGGCGCGTGTCGGTATTCCCAGTCTCGACCTTCGCGGGGACGCGTGTCGGCGAGATGGCGAAGTCGACGCGACAGACGCCGTTCGCGGGGATCAGCTTCAGCGAGATCAGACGGTCGACCGTCGTCGGCGCGATGCTCAGCGTCCGGGAGGTCGTCGTCCCGCTGATCGCGATCGTTGACGTCGTTCCCTGGAAGAGCTTCGCGTCGCTCGAGACCTTCACCGACAGCGTGCCGCCCGAGCACTGAGCGTGGATCCAGCGCACGTGCGCTCGCGACCACGCTTCGACGCCGGGCACCGTCGGGTAGAGACCGATCACGCGGGTGGTGATCCGCGCAGGCTGTGCCACCCGGTAGAGCACGAGCTGCTTCGCCGGATCGGCTGCGATTTTCGTGCCGACGAGGTGCACCGTGGCGGGCGCGAGGACGTACGGGTCGGTCACCCCGCGCAGGGCACCGCTCGCGGGATCGACGCTCGTCTGAATCTCGGGCATGTCGCCCGGCAGGCGCGCGCCGAGCCCGTACACGTGGTCGACGCTGCGATTCCAGAACTCGTTCTCGAGCACGGCGAGCTGGTTTCCGCCGGCGAAGATCACGCCGACGTGCGCGTCGCGGCCGACCGCGCGGTCGATCCAGCTCTTGTCCGTCCGGCCGACGCCTTGCGCGTACGCGCTCGACGCGAGCCGGGGGAAGCTGTGCGTCCAGAGCTCAAGTGGCAGCCAGGTGAGCAGGAAGCCCACCGCGACGAGTCCAGGCAGAGCGGGGGCGTACCGCCGCGGGAGCCAGAGGAAGCACGCCGCCAATGCGAGAGCGAGCAGCACCGCGACGACGCCGACGCCGTGGCGGCCGGTCCAGGCGTTGCCGAGGAACCACCAGGGCTGGAGCCCGATCGTGTCGGACTGCGCCGTGATGTTGAACAGGTGCGCGAACGGGATCGCTCCCGGCAGCGCAGCGGCGACGCCGGCGGCGACCACTGAGGCCCGCGGGGGCAAGGGCTGGCCGCGTTCGATCCAGGCGAGCAGCGCGATGATGAGCAACGGCATGAGATAGAAGAGGTTCCGCTCCTCGATGCGCTGGGAGTAGCGCGACGCGAAGACCCCCACCTCGAGCGCGAGCCAGACCGACAGCGATGTCGAGGCCGCGATGAACACACGCAAGCGCCGGTCGAGATGGCGCGCATTCGCGGCGAGGACGATGAGCGCCGCGAACGGAAGCACGAACACCGCGAGGTCGAGCTCGGCGAGATGCAGCACGATCCACTCGATCGCCGGCCACGGCCGGTAACCGCCGTTCGACGTGACGCTGTAGTTGCCGAGGACGGCCGCGGGCGAACGTCCCCGTGCGACTTCGGCCGCGACGACGGCGACCGCGCCCGCGGCGACGATGCCGTACAGCGGGGCGAACGCGGCGAGGCGTCGCGGCCGTCCGCGCTCGATCCACCCGAGGACGAGCGGCGCACTCAACACGGCCGCGATGACCGCGACGGCCTGCGTGCGCGTCTCGAAGGCGAGCGCGCACACCGCGAGGAGCAGCACCTGCCGCGCACGCGTCGGCCGCTCGAGCGCGGCGACGAGCGCGAGCGCGAGCCAGAGGAAGACGGGATAGAAGACGTTCTCCGTCATCAACGTTCCCGCGTACGCCGTCGAAGGGACCGCGACGGCGAGCGCCGCCGCGACGAGCGCGGCCGACGGGCGCACGACACGCCGCGCTAGCAGGTAGGCGGGCAGCACCGCCGAGCAGAGCACGAGCGCGTTCACCGCCTGCGACCAGCGGTAGACGTCGGACATCGGTCCGATCGCCGCGTATACCGGAGAGAGCAGCAGCGGATAGACGAAGCCGTAGTTGGCGTGAACGCCGCGGATGAGGAAGTGCCCCGTGGCCGCGAAGCTCCGCGCCATGTCCGAGTAGACGATCTCGTCGACCATGATCCACGGCGACGTGACGCGGAGCGCGAGCGCGAGCTGCACGGCGACGGCGACCGCGTACAGCCCGCCGAGCCAGGCCCAGATCGGCAGTGTCCGCAAGAAGCGCGGCCCGGTACCAGGTACCGGTACGGAACCGTCACGGGACACGAGCGACGCCCGCATGAGCTCGGCCGCGAGCGGCTCCTCGTCGACACCGACGTCGGCTGCCGCGGCCGCGACCTCCTGGAGCACGGCCCCGCTGACTGCGGCGCCGCCCGCCGCCTCCTCCAGAGCGGCCGCGTATCGCTCAGCGACGCGGTCGACGTCGTGGTCATGGGCGACGAGCGCCCGCGCTGCCTCGCCCATCGCGCGCGCCGCCTCCGGGTCGGCGAGCCGGCGCAGGGCTGCCGTGAGCGCCTGCACCTCCTCCTCGCCGCCGACGGGAATCTTGATCGCCACATCGTCGGGCAGCTCCGAGAACCAGCCGACGTCGCTGACGACGAGCGGCTTCCCGAGCGACAGGGCGCGGATCGCGGCGCCCGACGTCTCGCCCATCGTCGGCGCGCGCAGGAGCACGATCGCATCGCACGCCGCCATCAACGCCCACAGCCGCTCCTCCTCGACGTACGGCTCGCGGATGACCCCGGTCGCGTCGAGCCCCGTCCGCTCGATGCGTCCTGCGAGATCGAACCCGGGCGACTCGGAGCCGACGACGAGCAGGCGTGCACCGTGCCGAGTCCGGCGCAGCGCGGCGAAGGCGTCGAGCAGCTGCGGCACGCGCTTGCTCTCGTTGATGTGTCCGAAGCTGCCGACGAGCGGCGACCCGGCCACCGCCTCCGGCGCCATGGGCGGAACCGGCCAGGCGGGATGCGCAATCCGGTGCAGCGGCCCGGCGTAGCCGTGCTCGCGAACGAGCGCCTCGACGTAACGTGAGTGCACGATCACGCTCGTCGCGCGATCGAGTACCTCTCCAGCCAGCGGAAACTCCTGCGGCCGGACCTCCCACAGCGGCGGCACGCGGCCTTCGAGCACGCCGTAGCCAAGCAGCCGCCCGGGAACGCCTGCTTCCCGTTCCATCGCGGCGAGGTACGCGTGCCCGTCGTGGCGGCCGATGGTGAGGCCGGCGACGAGGTGATGGATGACGAAGTCGTGCAGCACGACGACGCCGGGACGCCGGCGCAGCGCGTCCACGATCCAGCCGTGCGCGTCTGGATCGTTGCCGACGTGGTAGACCGCGACGTCGGTGTCGGCCACGGGCCGCGTGCGACCCGGACGCACCACCTCGACCTCGACGAGTCGTTCGAGCGCAGGCAGCAGCAGCGCCGAGTAGTCGGCGATACCCGACGTCGAGGGCGGGAGCGGGGAGAAATACGAGACTCTCACGCGACCGCTGCGAGGAGCCGGTCGATGCACGCGTCCCACGTCACGCCGCTCGCGACGTCACGGCCTGCGCGGCCATACGCGCGTGCCTCGTCCGCGTGGTCGCGCAGCCAGATGCACGCACGCGCGAGCTCCGCGGCCTGCGGCCGGACGACCAGCCCGGTCTCGCGGTCACGCACGACGTCGAGCGGGCCGCCTGCATCCGTCGTCGTCAAGACGGGCTTCTCGGAGAGGAACGCCTCGAACGGAACCATCCCGAAGTCCTCGTCCACCGGCGCGTAGTAGACGCCGAGGCAGTTGGCGTACAACTCGGTCAGGCGCGCATCGCTCACGCGGCCGGTGAACTCCGCGCGGCCGTTCAGGCCGCGCTCCTGCGCGAGCCGCTCGAGCCGCGCCCGATCGGGCCCGTCTCCGGCGATGACGACGCGCAGCGTCGGCTCGGCAGCCGCGGCCTCGAGCAGGAGGTCGATTCGCTTCGCGCGATCGAGCCTGTTGACGGAGAGAATGAAGTCGTCGTAGCGGTCGCAGCGGTATTTCAGCGGCGCGGGCGGATGCGGCATGAGCTCGGCCTCGAGCCCGGTGGACTCGCGCAGCCGGCCGGCGACGTTGCCCGACGTCGCGAAGATCTTCCGCGCCTCGCCGAGGGCTGTGCGCTCGAATGCGAGCACGCGTCGCCGCAGGGCGCGGTCCTCCGCCGACTCCGAGAACTGTCCGAGCTCGGTGCGGTCGAGGTCCCACGCCTGGCGGAACTGATGCAGCAGCCACACCACCTTGCGCGGATGGCGCACCGCGTACGACGGAAACTTCGTCGCGATCACCGCGTCGATCGGACGGCCATTCGCCTCTTCGAGGTCGAGCAGGCGCCACAGGAACGCCTGCGTCAGCACGCGCTCGCCGGGGTACCACTTGAACGGAACGGTGACGAGCTCGGCCTCGTGCCCGCGCGCGCGCAGCTGTGCGACGAGATCGTCGGCGACGATCTCCGCGCCGCCGCGCTCGAAGGGGACCTGCGGCAGACAGACCGCCAGCCTCACCAGCGTGATTCCAGCTCGTCGATGCGGCGCGAGAGGTCGTCGACGAGCCGCAAGAGGGCATCGTTGACGATGCGCTGCTCGGCGAAGGCCGGCTCGACGTACCAGCGCATGAGCTTGCGCAGCACGCGCTTCGCCTGGAACGCGACCCAGCCTTTCGGGCCGGGGCGCCGCTCGAGCGGCTTGTCCGCGCTGACGGGCCAGAAGCGCTCGGCGAGGCCGCGCGTGGAGGCGACATCGCGCGAACCGCGGTCGACGGCCGCCTTGAGCCGTGCATAGACCTCGTCGACGGAAAGCTCCTGCTGGTCGGCCATTTCGCGGTGAGTCTAAGGACGGTCTGTTACCGATTCGTGAGGCGGTCTCGAGCAGCATCGACGAGGAGCCGGACGAGGCCCTCGAACTCGAGCTGCGGCGACCAGCCCAGGGTACGGCGCGCCTTCGAGGCGTCGCCGACGAGGTCGTGCAGCTCGGCGGTGCCGCGCACGAGTGCGGGATCGACCCGGACGTGGTCATGCCAGTCGAGCCCGACGTGTCCGAACGCGAGAGCGACGAGATCCTCGACCGCGTGCAGCTTGCCGGTGGCAACGACGTAGTCGCCAGGTTCCTCCTGCTGCACCATCAACCGCATCGCCTCGACGTAGTCGCCGGCGTAGCCCCAGTCGCGCTGTGCGCGAAGGTCGCCGAGCGCGAGCTCATCCTGGAGCCCGAGCGAGATCGCGGCCGCGGCATGCGCCACCTTGCTCGGCAGGAAGTCGATGGGGCGCCGCGGCGACTCGTGGTTGTAGAGGATCCCGCAGCTCGCGTGCAGGCCGTAGCGTCGACGGTACGAGTCGACGATGAAGTGCCCGTATGCCTTCGCGACGCCGTACGGCGTCAGCGGATGAAGCGGCGTGTCCTCTGCCTGCGGAACGACCGTCGGCTCTCCGAAGATCTCGCTCGAGGACGCCTGATACATGCGGATCGCGGGATCGACGGCGCGGATCGACTCGAGCAGCGCCGTCACGCCGACCGCCGCGAACTCGGCCGTGCGCACCGGCTCGTCCCACGACATCGGGACGAACGACGGCGACGCGAGGTTGTACACCTCGTGCGGAGCGTGCGCGCGCAGCGCCTCTCCGAGCGCGGCCTCGTCCAGCAGGTCGACCTGGAGCAGCTCGACCCGCTCGCGAACGCCGAGGAGGTTCTCGTACTCCTTGTCGAGCTGCGGGACGATCCCGACCACCTCGTAGCCGTGCCCGAGCAGGAGCTCGGCGAGGTAGGAGCCGTCCTGGCCGCCGACGCCGGTGATCAAAGCTCTCGATGCCTTCATTGGTGCAAACCTCGCACGTATATCCACGCCTCGCTCAGGCCGAGCGAGCGCAGCGCAAAGATCACGAGGCCGTAGAGGAGCACACCGGCCGCTGCTGCGGTGACGGGCGACAGCGCGATGCGCAACCCGCCGAACGCGAGCGCCGCTGCCGAGCCGACGGCGAGTGCGAGCTTCGCGAGCCCGAGGGCGGCGATTCCGAATGTGCGCATCGAGATCGTCGCCAGCAACCCGCCTGCGATGACGAGCGTTGCCAGCCCGACGGCGACCGCGATGCCGGGCAGCCCCCAGAGGGCGCGCAAGCCGAGACCGAGCGGAATGCAGAGGCCGAAGCCGAGTGCACCGAGCGGCAGGAGCGTCCAGCGCTTCTCCGCGACGAAGACGAGCGGGAACGTGACGGCGAACGCCACCCAGGCGAGCATCCACGGCGCGAGATACACCACCAGGTGGCCAAGCTGGCGGCCGACGCCGCCGCTGTACGCGCTGCCGAGGACGAGGCCGACGATGCGCCCGCCGACGACGGCGAAGACGCCGGCTGCGGCACCGACGATCGAAAGGCTCACCCAGGACGCGTGAACGACGTGCCGGCCGGCCGCGACCGCGTCGACGCCGCGTCGCGTCATCGGAGCGGCGGAGATCAGCCCGAGCGAGAACGCGGTCGCGCCGACGAGAGTCGACGCGGCGAGGTATGCGTAGGAGAAGCTCGTCACGCTGCCGACGCCGAGCTTGGCGGCGAACCGAAGGCCGAGGAGGTAGCAGCCCTGCAGTGCGACCGGCACCGCGGCTCCCTGGACGAGGTGCCACAACCGCGGGCCGATCTCGAGCCGGTCGGGCATCGCTCCGCGCAGTGCCCCTCGGCGAAGAAGCGCGACCGTCGGGACCGCGAGCGCGACGACGGCATTCGCAGCCAGTCCCCACGCGAGCGCGACGATCCCAAGGCTGTCCGCCAGCGCGGCGAAGACCACGAGGCCTGTGATGCCACCCAGTGCGAAGCCCGCCGCCGCCGTGCCGTAACTGTCGAGCGCCGCGAGGGCGCTCGCGGCCAATGCCGCGAGGAGCTGCACGAACGCGGCCGGGACGAGCACGACGAGCGCGCGCGCGGCGATGTGCGCGGCGCGCGGGGGCAGGTTCCCGGTCAGCAGGTCGCCGATCTGCGAGGCGAAGACGCCGACGAGGATCGACACGGGCACGGCCAGGCAGAGATGCGCGAGCCCGTAGCTCCGGCTCTCCCTGGACAGGTCGCCGCGGGCGGCGGCCCGCGTGAGGTCGGGCACGACGACCATCCGGAACGACTGTGCGGCCAGGATGAGCACGAGATAGACGGCGTAGGCGCTGAGGAAGCCGTCGGTCTCGGCGCTGCGCCCGAATTTGTGGGCGAGGAGCGCGCCCGCGCCGGCCGCGGCCAGTGCCACCACCACCTGGGCGAGACCCGTCAGTAGGCCGCTTCTGATGGCCGATGTCCTAGGCACGACGCTACCCTACGGCGGTGCAGCGGTTTCCGGCGCGGGAGTCGAGCAGAGCAGACGGACGCGCGGGAGACCCGCGCGTCCTGATGTCGGCGCCGACGAGCGACGCCTAGGGGCGCGGTGCGCGTCGTCGTAACGGGTGGAGGTGGCTTTCTCGGCTCACACCTCGTCGAGCAGCTCCGCCAGCGCGGCGACGACCCCTTCGTCGCCCGCCGCGCCGACTACGACCTGACCCACTGGGACGACGCCGAGCGGCTCTTCCGCGATGCGCGGCCGGAGCTCGTCTTCCACCTTGCGGCCGAGGTTGGAGGCATCGGCGCAAACCGCGCGAATCCCGGCCGCTACTGGTATGCGAACTTGATGATGGGTGCACACGTGCTCGAGCTGAGCCGGCTGCACGCCGTGCGTAAGCTCGTCACGCTGGGGACGATCTGCGAGTACCCGAAGTTCACGCCGGTCCCGTTCAACGAGGACGACCTCTGGAACGGCTACCCCGAGGAGACGAACGCGCCGTACGGGATCGCCAAGAAGTCCGTTCTCGTCGGCGCGCAGTCGTATCGGCAGCAATACGGAACGAACGCCATCCACTTGCTGCCGGTGAACCTCTATGGGCCGCGCGACAACTTCGACCTCGAGACGTCGCACGTCATCCCGGCGCTCATTCGCAAGATGACCGAGAGCGCGGAGAGAATCGTGCTCTGGGGCGACGGCTCTCCAACACGCGAGTTCCTCTACGTCGACGACGCCGTCGCGGGCCTCGTGCTCGCCGCCGACGGCTACGACGGGGCCGAACCGGTGAACCTCGGCACGGGCGACGAGATCTCCATCCGCGCACTCGCCGAACTCGTCGCCGACCTGACCGGCTTCGAAGGCGAGATCGTGTGGGATACGTCGATGCCGAATGGACAGCCGCGCCGCAGCCTGGATGTCACGCGCGCGAAGCAGCTCTTCGGCTTCGAGGCGCGCACGAGTCTGCGCGACGGGCTCGCGCGAACGGTGGAGTGGTACCAGGCCTCGATCCCCGCAGCGCGATGACCGCGTCGCCGCAGACACTCAACGCTCCTCGCGTCGGACTTCAAGCACTTCGCCGCGGCGCGACGTGGCTCGAGGACGCGCGGCCATGGAAGGTGCTCTCCGTCCTCATGGTCGTCGAATGGCTGACGATCCTCGCAGTCGCGCTCACCGTGCGGCGCAACGGGTGGATCTATTACCAGGGCGGGGACCAGCTCTGGCACTACACCGCGTCGTGGCTGATGGGACAGGGGATGCTGACGCACACATCCGTCGGCTACGGCTGGTCGATCATCCTCCTCCCGTTTTCGATCTTCGCCGGCCCAAATCTCGTGTCGGCGCTCCCGGCGATCCTCGTGTTCAACGTCCTCGTTCTCATGCCCGTGGCTTTCATCTCGGCATACGGGATCGGCGAGCGGCTCGGCGGGCGCTTGTTCGGCTACTGGACCGCTCTCCTGTGGATCGTCGTCCCACTCGTCGGGATCAAGTACGCCGATGTCGGCTACCACCAGCGCTACACCGAGCTCCTCTTGCCTCAGTCCTTCGGTCTGTCGGTGATGTCCGACTTCCCCTCCATGGTCGCGCTCGCCGCGGCTGCGTACTTCGTCCTGCGCACGGCACAGGACAACTCGCGCATGGACGCCGTCATTGCCGGCCTCTTGACCGGAGTTGCGCTCGGCATCAAGCCTTCGAACGCACCGTTCCTCATTGGAGCCGGGCTCGCGCTCCTCGTCGCGAGGCGCTGGCGGGGCATCGTCACCTTCGGGATTGGTCTCGCACCGAGCGTGATCGCGCTGGTTGTATGGAAGGCGCGCGGTGAAGGCCAGGTTCCGCTGTTCAGCCACGCGATGGGGGCGAACCGGCTCGCGCTGGGAGCGCACCAGCAGTTGGTTGGCGTTGGCGGGCTGAACCTCCACAGATACATCGGCTTCAACTGGAAGTGGTTCACGGTTCAGCAGCTCGACAGCCTCGACGGCCATTTTTGGAGCCTGCGCGTCCTCGAGTGGCTTGCCTTCGCCGGCGCGATCGGGCTTCTCCGCCGCTCACGGCCGGCGGGGCTCCTGTTCGCCGGCTGGTTCTTCGGCACCATCGTTGGCAAGTGGGGCTCACCGAGCCACGGGTCGACGGTGGACAACTCTGACATCCTCCGCCAGTCGATCTTCTCCATCCCAGCCGCTCTCATGCTCATCGCAGGCGTCGTGCTGCTCTTCCCGGGCCTGCCGCAGCGGCTGCCGGCGCGAGATCCTCGGGCGTGGGGGTCGTACCGAATGCGAGTGGGGCTCGTAGTGGGCCTCGTGACGCTCTTCGCCGTCGTCCCAATCGCGCTCGCCGCGGCGCTACCGCCGTTGCCGAAGAGCGAAAGGCTCGTCTTCTACACGCAGGATGGCGTATCGCTCTCCGCGCCATTCGACGTGGACAACAGTTGGCGACCCCAGGTGAGCGAGACCGGCGGGCTCGTGACCCTACGGTGGCGAGAGTTGCGCTCGATCGGCGGGCACATGAATTACGTCGTCCTGCGCGCCCCCATCAATGCGACCGTCGTGTGCGACGCCACCGGCGGCGGCGCGCAATGCCGGCTGACCGGAGCGATCGTCGACTACGCGAACGGCAAGCATGCGTTCCAGGAGAGGCCCGGTCCTGGCGTGTGGCAGTACCGGGTTGGCGCAAAGGCGAGCTGGCTCAATGAGGCGAACCAGGGCGACATCTACGTCGTCTCTCCGCCCGTCGTGGTGAAAGTCAGCCGGTAGGGTCGTCGCCGAGCCGCTCCTCGAGCAGCGCCAGCCGCTGAGCGAGCATGACGTTCTGATCCGACAACCGTGAGATCACCGTCGAATAGTGGAGCAGGACAGCGAGGATGAAGAGGATGCCGACTGCGAAGAGCACCGCAGGCGGATATCCGCGGACGCCGACCCAGCCGGCGATCGTGTTCAGGCCCGCGCGCCAGGCGGATAGAGCGGTGAGCGTCAGGCCGGTCGCGAGCCACAGCAGGGCGTAGCGCTCCCGCAACCGGTGGCTGCGGATCAACTCGAGCACGACGAGCACGAGTGTGAACGACGCGATCGCGCCGGCGATGGAGACTGCGAGCGGAGTCATCTGGCGTCCTCCTGCGGAACGACGTTGCGCCGGAACAAGCCGACGAAGATCGCGAGCAAGACCTTGACCATGTAGTAAACGGAACGAAGCGACGTGATCGACGAGCGGCCGCTACCGCGTTCGCGCATCGAGACCGGGACCTCGATCAGGCGAAGGCGGTGCCTGAACACCATGACGGTGGCCTCGACCTCGGGATAATCGTGCGGATAGTCACGCGCGAACAGCGCGATGCCGAGCTTGTTCAGCGCCTGGAATCCCGACGTCGTGTCGGTGACGCGCTGCCCGACGATGCGGGAGACGACGATGGCGAGCAGCCGGATCCCGATGCGTCTCGTCCGTGAGGAGCGATATCCGTCCGCGTCCGCCGCGAAGCGCGAGCCGACAACGATGTCTGCCTCGCCGGCGAGCACGGGAGTGATCAGTCGTCCCAGCTGCGACGGATCGTGCTGGCCGTCGCCGTCGACGCGCACCGCGAGGTCGTAGTCGTTCTCGAACGCGAACCGGAAGCCCGTCTGCACCGCTCCGCCGATGCCGAGGTTGAACGGCAGCCGCAGGACGCGCGCTCCCATCGACCGCGCGACGGCAGCCGTGCGGTCGACCGAGCCGTCGTCGATCACGACGATGTCGAGACCTGGATCGAAGGCGCGCAGCTCGTCGATGACCGCCGGGAGCGCGCCTGCCTCGTTCAGCGCCGGCACGATCGCGACCCGCCGGAGATCCGAGAGAGCGTGGAGTGCCTCGGCCGGCGACGCGGTGACGACCGTGTCAGGCACCGGCCCTCGCGTGCGCGCCGAGACCGATCAGATCGAGGAGGCGCCGCGCTCGGTGCGCGTACGTGTGCTCGTCGAGCACGCGCTCGCGCGCCCTCCGGCCGAGCTCCTCCGCCTGTCCCGGATCGGCCAGCAGCTCTCCGTAGACCTCCACCGCCTGGTCCACGCCGCTGACGACGCGCAGCTCACGCTCGGGCTCGAACCAGCGCTCGACGCCGGCGAGCGGGTTCGAGACGATCGCCGCGCCACAGGCGGCAAGCTCGAACAGGCGCGCGGTGGAGGAGGCCTCGACCTCCGCGTGCACGCGGCGCGTCGCGTTCACGTTGAGCCGCGCGGCCGAGATCGCCCGCGGGAAGACGTTGAACGGAATCCGCCCCAGCTTGCGCGCGTTGCCGATGTCGCCACGGTAGTCGTAGCCGCCGACGGCGAAGTCGACGTCTTCGAGCCTGCGGCTCGGCTCGCCGATGAGATCGCGCATCCACTCACGCCGAAACTTGTCCGAGTGCCCGTAGAAGAACACGTCGGACTCCTTCTCCACGTCCTGCGGGTGGAAGAGCTCCGGGTCGGCCGCCCAGTGGATCGCCTCCGCACGATGCGCGCCGAGCTCGAGCAGACGTGGAAGCGACCCCTCGGAGTTCCCGACCACGAGATCGTACTCCCCCGGATCCGCGCCGACGTAGTAATTGAAGCCGCTCGTGTCCGTCCCACCGAACTCGGGCAGGCTCATGGGCAAGTCGCCGTCGTAGTAGACGAACGGCACGTCGAACCTGTTCCGAAGCGCGGTCGGAATGCCGCGAAGGTGCGCCATCGGGACGGTGAAGACGATGACCGCATCGACGCCGCGCTCTGCCTCGATGGTCCGCTCGAGGTGGCGGCGCCAGCGTGGCGTCACGTACCGCCAGATCGCCTGCCGCACGGCGCGGTCGGCGATCGTGTCGCGCGGGTCATCCTCGGACCGGCGCATGAACTCTTGCCGTTGCAGGCGAGCCGCGGCGCCGCGCCCCGCGGCGAAGATCTCCGCCTCGCGGTAGAGCGGGTTCGGCACCGTCCGCCACCACGGCGACTCGATCGCGCGGCCACGATATGTCGTGACGACGAGGTCGACGCCGTTCTCCGCCATGCCCTTCCAGAGCTGCCACCACGCGGGAGTGCAGCCGTAGCGAAAGTCGAGGTCGGAGGCGGAGGCGACCGCGAGCACCTTGGGGGCAGGCATGCCGCCATTGTGTCAACGAGATCTGAAGGATCCGTTAGACCCCGTGGTATAAGGGGCGGCTTGGCCAATCCGCGTCTGCATCCGAGTCGCCTATCGGTGCAGTACGCCGTTCGCCGGCCGCTGCTCACGTGGCTGAAGACGCAGCCCGTCGCGGGGCGGCGCGTGCTCGACGTCGGCTGCGGCGACCGGCCATACGAGCCGCTCTTCGCCGGCGCGACGGAGGTCGTGGGCTTCGATCGGCCCGGGAACCCGTATGCCGACATCCACGGCTCGATCGAGGCGATTCCCGTCGAGGACGCGAGCTTCGACGTCGTGCTCTGCCTGCAGGTGCTCGAGCACGTCCCCGACCCTGGAGCAGCCGTCCGCGAGTTGAGACGGGTCGTGCGTCCGGGCGGCCTCGTGCTCGCGACGACGCACGGCGTCTATCCGTTCCACCCCAATCCCGAGGATCTCTGGCGCTGGACGGACACGGGCCTCGCGCGCCTGTTCGCGGAGAACGGTGAGTGGTCGTCGCTCGCCGTCACGCCCGGTGCGGGGACCGCTCTGACCGTCGCGATGCTCGTCGCTCACCTCGCCGACCTCTTCTTCAAGCGCGCGCATGTGCGTCCCATTGGCGCGCCGCTCGTGTTCGGGTTGAACGCCGCCGGTGAAGCGCTCGACCGCGCCGTCCCGCTGCTACGAGCGCCGGTGCCAGGCTCGCTGAACGCGAACTTCCATGTCGCAGCGGCGGCCTAGGCAGATCGGCGCAGGAGGCGCTTCGCCTGGTTCTTCACCAATCGGCCGGGCCTGAGCCGGGGCGTGGCACGCGACATCCAGATGCTGTGCTGGGTCTCGATCTGGTCGGGCGGGAAGAACAGGAGGACTGCGTCCGACACACCATGCCGACCCCAGTCGTGGCCGGAGTAGAGCCCGGACGGCTTGACCTTTGGCGCCCACGCGCGGATGTCGGCGATCACGCTGCGGTAGTCGTGGAGCGCGTCGATGAACACCCAGTCGACGCTCGCGTCCGTGACTTGCTCTGCTGCCGCGACCGACTCGCCTTGGATCACCTGGAGGAAGGAGACCTCGGCGGTGTTGCGGTCGAATATCGCGCGACCTTCGTCGGGGGCCGTTCGGTCACTCCAACCGGGATCGCCCGCGAAGGTGTCGACCGCGACGAGCGTCGAGCCCGAGACGGCTTCCAGCCCCTCGGCGATTGCCAGAGTCGAGCGGCCTTGATACGAGCCGACCTCCACGACGACTGCGCGCTCCGGCATGGAGCGAGCGAGCCGAGCAAGCAGTTCGAGCTCCGATTGCTTCGTCAACCCGTGGACGGCCAAGGCTCGTTCGAGCATCTGCCGAATCAGTAGGCGCCGCGACGTGCGGCAACTGCCGGGAGCGTCTTCGCGAGGATCGAGACGTCGAGCCAGATCGACCAGTTCTCGAGGTAGTAGAAGTCGAGCCGAACGAGGTCGTCGAAGCTGAGGTCGATCCGCCCGGAGACCTGCCACAGTCCGGTCATCCCCGGCAGGACGAGATAGCGCTTGCGGTGCCAGTCCTCGAGCTGGACGTAGTCGCGCAGCGGGAGGGGACGCGGGCCGACGAGCGACATCTCGCCCCGCAGCACGTTCAGCACCTGCGGCAGC
>DATKRA010000075.1:0-5874 GCA_035532455.1 Gaiellaceae bacterium | reverse complement strand
TATCCGGTATTAATCCGGGTTTCCCCGGGCTATCCCAGTGTCGAGGGTTGATTACCCACGTGTTACTCACCCGTTCGCCGCTGTCCCCAAGCCCGAAGGCTTGGTTCTCGCTCGACTTGCATGTGTTAAGCGCGCCGCCAGCGTTCGTCCTGAGCCAGGATCAAACTCTCCGTGAAGAATGTCTCGCCCCCGAAAGGGCGGATCATTTGTCATCACCTTGAGCTTGTGCTCAAAGTCCCATCCCACTGCTGTTGATCAGCACAGGATGGAGACAGGTTTAGTTGATTGGCCGCTCCGACCCCCCTGCACCTGAGTGAGCAGGGACGGACCAGCCTCTCGACGTAAACGCACGCTGTTGAGTTTTCAAGGACCGAGCCGTCGCGGTGACGCAAAAAAAGGCCTCGACTCACGCCAAAGGCCTCTGGACTTGCTGGACTTCCGACTTGCGGGAATCCTCCTGAGGCGCTCCGTTGTTGGTCGTTTGCAGGGACTTTTGTGCGCCACCCTCTCGGGCAGCCGGGGAAGTGTAGCAGGGCTTGCCGTGCTGTCAAACGGCTTCGTTGAGCCGAACGAAGCGTCTCTTCCCGGCCTGGAGGACGGCGCCGGAGAGGCGCTCCCGCGGGATGTCGAGATCCGAGACCGTCTCGCCCTCGATCTTCACCCCACCCTGCCCGATCAGGCGCCGCGCCTCGCTCGTCGAGAGGCCGAACGCCTCGGCGAGGAGCGCCGGCAGATGGATCGGGTCGCCGGCCGGCAGCGCATGCTCCGGAACGTCCTCGGGCGCCTGCCCTTCGCGGACGACGCGCGTGAAGTGCTCCTCTGCGCCGCGAGCGGCCTCCTCCCCGTGCGAGCGCGCGACGATGAACCGCGCGAGCGCGAGCTTCGCCTCGAGCGGGTCGCCCGCGGGGACAGGCTTCTCCACTACGAGCCGCCACCACTCCTCGAGCTGCGAATCGGGGATGCGCATCGTCCGCCCGAACATCTCCTCGGGCGCCGCGGTCAGCGGGATGTTGTTGCCGACGGAGGAGCTCATCTTCTCGCCATCCCAGGAGAGGAGCAGCGGCGTCGTGAGCACGACCTGCGGCTCGAGCCCGAACGCCTCCATCACCTCACGTCCGGCGAGGAGGTTGTACAGCTGGTCGGTGCCGCCGAGCTCGACATCGGCCTCCACCGCAACCGAGTCGTACGCCTGCATGAGCGGATAGAGAAGCTCCGAGACGGAGATCGGCTCCCCTGCGCGATACCGCTTCTCGAAGTCGTCGCGCTCGAGCATCCGCGCGACCGTGACGATGCGACCGAGCCGCACGACGTCGGCGTACGAGAGCTTGGACAGCCACTCCCCGTTGTACCGTACCTCCAGCAGCTCTGGGTCGTCGCGGAGGATGGCCATTGCCTGGTCGAGGTAGCGCTTCGCGTTTGCGTCGATCTCCTCGTCGGAGAGGATCGGCCGCTCGGTCGAGCGACCCGACGGATCACCGATCCGCGTCGTGTAGTCGCCGACGATGAACACAGCCTTGTGCCCCTCGTCCTGAAACGCGCGCATCCGCTGGAGCGGAATGCCGCGGCCGACGTGGATGTCGGGGGAGGTGACGTCGATCCCGAGCTTGACCCGCAGCTGCTTCCCGCGCGCGAGCTTCTTCTCCAGCTCGCCCTTCGGGAGGACGTCGACGGCGTTCCGGGTGAGTTCCGCGATCGGCATGGGGCGAGTCTAGAAGCGGCGGGAGAGGAACGGCGAGCCGGCAAGCCCGTAACGCCACGGCTTCTCGACGGCGCGGGTGATCCCGATCCGCCGGCCGACGAGTAGCGGCGGCTCCTCCTCCCGCGCGAGGAGCTCGAACGGAGGCTCGTCGAGCGGCAGGCCGTCGCCGGCGCGGGTGATGCCAAGCGCCTGGCAGATCTTGCCCGGGCCGGAGCAGAGCGACCGCTCGCGATCGAGGCCGCGCCGCTCGCGCATCAGGTCGAGACCGTGTGTCGGCGCGAGCGCGCGGATGAGCGCCGCCTCCGCCCTTCCCGCCGGTGCGCAGACGAGATTGAGGCACCAGTGGACGCCGTACGAGCGGTAGACGTAGGCGTGACCCGGCGGCCCGAACATCGACGCCCGCGTCGGCGTCAGGCCGCCGAACGCGTGGCTCGCGGGATCGTCCTGGTCGTACGCCTCCACCTCGACGATCACGCCGCCGACGCCGTCGAACAGGAGCGTCGCGCCGATGAGCTCGGGCGCGACCTCGTGTACCGAGCGGGCGAAGAACTCACGTCTCAGCTGCATGCCGCTTCGCGTCGTAGCGCAGGAGAGCCGGGAAGAGAGCCGCCGAGACGAGCGTGCCGGCGACGCAGAGGATGCCGCCGGACGCGACCGAGAAGCGGATGCTCGAAACGGACGCGACGACGCCTGCCTCGACATTCCCGAGGGACGGCGCGCTCGCGACCTGCATGAACTCGATCCCACGCACGCGACCGAGGATGCGGCCCGGCGTGAGCGCAAGGATCATGGCGTTGCGGAAGATCGCGCTGACCTGGTCGGCGAAGCCTGCAAGACCCACGAGGAGAAGTGCGAGCCAGAAGCGGTCCGCATAGGCGAAGCCGACGATGGCGACTCCCCACAGGCTCGCCGCTGCGACGACGACGATTCCCTGCCGCCGAACGTGCGCGACCCAGCCCGAGCCGAGCCCCGCGAGCAGCGCTCCCGCCGCGGGAGCCGAGTAGAGGTATCCCACAAGCGACGCGTTTCCGAAGTGCCGCGCGGCGATCGCCGGGAAGAGCGCGAGCGGCATCCCGAACACCATCGCGTTCGTGTCGACGAGGAAGAAGCCGAGGATCACCCTCTCGCGCTTGATGAAGCGGAACCCCTCGACGATCGAGTGCAGGCTGGGGCGATCGGCGTCCGGGTGCGGCGCCATCGCCGGCAAGCCCCAGAGCGCGACGACGGTCGCGGCGAACGACGCAGTGCCGATCGCATAGACCGCGGGAAGCCCGACCGCGCCGATGATCAGCCCGGCCAGCGCCGGGCCGGCGATCCCGCCGATCCCGTAGTAGATCGAGTCGAGCGCGCCGGCCTGCGCGAAGACCTCCTCCGGAAGTAGCCGCTGCGGAATCGAGCGCATCGCGCCGACACCCGCGCTGAAGCACGAGAAGACGACGGTCGCGAACACGAAGAGCACGACGACGCTCGGGTGTGGGAGAGCCGCGTTGACGAGCAGGCCGGCCACTCCGAGCGCCTCGAGCGTCTGCGTCGCGAGCACGAGCCGTCGCCGGTCGAACGCGTCCGCCACGGCACCGCCGACGAGGGTCAGCGTGAGCAGCGGCACGAGGGAGGTGAACGAGAAGAGCCCGAGCGCGAGCGTCGAATGCGTGAGCTTGTAGAGCTGGAACGGGAGGGCGACCATCGCCATCTCGCTTCCGAGGAACGTGACCGCCTGGCCGATCCAGAGCCGGCGGTAGTCCGGATAGTCGCGCAGCGGCGAGAAGTCGACCGCGATGCGCAGTGCGAACTCGCGCCACGACGGGCGCTCCTCCGTCGCGAGAGGCTCCACTCCTAGAAGAGTTGCTCGGGCTCGGCCGGCTTCGCCGTCTTCTCGAGGACGCGACGCGCACGGCGTCCGAGGTCGCGCAGGTCGAGCGGGCCCTCGTCCACGGCCTTCGCAACGCGCTCGGCGAGATCGAGCGCATCGTCGAGGACGATGCTCGCCGTGCCGGGATCCTGCCCCATGTCCTGGAGGATCGTGCGCTCGGTGCGGCCCGCGAGGAGCGGCTCCGCGATGCCTTCCACCCAGACGCGCGTGCGCCGCCCTCCCCCACGCTCGTCGCCGATGATCGGCTCGAGCGCGTAGATCTTGTCGGCACGCGCCCACTTGCCGAAGCCCAGGAACACCATCTGCTCGGCCACGGCATCATTCTCGCATGGAGGAGCTGCGCGTCCAGGGCCTTGCGGTCAGCTACACGCCGGCCGGAGCGACCGCGCTTGTCGCCATCCACGGAGCAGGGGCCGGCACGCGCGATTCGTCTCCCCTCTACCGGCACTTGCACGAGACGCTGCCGGCGATCGGCGTCGGCGTCGCGACGTTCGACCGCCGCGGCGAGGGCGACTCGCCGGGAGAGCCGACGCGAGGCCGCTTCGAGGCGCAGGCGCGCGACGCGCTCGCCCTGGCGGAGGCGCTCGGCGTAGAGCGGGTCGGTCTCTGGGGCTTCAGCCAGGGCGGCTGGGTCGCGCCGCTCGCCGCAACGCTTTCCGAGGATGTCGCCTTCGTGATCACGATCGCGGCGACCGGTGTGACGCCCGCCGAGCAGATGGTCTATGCGAACCGCCGCGCGCTCGAGCTCGCCGGCTACGGACCGGACGCCGTCGAGCGGGTCACGGGCCTGCGACGCGCGATCGAGGCCTGGGCGCACGACGCCGGCCCGCCGCCCGACCTCGCGGCAGCCGCCGGCGAGCCCTGGTTCCCGCTGACCTACCTCCCTCCCGCCCGGCCCGAGGACTTCGACGACGACGCGAAGCGCTCGTGGATCGCGGAGATGGACTTCGACCCGGTCCCCGTCTTCGCTGCGGTGCGGGTGCCGGTGCTCGCTTTCTTGGGCGAGCGTGATTCCGTCTCGCCGGTCGAACCGAGCATCGCGGCCTGGCCGCAGGACGACGCGACCGTCGTCGTCGTCCCGGACGCCGAGCACGACCTGAGCCTCCCGGACGGGACGCTCGCGCCGCTCTACGAGCAGACACTCGTCGACTGGCTCAGCTGAAGAACGTGTCGTCGTGCGAGTACGGCGGCACGCAGACGCAGAGGATCGTCAGCTCGCTCGTGCCGTCGTTCTCGAGCGTGTGCCAGGCGCCGGGTGGGATCAGCACCGCGTCGCCCGGCCCGACACGTCTCCGCTCGCCGTCGATCTCGAGGTGGCCCGCTCCCTTCGTCACGAGGTAGATCTCCTCGGCGACGCGGTGGTAGTGACGCTCGGTTGCCTGACCGGGCTCGAGCGTCGCCTCGGCGAGGCTCTGCAAGTCGGTGTGGTGGAGCTCGCGGATTGTCGAGCCGTCTTTGGTGACGAACGGCTCGGCGCTGCGCAAACTCTCGATCTTCACAACGCGCCGGCCAGCACTTCCGCGACGCGCTGCTGCGCGTCCGGCTGCAGGCCGGTGAAGAACGGGAGCGCCAGCGACCGCGAGCTGACGTCCTCCGACACCGGGCACATGCCCTCACGGAAGCCGTACCGCTCGCGCATGTACGGCTGCAGGTGGATCGACGGGAGGTAGCGGTTGTAGCCGATTCCCTCGCGCTCGAAGGTCGCGATCACGCGCTCACGCGTCGCGTTGTCGGGCAGGAGGACGACGTACACGAACCATGAGCGGACGTGGTCGGCATCGTCCGGGCACGGGAGCTCGACACCGTCGATGTCGCGCAGGAGCTCGCTGTACTGCTCGGCCACGCGCGAGCGCGCGGCGAGGATCTCGTCGAGGCGCTCGAGCTGGCCGATCCCCATCGCGGCGGCGACGTCGCTCAGCCGGTAGTTGAAGCCGAGGCGGACGTGCTCGAGCCACCCGCCGGAGTCGCCGCGCCCCTGGTTGCGGAGCGAGCGGATGACGCGCCATTCCTCCTCCGAGTGCGTCGTCACGATCCCGCCCTCGGCCGTCGTCATCTGCTTGTTCGGGTAGAAGGCGAAGACGCACGGGACGCCGTGCGCGCCGAGCGGCGCGCCCTTGTACTCGGCGCCGAGCGCCTCGCACGAGTCGCCGATGACGGCGAGGCCGTGCCGGTCGGCGATCGCCCGCAGCTCGTCGAGCTCGCACGGGCGGCCGTAGATGTCGACGCCGACGATCGCCTTCGTCTTCTCCGTCACCGCGGCTTCGACGGCGGCCGGGTCGAGGTTGAGCGTGACCGGGTCGATGTC
>DATKRA010000074.1:0-26472 GCA_035532455.1 Gaiellaceae bacterium | reverse complement strand
AAGCCGCTCTTCTGCTGGCCGGCGCCCATGCTCGTCGCGAGCTGCACCGGGCCGCGCATCCAGGCGAGCTCGCCCGACTCGGCGATGACCTCGTCGCCCGGAGAGAGCGTGATTTCGAGAATCGGCGTCGTTCCGCCCTTGACCTCGTGCTGCATGTCGGCCTCCTGTTCGGTGTCTCAGCCGATGTTTTCACACGCGCGGCGCAGTGCCGGCTCGAGTGGCGACGCCTTGTAGCCGAGCTCGCGCTCTGCCTTCGCGGACGAGAACCACGCCGGCAGCCGCGCGAGCGTGACCTCCTGGCGGTTCGCTAGGCCGAGCCGCGCGGCGAGCGCGACTGCGGCGTACGGGAGCTCGAGCCGCGGCGCGCGTCGGCCGGCCGCCGCCGCGATCAGCCCGAACGCCTCGGTGAGCGTGACGTCGCGTCCGCCGAGGATGTACCGCTCGCCGGCGCGCCCGCGCTCGAGCGCGAGGACGTGCCCGCGCGCCACGTCGTGGACGTCGACGAGGTTCAGTCCCGCGCCGCGGAGCGAGACCCGGTAGCGGCCCGACGCGACGCCCCGCACCATCGCGCCGGTCGGCGTCGGTGCCGTGTCCCCCTCCCCGACCGGCGTCGTCGGGTTCACGCAGAGCGCGTCGTACCCCTCCGCTGCGGCCTCGAGGACAAGGCGTTCCGCGGCGAGTTTCGTCCGCTTGTACGGGACGGCGAGCTCCCATTCCGGCGGCGAATCCTTCTCCGTCGCCGCTCGGCCGGGCACCGGCCCGCACGTCGCGCACGAGCTCGTGTGCACGAGACGGCGCACGCCCGCAGCGTGACACGCCGCGATGACGTTCGCCGTGCCGCCGACATTGACCGCCTCGAGATCCGCCGCGGGAGCCGTGAAGGAGTAGAGCGCGGCGACGTGGCAAACAGCGTCGGCGTCGGCGAACGCCCGCGTGAGCGCGTCGCGGTCACGGACGTCGACGAACTCCGTCCCGACGTCGTGCCCGGCGTCGGCAAGCGCACGGGCGACGTGCGCGGCGATGAAGCCGCGCCCGCCGCCCGTGACGAACACCCTCAGGACTACTACTTCTCCATCACGAGGTAGCCGGTGAACGAGCACGCCGGCCCGTTCGGTCCGTCGATGTAGACGCCGTTGTTCGCGAACCCGGTGAACGCCGTCTTCTGGTCGCCGGTCGAGACCGAGAAATCGCCACCGCTGTACTCGTTGACGAAGTCCGGGCTATTGGAGCTCCCATTCGCGGAGTTGGACGCCTGTTGGTCGTTCCCGCTGTTGAAGTCGCCGGAGAGGTAGTTGTCCCCCCATGCGAACGACGAGCCGTCCTGCCCGCTGACGACATCCGTGACGGCGCTCGTCCCCTCAATCGCGTTGCAGTAGCCGCGCACGGTGAACGGCCCGACCGTCGCGAGGACGATGGCGCCGGCCGGCAGCCCACCCGCCTTGCGCTTCCCGGTGTAGATCGTCGCGCCCACGGCGACCGTCTTGTTCCACGTGATGACGGAGGTATTGCCCGCCGGTCCGCGCTTACCGACGATGCATGTCTTGTGCCCGTACTTCGACTGCGCGCTGAGGTCGCCGTACGAGTCGCCTCCGTCCTTGCGATCGACGTAGACGCAGAGCCTCGTGACGGTCTTCGTCCTGACCGTGTTGTGGGTGACACCTGCGAACGCACGCATGGTCAACCCTCCGACCCCACCTACGACGACGAGCGCAAGAACCGCTGCAGCCGCCAAAGCCCACTTACCGCGCATCTGTCCTCCCTCTGCCCTGATTCGGCCGCCACTCGAGATGTGGCGCCTCTGAGTGGCGATCCTATGGGTGCGCCGGGGAGCGTGCAACGGTTCGTCAAGGCGCCTAGCGGACTCGAACCGCTGTAAACGGCTTTGCAGGCCGCTGCCTAACCACTCGGCCAAGGCGCCGCGCGAGCGCCATCGTATCCGCGGCTAGGAGAGAACTTCGCCGAGGAACCCGACCATCCGCTCGAAGCAGTCGATGCGGTTCGGAAGCTTGTCGATCATATGGCCCTCGTCCTCGTAGATCACGAGCTCACTGCGGACGCCGCGATCGACGAGGGCGCGGTGGATCGCCTCCGACTCGCTGACAGGGACGCGCGGGTCGTTGCGGCCGTGCTCGATGAAGAGCGGTGCGCGGATCGCGTCGAGCCGGCTCCACGGCGAGAGGCGGTCGAGCAAGTCGGGATCCGAGAGCGGGCCGTACTCCGCCTCGCGGACGGCGCGGCGGTACTCCGACGTGTTCTCGAGGAAGGTGCGGAGGCTCGAGATGCCGACGCACTCGAGACCCGCGGCCCAGAGCTCGGGCTGGAAGGCGAGCGCGGCGAGCACCATGTAGCCGCCGTACGAGCGGCCGTACACGACCTGGCGTGTGCCGTCGATCTCCGGCCGCGCGGCAAGCCACCCATGGAGCGACGCGAGGTCGGCGACGGAGTCGAGGCGCTTCTCCACGTCGTCGAGGCTGAGGAAGCGTTTGCCGTAGCCGCTCGAGCCGCGCACGTTCGGCGCCGCGACGGCGTAGCCGCGCGAGACGAGGTGCTGGGTGAACGCACCGAAGCCGGCCGAGTACCAGGGCTGCCATTGCGACTCCGGCCCGCCGTGGATCGTGACGACGACCGGGAACGGCCCGTCGCCCTCCGGCTGGAACAGGAAGACGGGGATCGACTCGCCGTCGAAGCTCTCGAAGCGGTGCAGCGTCGGATCGACGCCCTCGATCGGGCCGTCGCCGGTGAGCCGGCGCGGCGGCTTGCCGGACTCGAGCTCGTAGACCCACACCTGGTGTGGCTCACGCGTGGTCGAGAAGCTGTACGCGACCTTTGTCCCGTCCGGGGAGAAGACGAAGTGATCCGCGACGCCGTCGCCCGGGAACGCGACGTCGTTGCTCCGCGAGTAGCCGTCTTCGTTCGCGATCACGACGAGGTTCTGGCCACCGCCGTCGCCGAAGCACATGAGATCCCAGTCCGACTCGGTTGTGACACGCCACTCTGCGGTCGCAAGGTCGTAGTGGGCGATCGCGAGCGTGTCACGCCCCTCGTTCGTCGAGGCGAAGAAGCCGGACGAGTCGGCCGACCACACCGTCGGGCCGTACTCGGCCGCGTCCTCGTGCGGCGTCGCGTGGACGACCTCGCCCGAGGCGACTTCGAGGAGGAGAAGGTCGTAGTCGCCGGCGCGCTCGTTGCCGCGAACGGCGACGACCCAGCGGCCGTTCGGCGAGATCGAGTCGACTCCGATGTAGCCGCCAAGCTCGAAGGTCTGCTCATCCCCGTTTCCCGCTAGCTCGCGGACCACGACGTCGAAGTCACGGCCGTTGCGGCGGTTCGTCGTGTACGCGAGGAGCTTGCCGTCGTGCGAGGCATGCGGCGTCCAGTGGTTGAAGCGCGGATCGCTCACGAGCGGCCCTTCGCCAAGGATGTGGAGCTGCGTGCGCTCGTTCCCGGCCTCGTCGATCTCCAGCAGGATCCGTCCGTCCGGGAGGTGGAAACCGGAGACTGGCTCGGCGTAGTCGGTCAGCTGCTCGAGCTCGCCACCCTCCGCCGGCAGCGTGAACAGCTGCCGCGTGCCCGGCAGGTCCGAGGCGACGAGCAGCGTCGAGCCGTCCGGCGACCACGACAGCGGGTACACCTGGTGGAGCTCGAGCAGCTCGTGCAGCGACTTAGGCTGCAACTCCGGAGAAGTCGGGGATGATCTCGTCGCCGAACGCCTGCGTCCACGCGTAGCCCAAGCCGTGCTCCTCGGCGAGCTGGATCAGCTCGAGCCGGCGCGAGAACGGCGGATCGGAGAGAACGGTGACGCCGAAGTCCATCCGCCGAGCGTAACGCCGCAGCAGCCGTCCGCGTAGGCTGGACGCGTGGCGGAGCAGTGCACGTTCTGCGCGATCGGCGCAGGGGGCGACGGGCTGCGGACGGGGCGCGACGACGTCGTCCTCCGGAACGAGGCCACGACGGCCTTCGTCGCGGCGGAGTGGTGGCCGGGCAACGAGGGCCACGTCCTCGTGATCCCGAACCGGCACGCGCGCGACATCTACGAGATTGCTGAGGCGGACCTGGCCGCGGTCTACGCGACGGCGAAGCGTCTTGCCACCGCCATCCGCCGCAGCTACGGCTGCGAAGGCACGTCGATGCGCCAGCACAACGAGCCCGCCGGCGGTCAGGACGTCTTTCACTTCCACGTGCATGTCTTCCCGCGCTGGGCGGACGACCGGCTCTACGAGCGGACCGACGAGGCACGCGGGACGACCGCGGAGGAGCGCGCGCCCTACGTAACGCGGTTGCGCGACGCTCTCGGTCCGGCGCGCGCGTAGCCCGCGGCTGCGATCACTACCGTTCGAGCACGACGACCGGGATCTCGCGGTCGGTTTTCTGCTGGTACTCCGCGTAGTGCGGCCAGATCTCGTTCATGAGCTTCCACAGCCGCTCGCGCTCCTCGCCCTCCGCGACACGCGCGCGGGCGCGGAACTTGTCGCCCTTGATCTGGACGCCGACCTCCGGCGCCTGCGCGAGGTTCTCGTACCAGCCGGGATGCTCGGGCGCGCCGCCCTTCGACGCGACGATGACCGGGTTGTCGCCGTCGAGCTGGTAGATGAGCGGCGTCGTCGTCTCGTTGCCGGTGCGACGGCCGGTCGTCGTGAGCAGGAGGATCGTCGACCCCTCCCGCCAGTTGTGGCCTTCCTCGCCGTCCGTCTCCTGGTAGCGGCGAACGTGCTCGTCACCGAAGAGGAACTCCGTCATGTGAACGCCTCCAATGCCTTTGTCGTGTGCGAGAGCCCTCGCAGGGACTGAACGAAGATCATGACGGTCGGGATTCCCGCGCGCGCGACCTCGGCGGCGTCGTGGAGCGGGCCGGACGAGGCCCATCGCGCGCCTCCACAGAGGCGAATAGCAGGGCTTTTGGGAAGCGACCCAGCTGCCGATGAGATACCGTCATGTCGATCGTGGGGTTCTCTTCGGCCGTCCGCTGCACGCGTCTCGCGTGTCTCTTTGCCGTTGTCGTCTTCGCGGCTTTCGTCTTCGCGGGCGCTTCCGGAGCCGAGGCGTCGACGAGCCGCGCAAAGGGCATCGACGTCTCGAACTGGAACGGCACGATCAACTGGACTAAGGTCGCGCACGGCGGCTACCGGTTCGCGCTCGGCAAGGCGACCGAAGGGACGACCTTCGAGGACGGCACGTACGCCGCGAACCGGGCCGGCAGCGAGGCCGCGGGCGTCGTCTTCGGCGCCTACGACTTCGCCCGCCCGTCGGGATCGAGCCTCGCCGCTGTCACGGCGAGCGCGACGGCACAGGCCGACTTCTTCCTCGCCTTCGCGACTCCGCAGCCCGGCGAGCTGCCGCCCGCGCTCGATCTCGAAACGACGGGCAAGCTGTCCGCCCGCATGCTCGTGGCATGGACGGTGGCGTGGACGCAGGAGGTCTACGCGCGCCTCGGCGTTCACCCGTTCGTCTACTCGTCACCCGCCTTCTGGCAGGAGTACCTCTCCGACTCGACCGCGATCGCCGCGACCGGCACGCCGCTCTGGATCGCGCACTGGACGAGCGCGCGCAAGCCGTGGGTTCCCGCCCAGGACTGGAACGGCAACGGCTGGACGTTCTGGCAGTGGACGGACTGCGTCTCCGTGCCCGGCATCGCCCATTGCGCCGACGGCGACCGCATGAACGGCGCGAGCCCCGCGTCGCTCGCGATCGCGCCGTACTCGCTGGACACGCCAACGATCTCGACCCCGCCGAGCATCGTCGGGACGCCCGAAGCCGGCAAGCGCCTCGCGGCAGTACCGGGCGTCTGGAGCGGCGGAAAGCCGCTCGCCTTCACGTTCCAATGGCGCCAGTGCGACGCCGCGGGCGCGAACTGCGTCGACATCGCCGGCGCGACGAGGGAGTCGTACCGTCCGACGAGCGACGACGTCGGGCATTCCCTGCGTGTGCGCGTCAGCGCGGCCACCACGACGGCGACCGCGAGGGCGAACACGCTTGCCACTGTGGCGGTCTCTCCGGCCGGCACCCCACCGAGTGCGCGACCCGCGAACGTCCACATACCGGTCGTGCTCGGAACGCTCCAGGTCGGCCAGAAGCTCACGAGCACGGCCGGGACGTGGACGGGCTCCCCGACGAGGTTCACGCATCGCTGGCAGCGCTGCGACTCAAGCGGACTCAACTGCGTTGCCATCGCGAAGGCGACGCATGCGGCGTACACGACGACGCCCGACGATCTCGGCGCGACGCTCTCCGTCGTCGTCACGGCTACAGGCGCAGGCGGCTCCGCCTCCGCCCCTTCCGTCACGACGGAAGTCGTCGGCGCTGCGCCGCTGCCGCCGCTTTCGACCGGCTCGCAGACGGTTGCCAAGGGCATCGCCGGGAATGTCGGGACGATCGACGGCCGCGCGACCGCGACATGGCAGCCGGGTGCCGTTCCCGTCGGCCTCACCGTGAACCTCGACAGCTTCGACAAGGGACTCGCCGTCGTCGGCAGCGGTGTTGCGCTCCGCGTTCCCGATCTCCTGAGCACCGGCTTCGCGTGGCCCGTCGAGATCGACTACGCGACCGCGGCTCCGGCACAGACCGTCCTCGGCTACTCGACCGGCGGCAGAGTTTTCGAGACGGTGCCGACACTCGACGTGCCGCCGCTGCCGACCGGGCAGACGGTCGGCGCGTACACGGTCGGCGACGGCTCGGCACATGTCCTGACGCGCATCCCGCTCAAGCTTGCCGTCTTTGCCGCGGGCGCCTGGGGCGACCCGACCTACACCTCGCCGACAGGGCTCGGCCTCACGCAGCAGACGCCGCTCTCCACGTTCGTGCGCTCCGACCGGACCGTCCTCCTCGTGACCCGGCTCGCTGCGGCGGAGCAGACTCGGCTGACCGCGACGATCACGTCGCCGACCGGCGCGACCGTCTCGATCCTGCCGAAGGGAAGCGTGCTCGGGAGCCCGCTGCCGGCCGGGCGGCCCCTCCGGTCTGCCCAGGCCGAGCGCGACCGCCCCGGCTCGATCCGCGTCCGCCTCCGCCTCAACGACCGCCGCCTCGCCGCGGGGACGTACACGCTCCGCGTCGTCGCCCTCGACCCGTGGGGTCGCGGAAACGTCAAGCAGTTCAGCTTCACGCTCCCGTAGCGCTCAGCGCTCGCTCCTCCCGGTCGGTGTGCCGTAGTCGGCGAGGAGCTCGAGGAACGGCGCCGCCGGAAACGCCTCCGGGCCGAGCACGCCGACACCCGTCCACGCTCCCGCGTCGAGGAGCTCGAGCGCGACGACGGGATTGAACGCGGTCTGCAGCACGACGGCCTGATGCCCGTAGTCGCGCATCGCCTGTTCGTTGTCGACGACGTGGTACAGGTACGTGCGCCTCTGGCGCCCGTCCTTGCCGGTGCCGGTGACGTACGTGCCCGCGCAGGTCTTGCCGCGCATCCGGTCACCGAGCTCGGCCGGGTTCGGCAGCGCGGCGGCGACGACGTCACGCGGCGCGACCTCGACGGACTTCACCTTGACCGGGCTTGTGCTGTCGAGACCGAGCTTGTGCAGCGTCTTGAGCACGTCGATGAACTCGTCGCCCAAGCCGTACTTGAACGTCACGCGGTTGCACTCGACCCAGCGCGGGATGAGGACGACCTCCTCGTGCTCGATGTTCACACACTCGAGCGGCCCGATCCCCTCCGGGAAGTCGAACACCTCGGGTTCGGAGAACGGCTCGGTCGTGAACCAGCCACGGTCGCGCTCCCACACGAGCGGCGGGTTGAGGCATTCCTCGATCGTCGTCCAGATCGAGAAGGTCGGCGCGAAGTCGTAGCCGTCGACGACGAGGTCGGCACCGTCGCGCACGCCGATCTCGTCGATCTCGGAGAAGAGCTCGTCGGCCGCGTGCCGCGCGAAGACGTCCGACAGGCCGGGCTCGACGCCGATGCCGGCGAGACAGAGGACTCCAGCCTCGCTCCACTGCGCGTCCTGGTCGAGCTGGTCCTGGCCGAGCAGCGTGCCGGGAGAGGAGAGCGTCATCGCCATGTCGAGATACGTCACGCGCGCGTCGAGCGCCGCCGCGAGCAGAGGCGGGTTGAAGCGCGGGTCGCAGGCGTTGAGCACGGCGTCGGCCCTCTCGGCGCGCAGGAGCTCGGCGACGGCTCCGGCGTCGGAGGCGTCGAGCTGCACCGCGTCGAAGCGGTCGTCGACCGCTGCGGCGCGCTGCGCCCGCGCGAGATCGACGTCGGCGAGCACGAGCCGCTCGACGAAGTCGCGGCGCGCGGCGATCGCGGCTGCGGCAGCGCCCACTCCCCCTGCGCCGACGACGACGACTCTCATCCCGCGAGTCTAGGCATCGTCGCCGTCGACCCAAGCGGTTCGCGGCGAGGTCGCCCGCCGCGGCGGGTAACGAGCTCTCAGCACGGAGGCGCGGAAGACCGCGCTCTTCCGCGCCGTAGTTCCGCAACAGCAGCGAGCGAGTCCGCAGGACTCGCGAGCTATCTAGTCTGCGGGAAGCCGAGGTCGACGCGCGACGTCGCGGGGTCGGGCCAGCGCGAGGTGACGACCTTGCCGCGCGTGTAGAAGTCGATCCCCTCCGGCCCGTAGATGTGGCGGTCGCCGAAGAGCGACGCCTTCCAGCCGCCGAAGGAGTAGTACGCGACCGGCACCGGGATCGGGACGTTGATTCCGACCATGCCCGCGGTGACGTCGAACTGGAACTGCCTCGCCACGCCGCCGTCGCGCGTGAAGATCGCGGTGCCGTTCCCGTACGGGCTCTCGTTCACGAGCCGCACGGCCTCCTCGTACGTCGCCACGCGCGTGATGCTGAGCACCGGCCCGAAGATCTCGTCGTCGTACGCGCGCATCCCCGGCTTGACGTTGTCGATGAGCGACGGGAGCAGGAAGAAGCCCTCATCCGGCGCGCCCTCGCGGCCGTCGACGAGCACGTCGCCCTCGTCGAGATACGACGCGACCTTGTCGCGGTGCTCGGCGGTGACGAGGGGGCCCATCTCGGAGGACGGATCCATCCCGTCGCCGACCTTGACCTTCGGGATCCGCTCCCTGATCGCCGCGAGGAGCGGCTCGGCGACGTCGCCGACCGCGACGACCATCGAAACGGCCATGCACCGCTCGCCCGCGGAGCCGTACGCCGCCGAGACCGCCGCGTCGGCGGCCATGTCGATGTCGGCGTCCGGGAGCACGATCATGTGGTTCTTCGCGCCGCCGAGCGCCTGGCAGCGCTTGCCGCGCGCGGTGGCGGTCTCGTAGACGTAGCGCGCGATCGGCGTCGAGCCGACGAAGGAGACGGCCGCGATTTCGGGATGCTCGAGCACGGCGTCGACCGCGACCTTGTCCCCCATCACGACGTTGAAGACGCCGTCGGGGACGCCGGCCTCCTGCAGCAGCTCGGCCGTCCACAGCGAGGCGGTCGGATCCTTCTCCGACGGCTTGAGGACGAACGTGTTGCCGCACGCGAGCGCCGGCGCCCACATCCACATGGGCACCATCACGGGGAAGTTGAACGGCGTGATCCCCGCGACGACGCCGAGCGGCTGGCGGATCGAGTAGACGTCGATGCCGGTCGAGGCCTGCTCCGAGTACTCGCTCTTGAGCAGGCTCGGCAGGCCGCAGCAGAACTCGACGACCTCGAGGCCGCGGGTCACCTCGCCGAGCGCGTCGGAGAAGACCTTGCCGTGCTCGCGGACGAGGATCTCGGCCAGCGCGTCGCGCCGCTCGTGCAGGAGCTCACGGATGCGGAAGAAGAGCTCCGCGCGCCGCGCCAGCGACGTCGCGCGCCATGCGGGGAACGCCTCCTTAGCGGCCTGGACGGCGGCGTCGACCTCCTCCGCCGAGGCGAAGTCGACGGCACCCGTCTGGCGACCCGTCGCCGGGTTGAAGACCGGCCCGGTGCGACCGGACGCGCCTTCGACGCGACGTCCGCCGATCCAGTGGGAGATTCGCGTGACCGCGGGAGCCTCGACGGTTTCGGCCATGCGATGATCCTAGAGGGATGATCGACCTCGACGAGTTGCAGCTCGCGGCGCGAAATCACGGCATGCCGCTCGAGCTTCTGCGCGACCCGATCACGCCGGCGGGTCTCCACTACCTCCTCATCCACTTCGACATCCCGCACGTCGACGCGGACACGTGGCGACTCGAGATCGGCGGCCTCGTCCGGCAACCGCTGTCGCTCTCCCTCGCAGAACTCCGCGCGCGTCCCGCGCGGACCATCCCGGTCACGCTCGAATGCGCCGGGAACGGCCGGGCCCTGATCCCCGACCACACCCCGAGCCAGCCCTGGCTCCGCGAAGCCGTCGGGACGGCCGAGTGGACGGGCACTCCGCTCGCTCCGATCCTCGCGGAGGCGGGCTTGGCGGACTCCGTCTGCGAGCTCGTCTTCACGGGCCTCGACCGCGGCATCCAGCACGAGATCGAGCACGACTACGCGCGAAGCCTCCGCGTCGCCGAGGCGCTCGGCGAGGACGTCCTGCTCGCCTACGAGATGAACGGCGCCCCGCTGCCACCGCAGCACGGTTTCCCGGTGCGGCTGGTCGTCCCCGGCTGGTACGGCATGGCCCACGTGAAATGGCTTCGCGCGATCACCGCGATCGCGGACGAGTTCGAGGGCTACCAGCAGGCCGGCACGTATCGCATCATGCGGTTCGAGGATGACGTGGACGGGCCGCCCGTCGAGCGGATGCTGCCGCGGTCGCTGCTCGTTCCTCCGGGCATCCCGGACTTCCTCTCGCGCGAGCGCCACCTCGCCGCCGGTCGGGTCGTGCTCCGCGGGCGCGGGTGGTCGGGTCAGGCCCCGGTCGAGCGGGTTGAAGTGAGCGACGACGGCGGCGCGACGTGGGCCGAAGCCGAGCTCGAGCCACCGCTCGGCCCATACGCGTGGCGCGGCTTCAGCTTCGGTTGGGACGCCGCGCCGGGAGAGTACGAACTCTGCTGCCGCGCGACCGACGGCGCCGGCAACACCCAGCCACCGGAGCCCGCGTGGAACTACGGCGGCTTCTGCAACAACGCGGTGCAGCGGATCCGCGTCTCGGTATCGGCCCGGTAGGCTCGTCCCATGGCTACGACCGATCAGGGCTCGCAGCTCGGCGCGCGGGTCAGGGCCGACGCGAAGCAGTACGTCCTCCACTCGTGGTCGGTGCAGGACGCGCTCGACCCGATCGCGGTCGCCGGCGGCGAGGGCTGCTGGTTCTGGGATTACGACGGCAAGCGCTACCTCGACTTCGCCTCCCAGCTCGTCAACGTCTCCATCGGCCACCAGCACCCGAAGCTCGTCGCGGCGATCAAGGAGCAGGCCGACAAGCTCTGCACGATCGGCCCGCCGATGGCGACCGAGCCGCGCTCGACGCTCGCGCGCCTCGTCGCGGAAGTCACGCCCGGCGACATCTCGATGACGTTCTTCACGAACGGCGGCGCCGAGGCGAACGAGAACGCGATCAAGCTCGCGCGCTGGTACACCGGCCGCCAGAAGATCGTCGCCCGCTACCGCAGCTACCACGGCGCGACCGCGGGCGCGATGACGCTCACCGGCGACCCGCGCCGCTGGCCCGCCGAGCCCGGCATCCCCGGCGTCGTGCGGATGTTCGACCCGTACACGTACCGCTGCCCCGCCGGCCATCCCGATCCGTGCCCCGTCTGCTCGGGCGCGCCGCACCTCGAGGAGATCCTCCAATACGAAGGCCCGCACACCGTCGCCGCCGTGATCCTCGAAACCGTGACGGGGACGAACGGGATCATCGTCCCGCCCGACGGCTACCTCCAGTCGATCCGCGAGGTCTGCGACCGGCACGGGATCCTGCTCATCGCCGACGAGGTCATGGCCGGCTTCGGCCGCACCGGCAAGTGGTTCGCGGTCGACAACTGGAACGTCGTCCCCGACATCATCACGATGGCGAAGGGCATCAACTCCGGCTACGTGCCGCTCGGCGCGATGTCGGTGCGCGAGCCGATCGCCGCCTGGCTGCGCGACAGGTACTTCGGCGGCGGCCTCACGTACAGCGGCCATCCGCTCGCGTGCGCGGTCGGCGTCGCCTCGATCGAGGCGTTTCGCGAGGAGGGCATCGTCGAGCACGCCGCCGAGATGGGGCCGCTCTTCGAAAGCGAGCTCCGCAAGCTCCAGGAGAAGCACCCGTCGATCGGCGAGGTGCGCGGGCTCGGCTGCTTCTGGGGGCTCGAGCTCGTCCGCAACCGCGAGACGCGCGAGCCGCTCGTCCCGTTCAACGCGTCGGGTGAGGCCGCGGCGCCGGTCGCCCGGCTCGCGAAGGCGGCGCTCGAGCGCGGCCTCTATCTCATGACGCACTGGAATGTCTTCATGGTCTGCCCGCCGCTCGTGATCACGCCCGAAGAGCTGGCCGAGGGCATCGCCATACTCGACGACGTCCTTGCAATCGCCGACGAGTACCACACCGCAGACTGAGACATGCCCGCGCTGCGCCGCAGCGATGGAGTGGCGACATGGGACGTATCAGTGCCCGCGCTGCCGGTTCAAGTGGGGCTGCTGCGAAGGCGAGACCGGTGACTGCCGAGATCCCGGCTAGCCGCAGGCAGCGCCTCGAGCAGCTCGAGGACTCGGGTCTCGATCCGCGGTCGAGCGAGCTCCTCGTGATGCTGTGCTGGCTCGTGCAGGGAGACGTCGCGATTCCCGAGTCAGAGCTCAACGCCGCCCGGCGCCGTGCGATGTTCGTTCTCGCCGCCGGCGGCGACCCGCACCGCGAGCTCGACTTCGGCTCGGTCGCCACGGAACGCCTCGCGGCGGAGCTCGAGACGCCCGAGCGGCGCGCCGCGCTCGCGACTGCGCTCGTCGGGCTCCCCACCGCAGATCTGCCCGCCGTCGCGGGCGGCGTCGAAGCGCTACGCGCCGAGCCGGAGCTCGCGTGGCGCTCGTTCGCGCTCGCTCTGCTGGCGGACGAGATCGCGGACGAGTAGCCGGCGCCTCGCGGCGCCCAGCACGCCATCGCGGCGAGCACCGTTCCGCCAATCCCTCCTCGCTACCCTGCGGTCCGGTGGCCTCCCGCTTCCGCCTGCAGCCGTACTCCCGCGCGGACGCGCCGTACTTCCGCAGCCCCGGCTTCTACGTCCGCATCGGCGGCCTCGCCGCCGTCGTCGCAGTGGGCGTGATGCTCCTGCTGCTTCGCGCCTGGTCGCTGCAGGTGCTGCACGGGAAGCAGTACTCCGCCGACGCGCACCAGCAGGCCTACCGCACCGTCGACCTGCTCGGCGCGCGCGGTGCGATCGTCGACGACCGCGGACGCCTCATCGCCGGCACGACCGGCCACGTCGTCATCGACGCGGACGGCAACTCCCTCGGCACCCGCGACGCAGCCGGCCACTGGCACGCAAGCGCGGCAGGGCTGAAGGAGATCGGGCGTCTCGCGAAGTTCGCGGGAATGAGGAAACGGCAACTCGTCGCGCGAATTGCCTACGACGTCTTCCAGGCGCCCTTCGCGCCGGCCGTCGTCATCGCGAACCCGAGCCCGGCGCTGACGAACTACCTCCAGGAACGGAGTGCGCGCTTCCCCGGCTTCAAGGTTGCTGCGGCCGAGACGCGGAGCTATCCGCTCGGCGCGTTCGGCGGCCCGTTCCTCGGCCTCCTCGGCCAGATCAGCAAGAAGCAGCTCAGAACGCACGCGTACGGGAAGGCGCAGCAGGGCCAGATCGTCGGCGAGAGCGGCGTCGAGGCCGCGTACGACTCGATCCTCGACGCGGGGTTTCTCAAGGCGCGGATCCCCGTCGACTCGCTCGGGCGGATCGTCGGCCCGCTCGTCGTCCCGAAGGAGAAGCAGCCGCCGACGCTGCAGCTCTCCATCGACACGAGGCTCCAGCGGGCGGCCGAGAACGCGATCTACAACGGGATGGCCGACGCGCGCGCCGCCGGCTACAACCCGACCGGCGGCTCGGCCGTCGCGATCGATCCGTACACAGGCGCGATCAAGGCGATCGCGAGCTATCCGACCTTCAACCAGAAGCTCGCCGCGACGAGTCCGCGCTACCTCTCGCGGCTCTACCGGGACACGACGGGCACGCCCACGCTCGACCGGGCGATCTCCGGCGCGTATCCGATCGGCTCGACGTTCAAGCCGATCATCGCCGAGGCCGCCCTGAGCGCCGGGATCATCACGCCGTATACGTCGCAGCTCTGCTCCGGCTCGTTCACCCTCGGGAATCACACGTTCTTCAACGTCGAGCGCGGCGCGTACGAGATGATGGATCTGCCGACGGCCCTCGAGCAGTCGTGCGACACGTGGTTCTACCGGCTCGGCGACCGGATCTGGGCGGCAGACCCGGCGAAGAAGGCGACGCTGATCCAGCACTGGGCGCGCCTCCTCGGCCTCGGAGCGACTCCGCCGATCGACCTCACCGGCGCGACGGCGGGCTACCTCCCGATGCCGAACGCGTACTTCGAGCGGCTCACCGGCACGCCGTACTACGAGGGCCAGGCGATCAACCTCTCGATCGGGCAGGGCGCGCTCCAGGTCAGCCCACTCCAGCTCGCGGTCGCGTACTCGGCGCTCATCAACGGCGGCACCGTCGTCCGTCCCCACGTTGCCGAGGCCGTGATCCGGAACGGCGTGAGACACGAGCTCAGGTTCAAGCCCGTGCGACGCCTGAAGCTCTCACCGTTCACGTGGGCGATCAAGCAGGGCCTGTACGAGGCCGCGAACAACCCGGCCGGAACGTCGGGCGCCGTGTTCGGCGGCTTCACGCCGACGGTGGCGGGCAAGACGGGCACCGCGGAGGCGCCGCCGCGCGACTACCACTCGTGGTACGCGTCGTGGGCGCCGTACGACCACCCGAAGCTCGTCGTCGTCGTGATGATCGAGCACGGCGGCTTCGGAACCGACGCCGCCGCGCCTGCCGCGAAGCAGATCTACCAGGCGTACTTCCACTCGAAGTAGGTATTCACGCTGCTCTCGCAGGCCGCCTACCGTCGTCGCCGGCGCGGCGGAAGACCCAGTACCGGTAGGCGAGGAAGTTGAAGATCATCGAGCAGCACGTCGCGATCGCGAACGCCGCGGTCTTCGTCGCGAACGCCTCGGTGAAGACGCTGGGAGCCGCACCCGTGAGCCCGACGTCCCGGAGCACGTCGTAGAGCCAGCGGCCCGGCCCCTGGTACACACGCGCGAACAGCTGCGTGACCGGCACCCCGATCCCGTAGACGCCCACCGCCGTCGCCGCGAAGAAGCGCGCCGCCTGGTGGTGCACCGGCGCGTGCCCGCGCGCGCCGAAGACCCAGCGCCGGTTGAGGAAGAAGCTGAGGCTCATCGCGACCGTGCCCGAGCACACCTTCGCGATCCAGACGCTGTCGAGCGCGAGATGGAAGACTTTGGTGATCCCGACGAAGAGGACGTAGTCGACGGCCGTGTTGGCGACGCCGACGACGGCGAAGCGGCTCACCTGGAGCGCGTGCAGCCAGCCTCGCCCTCTCACCGACTCCGCGAGCACCCGTGCATTGTGGCGACTCGGGCGGCAGGAGCCGTTCGGAGGCGTTGGTATTGTCGGCGCCGTTGGAGTCCCGGGCAGACGAACCCCGCACGCTCTCGCTCGTGGTCCCGGTCTACAACGAGTCGGGTCGCCTGTCCATCCTCTTCGATGTCCTCGAGACCGAGGCCGAGCGGGAAGCCCGGGCGGCAGGCTTGGAGCTCGTGGAGGTGATCGTCGTGAACGACGGCTCGACCGACGAGACGCCGGCGCTCGTCGAGGCTCACGCGGCGCACGACTCGCGGGTCCGGCTCATCTCCTTCGAGCGGAATCGCGGCAAGGGCGCCGCCGTCCGCGCAGGCGTCCTGTCGGCGGGCTCGGATCTCGCTCTCGTCGCCGACGTGGACGGCTCGACGCCGATGTCGGAGCTCGGCCCTCTCGTGTCGGCCCTCCGCGAGGGGAACGACATGGCGATCGGCTCGCGCGACCTGCCCGGCTCGAACGTCATCGTCCACCAGCCCGCGCACCGCGAGCTGATGGGCAAGACGTTCAATTTCCTCTTCCGCGTGCTCACGGGGCTGAGGATCCACGACACGCAGTGCGGCTTCAAGCTCTTCCACCTGCCGCGGACACGGATCCTCTTCGAGCTGCAGCGGATCGACGGGTTCGCGTTCGATGCCGAGCTGTGCATCAACGCCTCGAGACTCGGTCTGCGGATCGCCGAGGTGCCGGTCGCGTGGATCGACAACCGCGACACGAAGGTCCGGTTGCTCGGATCGTCGGTGCAGATGGCCGCCGATCTCTTCCGCGCCGCCTGGCTCGCCCACCGCCCGTTGCCGTCTCCGCGCCCGTGACGCACGCGCTCCTCGGCTTCCTCTGGCTGCTGCTGGGAACGGCGCTCGTCTTCGCCGGTGCGACCCGCGCGACGCGGGCGGCGGGAGTTCGCGACCGCCTCGATCTGCTCGTGACGGTGCCCGTCCTCGCCGCGGCGCAGATCATCGCGACGCTCGTCTTCGCCGGCGCGATCCTCGGCCGGCTCGACATCACCGGAGTCCTCGGCACGAACATCGTCGTCAGCGGCGTGCTCCTCGTCTTCGTGCGCAAGGCGCCCCGCGGGCGGCGTCCCCGACTGCGCCTCGTCGTCGAGTTCGCGCGCGAGCATCGGGTCGTAGCCGGGCTCGCCGTGATCGCCGCGCTCGCTATCGCGTGGCGCGTCGTCCTGGCGCTCGCCCTCCCACCGTACGGCTACGACCCGCTCCACTACCACCTTCCCACCGTGATCGGCTGGGTCCAGAGCCACCGCGTCTCCACGAGCCCGCTCAACCCCTGTTGCGCGTACTACCCCGAGAACGGAGAGCTGCTCGCCACGTGGCCGGCGGTGCTCGGCGGAGGAATCGAGTACGTCGACCTCGTCCAGGTCGCGGCCGCGCTCCTCGGTGCCGCAGCCGTCGCGGGGATCGCGCGCGCCGCGCGCCTGCCGCAAGCGGGCATGGTCGCCGCCGCGTCGATCTTCCTGCTCACCCCGGTCCTCCTCGCGCAGGCGAACACGTCCGATGTGGACGTGACCTTCACCGCGACCGGGCTGGCGGCGTATTTCCTCGTGCTCCGCGCGCTCGAGTCCGCCGGTCTCCGGCGCTGGTTCCTCCTCGGCGCGGCGGGAACGGCCGCCGGGTTGTGCCTCGGGGTCAAGCCGACGGGAAGCGAGTTCTTCGCGACCCTGGCGTTGCCGCTCGTCGTCGGCGCCCTTGCCCGCAGACGCCGGCCCTGGCGCGAGACCGGCTTCGCCGCTGCGCTCTTCGCGGCGCCGGCCGCCGTCTTCGGGCTCTCCTGGTACATCCGGTCCTGGCTCGCGAAGGGCAGTCCGTACTACCCGATGGAAGTCAAGTTCGGGGGAGTCACGGTCTTCCAGGGAGCGAACCACCTCACCGGCGCACCGCCCTCGCTCGCGCAATATCCCGCGCCCATCCAACCGCTCGTCTCGTGGGCGAGCGACCTCCACTTCTGGACGAAGCGGGGATACACGCTCGGCGGCATGAACGCCGGCGGGCTCGGGCCGGTGTGGAGCTACTTCGGCGTAGTGCTGACGGTCGTCTTCGCGGTCTATTCGTGGCGGCGCTGCCGGCCGGTGTTCTGGTTCTTCGTCGTCCCGACCGCGGTGCTCTTCGCCGCCCAGCCGGACCACTGGTACTCCCGTTACACGATCGGCATCGCCGCACTCGGCGCGATTGCCGTCGCGTGGGCAATGACCGCGACCTGGCGACCGGCGTGGGCACGCCTCGCCCTCGGCGTCGCGACGCTCCTCCTCGCGGGCGGCGCCGGGTGGCTTGCGACGCGTACCGTCATCCCCACCGCCAACTTCAGGAGCATCGGCCTGCGGACGGTCTTCCGCGACATCGTGGACGGCCGACGGACGGTCGGCACGGTCTTCAATAGCGACTTCCGCTGGGTCGACCGGATCCACGGCGAGACGATCGCCCTCGACCCGCTCTCGGTCCACATGTTCTCGCCGCTCGCGGGCCGACGGTTCGAGAACCGGCTCGTCGCCCTGCCCCGTCGCGGGAATCTGCGTGCCTTGCTCGCAGCGCGCGACGCGACGTACGTCGCGGTGTTGAAGGACTCGTACTACGGCCGCCAGGCGCAGAACGATCCGAAGATCTTCAAGCACGTCGGGGGGAAGCGGCTTCGCGGCTATCGCGTGCTCAAGCGGTAGGCAAGTCCGTTTCTCATCCGCGGGAGCTACGGTCAGCGGATGCGCGCCGCGAGCGTTCTCCTTGCCGCCGTCGCCGTCCTCGTCGCCGCGGGCTGCGGCGCTGCGGGGCAATCGACGTCACCGCCGGCCCGGGCGCTCAGGGTCTACGTGGACGGCGTCAAGGTGACGAAGCTCCGGCCGCGGCTCGTGATCGTGCATGACCGCGCCCGGATCGTGGTGGCAGTCCCGCTCCGCCGTGCTCGCCGTGTTGTGCGGCGCGCGCGCGCCGCCCGCAGAACGCGGATCGACGTCCCGTTCCGTGGCGTCTCGAGCTCGATCCGGATCCGGCCGGTGCTCCAGGTGCTCCGCGACAACTGCGAGGCGACTTCGCTCTCGATGCTCCTCACGGCGGCGGGAGTGCACGTCGGGCAGCTTCGGCTCCAGGCGGAACTGCCGATCAGCGGGCCCCTCGACCCGCAGCCGGTCCCGGGGAGCAGTCTTCTCCGCTGGGGCGACCCGGAGCAGGGCTTCGTCGGACGCGCTGACGGAGGCGGGCCGTACGGCGGCTACGGCGTCTACGAGCCTCCGATTCGCCATCTCGCCGCGCGGTACGGCGTCCGGCTCACCGATCTGCACGGCACGAGCGTCGGCAAGGTGCGCGCCGCCGTTCTCGCGGGCCACCCCGTCCTCGCGTGGGTCGGTCTCACGGCCGGCCCGTACTCGAAGTGGATCGCGCCGTCGGGACGGACGATCACGTTCAACTCCGGCGAGCACGCGATCGTGCTCGTCGGTGCCGGCCCCGGCTACGTCCTCGTGAACAACCCGCTGAGCGGCGCACGCGAGCGGTGGAGCGAGTCGCTGTTCAGCTACCGCTGGCAGCTGCTCGGACGCCGGGCGCTCGAGCTTTCCTAGGAGGGCGGCGGGCGACCGCGACCGCCGCTTCGTTCGCGAGAAGCTCGACGCGCACGTCCTCGAAGCCGCGCGCAACGAGCATCTCCTCCCACGTCTCGGGCCGCGCGGGCTGCTCCCAGCGCCCGGCGACGAGCCGGCCCGCGTTCCTGAGGATCCGCACCACCCCGGCCGGCCCACGGCGCAGTATCGACAGCACCGTCCGCATGACGACCTTCCGGTCGCGCGCCTCGAGCGACAGCGAGAACATCATGTCGCAGACGACCAGCCGTCCACCCGGCTGCAGGACCCGGCGCGCCTCGCTCAGCGCGAGCTCCTTGCCGGGATCGTCGAGATGATGGAAGGCGTAGTTCGAGACGAGGAGCGTCGCGCACTCGTCCTCGAGCGGCAGCCGGCGGAGGTCGGCTTCGACCGTCCTCAGGTTGTGGACGCCGTCGCTCGCTGCCAGCGCATCCAGCCGCTCGAGCATCGCCGGCGAGTAGTCGACGGCGACGACGTCGGCGACGCGAGGCGCGAGTGCGCGTGCAAGGAGGCCGGTGCCGGCGCCGAGATCGACGGCGTGGTCGTCCTCGCGCGGCTCGGCGAGCTCGACGACCCGGTCACGAAGCCGGAGGAATGCCTCGCTCGCGGCGACCTCCTCCCACGTGTCGACCCGCTCGTTCCACCCGTAGTGGTCGGTGCTCACGTTCTCACCTTGCCCGGCGGCCGTGAATTAACGATGAGCCGCGGCTCTACTCCGGTTCCGGGGCCGAGAGCGACTCTCGGAATCCCAGCAGCCAGTGCGCGAGGCCGGGCTCGCGGGCGAAGTCGATGTCGTCGAGCACGCAACGCCCCTCGAGCACGGCGCCGCCCGGTTCCCAGAAGACGCATGCACCCTCGGGACAGACGACGACACGCCCTTCCATCGCCTCCAGCCGGCACGTCTTCTCGTCGTCCATCCGGACCGCGAGAGTCGCGGAGCACGAGCGGTCCGGCATCGGGGGACTCACGGATCTGCTCCTTCCTCTTCCTTGTCATGGGGACATGTCTGCGATAGACCTGTCCCGTGCGGCTCCTTCTCGTAGTTGTCGGCGTCCTGGCGGTGACCGTGGCCGGCTCCGCCGCAGCCGCGCCGCCGGGAGCGACGGCGCTCTGCCGGGACGGGACGTACAGCTACTCGAAGCACCACTCCGGCACGTGCTCGCACCACGGCGGCGTCGCGAAATGGCTGAAGGGGAGCGGCTCCTCGAGCGGCGTCCAGACCGGGCCCACCGTCCTGCTCGGACGGAGGACGCAGTCGAGCCGGTGCGTGCGCTTCTCCCGGCCGGACCGTTCTTGCTCACCCGGCGCGTACTACTCGCGGCTCACGAAGCGCGTGATCTGCGCGGGGAGCTTCCACACGGGCACGATCCGCAACGTCCCGCAGGCGGAGAAGTTCACCGTCGAGCGTGAGTACGGGATGGCCGCCTCGTACTACGGCTACACGATCGAGATCGACCACATCGTCCCGCTCGAGCTCGGCGGCTCGAACGCGCTCGCGAACCTCTTCCCGGAGCTCGGCAGCGGCACCGCGAACTACCACGTCAAGGATTCGCTCGAGAACCGCGCAAAGGCCGCTGTGTGCGACGGCCAACTGCCCCTGCGCGCCGCGCGGCGCGGTTTCGCCAGGAACTGGGAGGCGCTCTACCGCCGGCTCTACGGTCACTCGCCGGGATGAAGGCGGATGATGGGACTCGAGTCCACGACCTTCTGCACGGCACGCCGCAAGACCTGGACTGTTCGCTTATGGCCTGACAGGAGCCGCGTGCCGTTCCGCGCGGCTCCTGTCCGTCTCTCGCCTCAGAAGCCGCGCGGCACGACCGACATCTGTGCCGCTAGCACCTCCACGTCCATCGAGGTATTCGGCGGAAGCGGCGGGTGGTCCTCGGCGACCGAGCACGTCAGGTAGATCTCGCTCGGTGGCCCCGCAGGCGAAGTCGCCTGGAACGTCAGGTAGCTGGTATTCGGCGATACGCCATTGGAGTCCATTCCGGAGAGATACATGTGCCCGTCGCCGAAGCCGCCCTGATCGGAGAGCACCGTGCAGCCGGGGTGCGCCATCGTCGGGCCCCTGTTCCAGAGCAAGACGGACACGGTGGCCACCACCCCGGTGATGCCGTCTCGATAGATCGGCTCGTCGCCGGGCTCGTTGGGCGCGGCCACCCAGTCAGAGGGCACGTTGAGCGTCAGGACCCGAACCGGCTCCTGGGGATCCTCGGGCAGCTGAAGCCCGCCCGCACCGCCCTCACCTGACTGGAACTGCGTATAGCCCGCAGTGGGCCCCGGCTGGCCGGGGTCGCCTGGCAGGCCCTGCTGGCCGCTCTGGTTCCAGGTGAGAACGATCTCGCCCTTCTTGCAGGCCTTGCCTGTCGTGACGGCCGTGTCGATCAGCCGGATAGTGCCGTTCTTGGCCGCGCACGCGGTGATCGTCCCGTCAGGTCCCGGGATCGACGCCCACGCAACTCCTGCCAACGCGCCCCCCAACACCAGCACGCCAAGCAGTCCGAGCACCCGATGCCTGCGCGGAGCCTTGAACCGGAGAAGCATCTCATCACCCCCATCCCTGGCGAACGCTTCAGCAGCCAGGTGTTTGCGATACGGCGACTCCGACCCGAACCATCGGCCACCAAACCCAAGGACCGCATCGGGGAAAGCGCTGATCACAAACCATCGTGCACCAGACGGACCGAGGCTTCACACAAACCCAAACTCGAGCGGATGATGGGACTCGAACCCACGACCTTCTGCATGGCAAACGAGTCCGGCCTCGGTCGTCGTCTCCACCAGCGCGACGGACGCGCAGCTGCGCCGCGTGCTCTCGCGGAAGATCCGACGCCAGTCAAAGCGGACGGGCGGCTACTTCGCAATCGAGCCGGGCGCGGGCTCCAGCTTGACGAAAGGCGCGCGATCTGAGAAGGTGGAGAGGTCGAAGCCCGTGGACTGCGCAAGCGGTTTGCGGGCTTTGACATTTCTCCGGCCCGTGCACCCCACTCCACTCTCGAATGAGAGGGCGCACTAGCCCAGGCCCGTCTCGCTCTCGCTCGACCCTCCGGGGACCGGTTCTACGTAGCTATCGGCCCACGATGCTCAGCCACAGCACGAGGAAGCTAACGGCGGCGAAGATCAAGGCGACGAGGATCATCAAAATCGCCATCCCCCGCACACTCCGCCCGTTCTTGTCGTCGGAGGGCAACATCACCGACACACTACGTCGGGAACTACTCGGGGGACATTCCAGCGCACTGGGCCAGGAGAGCGGCGTGCCGATGGGAGTTCGTGGAGTGTTGACACTGGGAAGGTGCAGTCCCATACTTCGGCCACGCTGCTTCCGCTGAAGGGGGGATCCGATGCAGCGCTCCGTGGTCGGGCTTGGCATGGGCGTACTGGTCGCTCTGGTGATTGGCGTTGCTCCCATGGGCTCGTCCGCGGCGGCGCCGATTCGGGAGACGAACTCATGCCCATCCGGCACAAGTTCGTACGGCGTCGACGTGAGCGAGTTTCAGGGGACGATCGATTGGTCTCAGGCTGCTGCGTCCGGAATCGCTTTCGGGTACGCCCGGGTTGCAGACGGGACGACCGTCGTCGATCCCAACTTCTCGTCGAATTTCGCCGGCATGAAGGCCGCAGGGCTGAAGGCCGGCGGCTACTTGTTCTTCGAGCCCAATCAGGATCCGTTGGCTCAGGCGAACGCACTCGTTTCTGGACTCGAGCAGGCCGGGTTCGGGCCTGGAGATCTGGTGCCGATGCTCGACGTCGAGGTCAGCGATGGTCAATCGGCGTCGACGGTTGCCACCGACTTGGAGAGTGCAGGAAACCGGATCCACACGGAACTCGGGGTGTACCCGCTCGTTTACACGAGCGCGAGCGAGTGGAACACGATCGTCGGCTCGTCCGCCTTCGGCGGCTGGCCGCTATGGATCGCAAACTGGAATGTCAGCTGTCCGAGCATTCCCAGCGCTTGGAGCACCTGGGAGCTGTGGCAGTACGCGGACAACGGCACCGTGCCCGGAATCTCGACACCGGTCGATCAAGACCGCGACAACGGATCGCTACCAATCTGGTCTCCGCCCGACGGAGTCGGGACGATGAGGACGCGGACGCACTCTGTCCGGCACGCGTCCACCCGTCACACGATCGCTTTCACCTACACCGCCGCGGGCGTTGGGATCGCGAACGGCACTGTGACGCTGGGGGTGCCCTCGGGCTGGTCTGCGCCCTCGCTCCGCCACCGGGCGCGTGGCTATGTCACTGCGAGCGCAGGCGCGCTCTCGCTCTCCGGTAGGACGATCAAGGTTTCCGGTCTCACCCTCGCAGGTGGCGCAACCCTGAAGATCACGTACGGCTCGAAGGCCGGCGGCGGCGGCGGCGGAGCTACGGCGCCGAAGCACCGAGGGACACAGAAATGGCGAGTGCAGGAACGATCGTCTGCCACCGGAACGCAAACCCCCCTCGCAGCGTCGCCCTCAATCACCGTCCGCTAGAGACCGAGGCCCTGCCCAGTGGGGTCGGCTCGGGCAGTAAAAGCCCCGTCTAGCGGGGCTTATTCAGAGCGGATGATGGGACTCGAACCCACGACCTTCTGCATGGCAAGCAGACGCTCTAGCCAACTGAGCTACATCCGCGTGGGAGGGGAAGTCTAGCCGAGGCCCGAGGCGTCCAGCGCCTCGTTGACGAGCTTGTCGGCGAGCGTGTTCTGCTCCCGCCGCACGGCCGTGTACGTGACCTTGCCGACGGCGCGTGCGTGTCGCGCCGCCTCCAGCGACAGTGTCCGGAGCGCCTCGTTCTTCACGCGGTAGACGCCGCTCATCTGCTTCACGAGGAGCTCGGAGTCGGAGACGACCTCGACCTCCGGCACCTGCAGCTCGACCGCCTTCGCGAGACCGGCGACGAGGGCCCGGTACTCGGCGACGTTGTTCGTCGCGACGCCGAACGCCTCGCCGTGCGCCGCGAGCACCGTCCCGTCCTCCGCTTCGAGGACGTACGCGAACGCCGCCGGGCCGGGATTGCCGCGCGCGCCGCCGTCGGTGAAGAGACGCGCCTTCATCCCGCGGCAACAAGGTCGTAGATGTCGAATGCCGGCTCCTCGTACGGATGCGCTTCGCGGAGCGCCGCGACGACTGCCGCCTGCCGCTCCGCCGGGAAGACCGTCTCGAGCCGCAGCTCCGCGACGCGCTCCTCCCGCCCAGCCTGGCCGACGTCGGGCGACGTGCCCTTGCCGCCGAGGAACGTTCCCGTTCCCTCCGTGTAGAAGGAGCAGCGCTCGTAGTCGCCGATCCGCCCGGCGCCGGCGGCGAAGAGCGCGTCGCGCACGGTGTCGAGCGCCTCGCGTGGGACGAAGACGACGAGCTTCCGGTTCACGCCGCGAGCGCGTCGTCGATCGCGCGCAGCGTCGCGTCGTCGAGCGGTACGCCGGACGCTTCCGCGTTGTCGCGCACCTGGTCGGGGCGCGACGCGCCGATGATCGCCGCCGCGACGTTCGGCTCCCGGAGAATCCATGCGAGCGCGAGCTGCGCCATGGAGCAACCGAGCCCCTCGGCGACCGGCCGTAGGCGCTGGACACGCTCGAGGACGTCGTCGCGGTAAAGCTGCATCCACTCCGGGCGCGCAGAGGCCCGGGTTCCTTCGGCGGCCGCCGCACCCGGCACGTACTTACCCGTGAGGACGCCCTGCGCGAGCGGCGAGTAGACGATCTGCGAGACGCCGTTCTCGCGCGAAGCCGGGATCACGTCCTCCTCCGGCTCACGTTGCAGCAGCGAGTACTCCGGCTGCGAGGAAACGATCTTTGCGAAGCCGTGCTCGCGCGCAAGGTCGACCGCGTTCTGGATCTGCGCCCCGGTCCAGTTCGAGACGCCGATGTACCGCGCCTTGCCGGCGTCGACGACCTCTGTGAGCGCGCCGAGCGTCTCCTCCACCGGCACGTCGTCGTCGAACGCGTGGCACTGGTACAGGTCGACGTAGTCCATCCCGAGCCGCTCGAGCGAGGCGTCGATCTGCTTGAGGATCTGCTCGCGCGAAAGCCCGCGGCCCCCGTCGGGAGCCGTTCCGAACACCTTCGTCGCGACGACGACCTCGCTGCGGGGCCGACTCGCGAGCGCGCGTCCGAGCACCTCCTCGGCGCGACCCTCGCTGTAGACGTTCGCCGTGTCGAAGAAGTTGATCCCGTTCTCGAACGCCGCATCGACGACGGCGAGCGCATCGGCCTCGGCGAGGCTGCCGCCGAACGTCGTCCACGTCCCGAGGCAGATCTCCGAGACCTGGAGGTCGCTGTCGCCCAGCTGCCTGTGCTGCACTTACTCCTCCGTGTCGATTTGGGCGCGCTGGAGCTTGCCGGAGTAGTCGACGTAGATCGACTTCCACTCGGTGAAGACGTCGAGCGCCGCCTGGCCCGCCTCGCGGTGGCCGTTGCCGGTGTCCTTCGTTCCGCCGAACGGAAGGTGCACCTCTGCGCCGATCGTGCCGGCGTTGATGTACGTGATCCCGGCCTCGAGGTCGCGCATCGCGCGGAACGCCGTGTTCACATCGCGCGTGAAGATCGACGACGAGAGGCCGTACTTGATCCCGTTCGAGACGCGGATCGCCTCGTCGGCGTCGGCGACCGGGATGATCGCGGTCGTCGGGCCGAAGATCTCTTCCTGCGCGATCCGCATCTGCGGGTCGACGTCGGCGAACAGCGTCGGCCGGTAGAAGTAGCCCTTGCCGAGGTCGCCGTCGGACGCGACCTCGCCGCCGGTGAGGAGCTTCGCGCCCTCGCCGGTGCCGATCTCCGTGTACGAGTGGATCATCTCGAGAGCGCGCCCGTTGATCACGGGGCCGATGTCGCTGTCGTCCTCCCAGCCCGGGCCGAGACGCAGCTTCTCGACGCGCTCGACGAGGCGCTTCTGCAGCTCGTCGTAGATGCCGCGCTGCGCGATCACGCGCGAGGCGGCGGTGCAGCGCTGGCCCGACGTGCCGAACGCGGACCAGACGATTCCGTCCACCGCGAGGTCGAGGTCGGCGTCGTCGAGGACGATGATCGCGTTCTTGCCGCCGAGCTCGAGATGGACGTGCGTGAGCGTGTCGGCCGCGGCCTTCAGGACTGCGACGCCGGTCTCGCGCGAGCCGGTGAGCGTGACGACGCGGACGTCGGGATGGCGGATGAGCCGGTCGCCGACCGTGCCGCCGCCGCCGAAGACGATGTTGACGACGCCGTCCGGGATTCCCGACTCGTTCATCAGCTCGACGAAGCGGCTCGCGAGCGCCGGCGTGTCGGAGGATGGCTTGAGGACGACCGTGTTCCCGCAGATGAGCGCCGGGATGAGCTTCCACGACGGGATCGCAATCGGGAAGTTCCACGGTGTGATCGCGCCGACGACGCCGATGGGCTGGCGGATGCTCATGTTCCACTTGTTCTGGAGCTCCGACGGCGTCGTCTGGCCGAAGAGGCGCCTGCCCTCGCCGGCCATGTAGTACGTGATGTCGATCGCTTCCTGGACGTCG
>DATKRA010000073.1:0-18807 GCA_035532455.1 Gaiellaceae bacterium | reverse complement strand
TCCCAAGAGTCCACATCGACGGAAGGGTTTGGCACCTCGATGTCGGCTCGTCGCATCCTGGGGCTGTAGCAGGTCCCAAGGGTTGGGCTGTTCGCCCATTAAAGCGGTACGCGAGCTGGGTTCAGAACGTCGTGAGACAGTTCGGTCCCTATCCACCATGGGCGCTGGAGCTTTGAGAGGAGTCGTCTCTAGTACGAGAGGACCGAGACGAACAGACCTCTGGTGTATCAGTCGTCGTGCCAACGGCGCTGCTGATTAGCCACGTCTGGATGGGATAACCGCTGAAAGCATCTAAGCGGGAAGCCCACCTCGAGATGAGAGCTCCCATCCCCTCGAGGGAGTAAGGGCGGTCGGAGACTACGACCTTGATAGGCGGGACGTGTAAACGCGGCAACGCGCTCAGCGCACCCGTACTAATTGCCCGAGGTCTTGATTTGAACACTGGTACGAGTCGCTATGGAGTTTTGAAGGCCTGCGTGGGGCTAAAGCTCTACACGCGCCTTTGACAGTTCGGCGGTCATACCGGCAGGGAGACACCTCTTCCCATTCCGAACAGAGAAGTTAAGCCTGCCAGGGCCGATGGTACTCGGAGGGCAACCTCCCGGGAGAGTAGGTCGCCGCCGATTATTTCTTTCACGCGAATCAGAGCTGCTGCGGCGGCTCTTTTTCGTGGTCCGCCAGCGCTCGCAGCCGGCGCACCCGCTCCGCGACTGGCGGGTGCGTCACGAACAGGCCGCCGAGGCCGCGCTCCGCGAACGGGTTGATCGTGAAAAGCGGCTCGGCCGCGGGGCTCCCCTCGAACGGCACGAGCTCGGCCGCCTGCTCGAGCCGCAGCAGCGCGTCGGCGAGCCCGTGGGGCGATCCGCACAACTCCGCAGCGAGCCGGTCGGCGGCGAGCTCCCTCTTGGGCGAGACGAGCGCGTGGACGAACGCCGCCGCGACCGGGCCGAGAAGGAAGAGAAGCGCGCGCTGGAAGAACCCGCCGATGCGACTCGTCTCGAGGAGGAGAGCCGCGACGACCGCGGCAGCCGTCTGCACCTGGACGTCGCGGAGCCGGACGTGCGCAACCTCGTGCGCGAGGAGACCCTCGAGCTCGGCCGGCGGGCAGGCGCTGATGCACGTGGCGCTCAACGCGACGGCGGAGCTGCGCGGGCCGCGTCCGGTCGCAGCCGTCAGCGGGATGCCGGTGCGGATGACGTAGAGCTTCGGCTTGGCGATTCCCGCTCGCGCTGCGAGGCGCTCGAGTGTGGAGTGGAGGAGCGGCGCCCCGCCCACCGGCACCTCCCGCGCACCGATCATCCCGAGGGCGACGCGGTCGAACGTCCACCACGCTCCGAGCACGACGAGGAGCGCCGCGAAGACGAAAATGGACAGCAGGCGCAGGCCGCCGAGTGCCCAGCCGACGAGCGCCATCACGCCGGCGAGCGCGACGACGAGCAGCCAGATCTTGAGGATGTTCCGAAGCGCGACGAGCACGCGGCCGGCGTTACTCGGCGCTGTCCCCGCCGTCGTCCTGCCCGTCGTCGAGCAGGCCGCGCGGCGGCCAGTCCTCGTTCTGCGGTGCGTCGCACCGGCTCGAGCAATGAAGCGAGGCGATGTTCTGGAGCGGAACGAGGATGTGCCCGTTCAGCTCGATGTGCGCGACCTCGTCGACGTAGCAGTATGCGGTCAGCACGCCTTCCTGGTACTCGCCGCCGAAAAGCGCGACCTCGACCTGCTCGCCCTTGTACTTGCTCGTGTAGTCCTCCACCGGCGGCTCAGTCTACTGGGACTGCCGCACCGTTCTCCCACGCGCACACCCAACGTCCGCAGTTCTCGACCACGGGCAACGCGAAGCCGAGCACCTCCGTCTGAACACGCCGCATCGAGCCGCCGTGGGTGACGACGATGACGCGCCCCCGCGGATGGCTCTCCGCGATCCGTTTGAGCGCCGTGAGCATCCTCTCCTGGTGCTGCTCCGTCGACTCCCCGACGAGCTCGACGCCGTAGCGCTCCGTCGACGTCAGCCCCTCCCAGGTGCCCCAGTCCTTCTCGCGCAAGTCGGGATCGAGTGTCACCGGCAGGCCGAGGCGGGCACCGACGATCTCCGCCGTCTCCCGCGCCCGCGCGAGGTCGCTCGAGTAGACCGCGTCGAAGTCCTCGCCCGCGAGCTCGTCCGCGAGCCGGCGCGCCTGCTCCCGGCCGTAGTCGGAGAGCGGCCGGTCGGTGTGGCCCTGGAGACGACCGGCCGCGTTCCAGTCGGTCTCGCCGTGGCGAACGAGGAGGAGTGTGGTCATGTCACGCCGGCGGCCGGAGGACGCCGTCCGCCACGATGCATTTCCAGATCGAGCAGTTGGCGACGGCTTCGCTCTCGGCCCCGACGTGCTCGAGCACGCGACGCACGGAGCCGCCGTGCGTGACGACGAGGACGCGTTCGCGGTCGTGCGCCGTGGCTATCCGGAGGAGGGCGGTGACGATGCGGCGCGCGTGGGCCTCTTTCGGCTCGCCGTCCCACGCCGGCGCGTCGTCGATTTCGCTCCACGTTCGTCCCTGCCGCGAGCCGACGTCGATCTCGCGGAGATCACGGTCGGGGACGACCTCGACTCCCAGACGGCGCGCGACGATCTCGGCCGTGTCTCGCGCTCGCGCGAGGTCGCTCGTGTAGACGACGCTCACCGGCTCCCCGGCGGCGAGCTGCTCCGCGAGGGTCTGCGCCTGCGCGCGTCCGCGCGCGTTGAGCGGCACGTCGGCGTGTCCTTGCCAGCGGCGTTCGGCGTTCCAGTCGGTCTCGCCGTGTCGTACGAGCAGGAGCGTGGTCACGGCGTACTAACCTAGCGGCGCGATGGATCTGGGTCTTTCCGACAGCGTCTGCCTCGTCACCGGCTCTACCGGCGGCATCGGTCTCGTGACCGCGGAGCTCCTGCGCGCCGAGGGAGCGATCGTCGTCACGACGGGCAGGAGCGGCGGCGACATCCAGGCCGATCTCTCGCAGCCCGGCGAGCCCGAGCGGGTCGTCTCGGAGACGCTCGCAGCCCACGGACGGATCGACATCCTCGTCAACAACGTCGGCGGGACGGGGATCCGCAAGCTCGAGGAGGTGACCGACGACGACTGGCAGGCGTCGTTCGAGATCAACCTCATGAGCGCGATCCGAGCGACGCGCGCCGCGCTGCCGGGCATGCGCGAGCGGGGCGCCGGCTCGATCGTCAACGTCTCGTCGACCGCTGCGAAGCGCCCGTCGACCGGGATGCCGGACTACTCGGTCATGAAGGCCGCGCTGCTGTCCTTCTCCCGCCTCGTCGCCGACCTCTACGCGAAGGACGGCATCCGCTGCAACGCCGTCACGCCCGGCCCGACCGCGACGCAGGCGTGGCTCGGCGACGGCGGCCTCGCCGACCAGCAGGGCGACCGGGAGGAAGTCCTCGCCAAGGTCGGTGCCGGCCGGCCGCTCGGACGGCTCGCACAGCCGGAGGAGATCGCCGCGGTGATCGCATTCCTCTCCTCGCCGCGCGCGAGCTACGTCACCGGCGCCGCATGGAGCGCCGACGGCGGCACCGTTCCGATCATCATCTGACGCGGCAGTGCTTCGGCACGCGGAGGTGGAGCTCGCCGCCGCGGAGCCAGAGGATCCTCTCGCGGCGCGCGCCGTCCCCCGCGCGGAACTTGACGCGGAGCAGGGAGATCGGCGCGGAGCTCGAGCTACGAACTTGGGCGCACGAGCCGAGGCGGAAGTCGAGCTCGAGGCCAAGCCGCTTTCCGCGCCCGAGGACAAAGGGCGTCGGGTGCGCGACATGCGAACGGAGCGGAAAGCCGTACGCTGGACAGAACGCACCCGGCGGGCACTTCGGGGGGTTCCACACGTGGAACTGCGTCCCGATCTGGTGGATGAGCGTGCGGCGAGGCTCGACGACGCGGGCGCTCGTGATTTCCAGACGCTTCCCGGACATGTTCTTGAGCAGGATCCCGATAGCAAAGCGCGCGCGTGGGATGAACCGGATTAGCTCTCCGTTTCCGGGCGCGGTGCCGAGATCGGGCGCGCCGTTCGACTCCACCATCGCGGCGACGCCGAGCCGCGCGCGTGTGGCGCGCGTCGCGGAGTCAGCGGCGGCGACGGACGCGGTGAGCGAAAGCGCTAGTGCTACGGCGACGAGATGACGCAACTCGCTGACGATACGGCGCGGCCGCCGGGATCGTCACTTCACGCCTTCCGCCGACCGGGCTAGATTGGCTCAGGATGCCCGAGCTCGCAGGAAAAGTCGCCGACGGCTTCGCCCAGGCGGTCCGCGAGAACGAGGAGCGATGGCTCTCGCCGCTCGCGGTGCGCTCGTACGAAACCCGCGGACGCGAGAAGCCGGAAGAGGAATGCCGGTTGCGGACGCCGTTTCAGCGCGACCGCGACCGGATCGTCCACTCGAAGGCGTTCCGGCGACTGCGCTTCAAGACGCAGGTCTTCGTCGATCCCGAGGGCGACCATTTCCGCACGCGGCTCACGCACACGCTCGAGGCCGCGGGCATCGCGCGGGGCGTCGCGCGCGGGCTGCGACTGAACGAGGACCTGACCGAGGCGATCGCGGTCGGCCACGACCTCGGCCATCCGCCGTTCGGGCACGCCGGCGAGCAGGCGCTCGACGAGATCCTCCGCGAGCGCGGCGCAGCCGGCTTCCGGCACAACGAGCACTCGCTCCGCGTCGTCGAGCGGCTCGAGCGCGACGGGCGCGGGCTCAACCTCACCTGGGAGACCCGCGAAGGGATCCTCAAGCACACCGGGCCCGTCGAGCCCGAGACGCAGGAGGGGCGCATCGTTCGCATCGTCGACCGCTTCGCGTACATCAACCATGACATCGACGACGCTCTCCGCGCCGGGCTGCTCGAGGCCGCCGACCTTCCCGCCGCGCCGATCGCGCTGCTCGGCGACAACGGCTCGCGCCGCATCGACACGCTCGTCCACGATCTCGTCGAGACGTCGGCCGTGGCCGGCGACATCGTCCAGAGCGACGCAGTCGGAGACGCGATGCTCGACCTGCGGAGCTTCATGTTCGAGCGCGTCTACCTCCGGCAGGATCACATCCCGGCGCGCGCCGCGGTCCGCAGGATCTTCGAGGAGCTCGTGGACGAGCGCGGGATGTCGATCGAGGACGCGACCGACTACCTTGCGGGGATGACCGACCGCTTCGCGCTCGCCTTCGTCGCGGAGCTCGGCGAATGATGGCGCGGATCAAGGATGAGTCGATCGAGCGGGTCAAGGCGACGATGGAGATCCTCCCGCTCGTCGAGGAGGTCGTCCGGCTCCGCAAGACCGGCGGAACGTACAAGGGGCTCTGTCCCTTCCATCAGGAGCGGACGCCGAGCTTCACGGTGACGCCCGCCCGCGGCACGTTCAAGTGCTTCGGCTGTGGCGAGGGCGGTGACGCGATCACCTTCGTGATGAAGACGGAGAACATCGACTTCGTCGACGCGATCGAGCTCCTCGCGCGCCGTTTCGGGGTCGAGCTCGAGTACGAGGAGAGCTCGCCCGAGCATGACCGGAAGCGCGCGCGCGACGAGCGGCTGCGCGCGCTGCTCGAGCGTGCGGCCGAGTTCTACGGGCGCGTGCTCTGGGACTCCGAGATCGGCGCCCCGGCACGCGAGTACCTCGCCTCCCGCGGGCTCGGCGAGGAGGTCTGCCGCGAGTTCCGGCTCGGCTACGCGCCGGGCGGCGGGCAGCTCACGGGGCGCGCGCGGCAGGAGGGCTACTCGCAGGAGGAGCTCCTCGCGGTCGGCCTCGCCAACCGCCGCGGTAACGATTACTTCCAGCGGCGCATCGTCTTCCCGCTCGCCGACGCGCGCGGGCGTGTCCGCGGCTTCCAGGCACGCAAGCTCCACGACGACGACCCGCTGCAGGCGAAGTACATCAACTCGCCCGAGGGGGAGCTCTTTCGCAAGGGCGACCTGCTCTACGGCCTCGACACGGCGCGCACGCAGATCGCGAAGGAGGATCGCGCCGTCGTCGTCGAGGGGAACACCGACGTGCTCGCGCTGCGGCAGGCGGGGTTCGCGCCCGTCGTCGCGTCGATGGGAACGGCGCTGACCGAGGCGCAGCTCCGCGAGCTCGCGCGGCTGACGAAGCGGCTGTTCCTGTGCTTCGACTCCGACGCGGCCGGGCAGGACGCGACCCTGCGCGGCATGGAGCTTGCCGTCCGCGACGGGTTCACCGTGCGGGTCGTGCCGCTCCCGCAGGGGACCGATCCGGCCGACGATCCCGCCGCGTTCGAGAAGCAGCTCGCCTCGCCCGTCAGTTATCCCGTCCACCGCGTCCGGCTGCTCATAGAGAGAGCAGCCGATCGACAAGCTGCGTGGGGAGACGTTCTGGCGTTCCTCAGCGCACTCCCGGCGTCTCCCGAACATCTCGAGGCGGAAAGGCTCGCCACCGACTTGCTTGATCTTCCGCCAGAGATGCAGGCACTCCTGACGCCGGGACGCCGAAGTACCGGCGTCGCATCGCAAGGATCACGGTTCATCGCGTCCGAACAACGCCTCGAACGCAGCGTTCTGGCCGGAGTTGCGGCCCATGAGTCGCTTCGGTCCGAGCTTGCGTCGACTCCCGCAGAGTTCTTCGATGACGAATTACATCGTCGAGCGCGCGCCTACTTACTTGGGGAGGCAAGTGATGCCGGCGATCTAGCGCCACTACTCGCCGAGCTCTATGCGATTAGCGACGCAGACAAGATCACTGAGGAGGCAGGGCGTCAGATGATCCTGCGTCTTAGATCGCGCGGCATCCGGCGTGAGCTCGCGAGCTCCGAGGGCGAGCGGACGCGGCAGCTCCAGGAGGAGCTCGTGAAGCTCCAGGTCGAGATCCCGTCGCTGGGGTAATGCGCGGCGCCGAGCGGGGCTACAATGGCCGCCGCCGATCCCCGGTAGCTCAATTGGCAGAGCATTCGGCTGTTAACCGAAGGGTTGTTGGTTCGAGTCCAACCCGGGGAGCTCGTTGACTACCTCGATCGTGATTCCGCGGCGATTTCGCGGACCAGAAGCGTCGGCGAACGGCGGCTACACGTGCGGCACGCTTGCGGAGCTCGTCGACGCGGACGTGGTCGAGGTCACGTTGCGGAAGCCTCCGCCGCTCGACGTCGAGATGGCGGTCGAGCGAGACGGCGACGCCGTCCGCGTCCGCTATGCGGGAGAGATCGTCGCCGAGGCGCGGCCCGGGGTCCTCGATCTCGACGCTCGGCCGGCGCCGGCCTTCGCCGACGCAAAGCGGCTGTCCGACGCGCACGGCGACGATCCCGACCATCCCTTCCCCGGCTGCTTCGTCTGCGGGCCGCGCGGCGAAGGGCTGCGGCTCCGTCCGGTGCCGTTGGGGGACGGCCGCGTGGTTGCGCCCTGGCTCGTCGAACCGGACGTCGCCGGCGAGCGGTTCGCCTGGGCGGCGCTCGACTGCCCCGGCGGCTGGGCCGTCCAGCCTGACGGAAGCCGCGGGATCAGCGTCCTCGGCCGGTTGACCGCGGCGGTCCACTCCGCTCCCGAGGCCGGCGACGAGTGCGTCGTCGTCGGCTGGCCGCTCGGTGCGGTCGAGGGCCGGAAGCGCCACGCCGGCACGGCGCTCTACCGCGACGGCACACTCCTGGCGCTCGGCCGTGCGGTCTGGTTCACGATGGACGACACGGTGCGCGACGTCGGCGCGATAGCCTCCCCGGCGTGAGTTCTGCGGCGCCCCGTTTCGACGAACTGCTCAAGAAGCTCGGCTCTGCGTCGGACATCTACCGCGCGTCCGCTCTCCTCGGCTGGGACGAGGAGACGAAGATGCCGCCCGAGGGTGCGACGGCGCGCGCCGAGGCGCAGGGAACGCTCGCGCGGATCGCGCACGAGCTCTCGACGGCGCCCGATCTCGGCGAGCTGCTCGAGGAGCTACGCGACTTCGAGGGCGAGCATCCCCGCGAGTCGTTCGAGGCGAGCGTGATCAGGATCACGCGCCGCGACTACGAGAAGCAGCGCCGCGTTCCGGCCGACCTTCGCGCCGAGATGACGCGCGCAGGCTCGATCGGGTACCAGTCGTGGCTGAGGGCGCGGGAGGCGTGCGACTACGAGATCTTCCGGCCGCAGCTCGAGCGGATGCTCGAGTTGACCCGCGAGTACATCGCCTGCCACGAGCCGTACGACGACCCGTACGACCCGATGCTCGACGACCACGAGCCCGGCATGAAGACGGCGGAAGTCGAGGTCGTCTTCGATCGCCTCCGCGACGGGCTCGTGGAGATGGTCGCGGGCCTTGGCGAGCCGGTCGACGACTCGTGCCTCTTCGGCGACTACGCCGTCGACCGCCAGCGCGCGTTCTCGCTCGAGATGCTCGGGGCGTGGGGGATGGACGAACAGGCGTGGCGCCTCGACGACACGGTGCATCCGTTTGCGGTCTCGCTCGCGCACAACGACATCCGCCTCACGACGCGGCTCTTCCCCGACAACATCAACGGCGTCCTCTCGTGTCTCCACGAGTTCGGGCACGGGCTGTACGAGCGCCAGGTCGACCCGGCTTACTTCCGCACGCCGCTCGCGAGCGGCGCGTCGTCGGCGTTCCACGAGTCGCAGAGCCGGCTCTGGGAGAACGTCGTCGGGCGGAGCATCTCGACGTGGCGGCATTTCTACCCGCGCCTGCAACAGGCGTTCCCCGAGCGGCTCGCGGACGTCCCGCTCGAGGAGTTCCATCGCGCGCTCAACAAGGTCGCGCCGAGCACGACGCGCGTCGAGGCGGACGAGGTGACGTACTCCCTGCACATCATCCTCCGCTTCGAGCTCGAGCGGGAGATGCTCGCGGGCACGGTCACGCCTGCCGACCTTCCCGAGGCGTTCGACGCGAAGCTGCGCGACTACCTCGGCGTCGAGCCGAAGGACGTCGTCGACGGGGCGCTCCAGGACGTCCACTGGTCGGGCCCGAGCTTTGGCTACTTCCCGACGTACGCGCTCGGGAACGTCATCTCGATCCAGCTGTGGGAACGGGCCGTGGCGGAGCTCGGCGACCTCGATGCGCAGTTCGAGGCGGGCGACTTCCGGCAACTGCGCGAGTGGCTCGGCCACAAGGTCCACCACTGGGGCCGGACGTTCGAGCCGCCCGAGCTGTTGGAGCGTTCGGTCGGCGGGCCGCTCGACGCCGAGCCGTACCTCGCGTACCTGCGAGGCAAGCTCGAGGCGCTCGACGCCGAAGGAATGGCGCGCCGCTAGAATCACCCCGTGAGCTGGCTGTACATCGCCTTGCTCGCGGCAGCGGTCGTTCTCGTCGCCGGCGCGGAATGGCCGAGGCTCGAGGAGCGTTTCGGTGGAGAGTCCCGCCGCCAGCGCGAACGTGCCAGGCGGAAGGCGAAGGCGAACCTCCACGTCGTCGGCGACGACGAGGCGGACGAGTTCGCCGCCAGCGTCGAGCGCGACCTCGCGAACCTCCCGACGATCGACGACCGCTAGCGGCTAGCGGCGGATCTTCACCGACGTGTGGAGGACGCGCGTGTTCGGGAGTACCGGTCCGACGTCCTCCATGTTCTTCAACTCCTGGTAGTCCGCGGCATGGACGACGACGGAGACGCGTCGTCCGGCGAGGTTCGTGGAGGTCGGGATCGACAGCGTCCCGTGCGCGTATGAGAAATTCGCAGGGCTGCCCGCGAGACTGACGTAGATGGAGCCGGGATCGACGCCGGCGCCCGCGTCGTGCACGGCGAGCCGAACCGGTTTGCCTGCGGTGACCGTCCGCGTGAGCAGCGTGATCGCGGGCGGCGTCGTGTCATTGACCCAGAAGCGGAACCTGAACGCGCCGGGACGCGCGTTCGTCGGAGTGTCGAAGACGAAGGAGTAGACACCGGGCGTGGGGAGGACCGCGCCGACGACGGGCGCCGGGTTGCCGAAGTCGCCGTACGGGTTCAGCGTCGCGGGGATCCCCGTGTAGCCGACGAGTTGGTTCTCGTCGGCGTTGCGAACGAGGCGGGGCGAGACGTGCGCGCCACCGAGGACGACAACGCCGAAGTTCGCCACCGGCTTGCGCAACCGGAAGCGAAAGACCTCCTCGGGCCCTCCGAGCCGTGTCGGGACACCCGGCGCGAGACCGCGCTGCGGGTAGAGGTACGTCGACACGCGCGACGGCTGGCCGGCGGTGTCGCCGCTGTAGACGCCGGGACGGTAGAGCGTTCGGTGCGGGTCGAGCTGGAGCTTCGGGACTTCGACGTGGAACCAGAAGGGGACGCGGCGCACATCGCTCCCGCGCGTCAGCACGACGAAGCCCGTGCCGTCGCCCGGGCTCGCGTGCTTCGAGACCGTGAGCCGGAGCTCGAGCGTCTGGCCGGCGACGAGGCTCGTCACGACCGGCTTGACCTTCGCGCCCGCGGGGAGCGACTGCGGAGCGATCGACACCGTCCACGGAGTCGCACCGCCGCCCGCGTCCACCGTTGCGAGATCCTTGCTGCGGACGCAGCCGCGCCGCACGAGCCCCCAGCCGAGCGCGGTCGGCTGCGTGAAGACCAGCGGCGCGTTCGCGACGGGAACGTCGATGCGGCCACCGCCCTCGCGTAGCGTCGATGCCTCGTGCCCGCCGGCTCTCGCGGGAGCTGCCGTCGAGACGAGCGCCGACTTGACCTCTTGCACGGTCCAGGACGGGTGGCTCTGCAGGAGGAGCGCCGCCGCGCCCGCGACTTCCGGGGTCGCCATGCTCGTGCCGTCCCAGGCCTCCCAGCCGCCGGGGATCGACGAGACGACGTCGACGCCGGGGGCCGTCACGTCGGGCTTGGGCAAGAGCGAGATCGGCGCAGGGCCGGCGGAGGAGAAGTCAGCGATGATGTCGGGCTTCGTGTCCCACGATCCGCCGGTCGACGCGGCGACCGTGATCGCGGCGGGCGTGTTCGCCGGCGACCCGATCGAGCCCAGGCCGGCGACGTCGTAGTCGTTCCCGGCGGCGACGACGGGGACGACGCCGGCGGCCGCGGCGTTGTCGAGCGCCTGGACGACGATGTCGCGCCTCGGTGCCACTGCCGGCTCGCCGATCGAGAGGTTGACGACGTTCATCCCGTCGGCGACCGCCTGGTCGATCGCCTTGGCGATCTCGGGCGAGTTGCCGTCGAGCCCGAACTGCGAGGTGGGGACGGTGAGCGCCTTGTAGTTGCCGAGATACGCCTTGGGCGCGATGCCCGAGATCTGCGCGTTCTGCGGGTAGCCGCCGGTCGGCGTGTCGTAGTCGCCCGCCGCGATGCCGGCGACATGGGTTGCGTGGTCGGAGTAGATCGGGTCGAAGGGCGTGTTCGCGTACTTCCAATGCGTCGACGGCGACGGGAACGCGCGCGCGACGATCACCTTCGGCGTCGTGTACTTCGTGTTCCCCAGCGGGAAGCCGGACGGGTAGGAGAAGCCCGTCGGATCGAAGTACGGGTGCTTCTGGTCGATCCCGTCGTCGATGATCCCGATCTTCAGCCCCTGGCCGGCGTTCGCGAGGCTCGGGCCCCAGACGTCGGGCGCGCCGATGATCTGCGGCGGGCGGTTGTCCGGCCCGGTTTGCGCCGTCGCGGGCGCCGGGCCGCCGAGCGAGTGGTAGGTCACCGTCGGCCAGACGGTCGCTCCCGGAATCGCGCTCAGGCGGGAGAGTTGCGACGCGGGCACGACGACCGAGACGCCGTCGAGGGCGACGTCGTAATGCCAGTAGACGTGTGCGTCCGGCACCTGGGCGGCGAGCCGGGCGGTGAACGCCTGCTGCGTCGCCGCGAGCGAGCGGAGATATGACGCCGACCGCGCTGCGTGGAGGTTGAGCGAGTGCCTCTCCATGAGCGCGAGCGGCGCCTGGGGAAGAGTCACGACGACTTCGACGAGAGGCGAGGCCGGCTGCGAAGGCGCGGCGGAACCGGTGGCCGCGGCAAGCCCGAAGGCGGCCACGAACAGTGCGAGCAAGAGGAAGACGGGGCGCGGCAGGCCCGCATGGTACGTGCGATCTCCGCAGTTGGGCTGGGCGCGAGGCGGCTAGACTGGCCGTCCGCGCGGATGTGGCGGAATTGGTAGACGCGCACGGTTCAGGTCCGTGTGGGCTTCGGCTCGTGGAGGTTCAAGTCCTCTCATCCGCATCAGTTCGTGAGCTTCTTGCGCTCGTCGAGCTTCTGCTCGAACGCGCGCCGCAGGAACTCGCCGGTGAGATCGCCTCTGGCGCGAGTCGGCTCCGGTTCCGGCTCGGGGATCGGCTCGACGCTGAGGACTTCTCCGGTGCGGTCGCCGTAGCTGTGCGCGTACGCGGCTCCCTCGTCGATCGGGCCGTCGTCGGCCCCGCGTGGGCGGCGGCCGAACAGCGACAGGAGCCAGGCGAGCATCGCCCCCTAGCGTCTCAAAAAGACGCGACGGTAGCTAGGAACCGAGCGTAGCGAGGACGTCGTCCGCGTGCGTCGCCGGCTTGACGTTCTCCATCACCTTGAGGACGGTGCCGTCGGCTCCGATCACGAACGTCGTCCGGCTGACGCCCATGTACGAGCGGCCCATGTACTTCTTCTCGCCCCAGACGCCGTAGCTCTCGGCGAGCGCGTGCTCGGGATCGGCGAGGAGCGTGAACGGGAGGTCGTACTTCTTCTTGAACTTGACGTGCTTGCCGACGTTGTCGGGCGAGACGCCCAAGACGACCGCGCCCGCCTGCTCGAACGCTGCGTAACTGTCCCGGATGCCACATGCCTGCGCGGTACAGCCGGGCGTGTCGTCCTTGGGGTAGAAATAGAGGACGACGGGCTTCCCGCGGAGGCCGGAGAGGCTGACCTGCTCGCCGGCGTCGCTCTCAAGCGTGAAGTCCGGAGCTTGCTCGCCTTCGCGGATCACGGCCCCAGCGTAGTCGCTGCGGCAAACTACGGACCCGCCTGAAGCGCCCGCGCGGACGCCGCACAGCGGCGCCGACGGCAGGGTGGTGGCATGAGCCCAACGAAAACTGCCGAGGTCGCGACGGCGTCCATCCACGTTCTCATCGTCGACGACCACACGCTCGTCCGCTCAGGGCTGCGCCTTCTGCTCGAGGGCGAGGCCGACATCACCGTCGACGACGAGGCGGGAGACGCGGAGCAGGCCATCCGTCTCGCACGTCTCCACAAGCCGAACGTGATCCTCCTCGACATCGTGATGCCGGGACGGAGTGGTCTCGAAGCAGCGCCCGACATCCTCGAGGCGGCGCCGAAGGCGAAGATCCTCGTCCTCTCGATGCAGGACGACCCGAGCTACGTCCGCCAGGCGTTCTCGGCCGGCGCGACCGGCTACCTGCTCAAGGAGGCTGCGGACGACGACCTCGTCCAGGCAGTGCGCGACGTGGCGTCCGGCGGGCGATACGTCCACCCGACTCTCGGCGCGCGACTCGCGGCCGCAGAGGCCGAGGCGAAAGCCCGCGCCGAAGCCGACCCGCTGTCGGAGCGGGAGCGGGAGGTCTTGAGGCTCCTCGCGCTCGGCCACACGAACCAGGAGATCGCGAAGGTCCTCTTCATCTCGGTTCGCACGGCGGAGACCCATCGCGCACACGTCATGCAGAAGCTTCGCCTCTCGACCCGCGCCGAGCTCGTGCGGCACGCCCTCCACCAGGGCCTGCTCGAGCCGGACGGCGAAACCCCCTAGCAGTCCGGCGGCTTTCCCACCACGAGGCGCGCAGCGGTACCGATGCTGAGACGCGTCGCGACGCCGATCATGCGTGCATGTCGAGTTACGCCGTCCTCTGGAGTGAGCCCCTCTGCAAGCCCGAGACGGGAAAGCTCGAGCTCGAGCCCGAGAGCATCCGCTTCGAGGGCTCGCGCGCCGGGTGTGGGGGATGCGTCCACCGCATCTATTACGACGACATCGACGGTGTCCGGATCGGATACCTGGAACGGGACCGCCTGGCGGGTAGGCCGTCGGTCGTCGTCGATCTGGAGGACGGCGGCCCGCTGAAGATCGGCAGCGTCGACGGCGTCGGCATCGTGAGCGAGCTCGCAGACGAGCTGACGCGGCTCAGCCGTCACTGAGAGGCGCGCTAGCTGTCTAGCGGTGGGCGGTCGCGGCCGCGACGTACGCGGCGACCTCGGCCGCCGCCCGTCCGGTGAGAAGGCTTCCCGGCATGACGCCGGGGCCGCCCGCGATCGTCGCGCGCACGCGCGAGGCGAGCCACGGCGTGTCGAGCGCAGGCCCTGCGGTTCCGCTGGTGCCGGCGTCCGCGAGCTGGTGGCAGACACCGCACGTCGGGATGAACAGCGTCCTGCCGCGCCGTTCGAACGCCGTCAGGTGGACGTGATGTTTCGGTTCGCTCGAGCCGCCGCAGTCCGTGAGGGTGAGCGCGGCTATCGCGGCGAGGCTTAAGAGCTCGAGCCGCGCGCACGCTCGAAGATCACGAGCACGGCGAGCTGCTCGTAGGCCGTGAAGCGGTGCTCCACGCCCGCTTCCACGAAGACGGCCTTCCCGACCTCGACGGGCACGCTCTCGTCTCCGACCTCGAGCACGCCGGTCCCCTCGAGCACGATGTAGACCTCGTCCTCGTCGTGCGGCTGCTGGCGGTCCGGCTCCGGGGCGACGAGGACGTAGACGCCGAGCTCGAGCCCGGGCGACTCGTGGACGATCTCGTAGCCGCCGCCGGCGCTGCGGAGGCGCTCGACGACGCTGGCGACGCCGAATGCGTGCATGGCGGGGACGGTACCTGCCGACGGCTGCTCGGGCTGTACGAGGAATCCCCGATGCGCCGCGGCCGTCACCGAGCGAAGCTCTCTCCATACGGGCTGCGAAGTCCGGCGCATCCACCGCGAACGGCGCCCGTTGGGGCGCCGTTCGTATTCGCTACCACGATTTCGCGCGGTGCTGCTGGGCGGGATGCGCGGCGCGGATGCGGGCGTCGACGGCGACACAGCGATCCGGCAGCGCAATGACCGGGTTGAGATCGAGCTCTGCGACCTCCGGCAGCTCCTCTGCGAGCAGCGAGAGGCGGAGGAGGAGGTCGACGAGCGCCGCCTCGTCGGCGGGCGCGGCGCCGCGGAAGCCCGCGACGAGCCGTCCCGCCTTGCCCGAGCGGACGAGCTCCTGCGCGTCGACGTCGGTGAGCGGCGCGAGCCGGAACTGCGCCTCGCCGATGAGCTCCGCGAGCACGCCTCCCGGGCCGAACGCGACGAGCGGGCCGAAGACCGGATCCTGCACGGCGCCGGCGAGGAGCTCTGATCCTCCCGTGACGAACGGCTGCACGAGCACCGGACTTCCCAATTGCTGAGCCGCGGTATGAACCGCGTCCTCGTCGCCGAGGTCGAGGATCACGCCGCCCTGCTCGGTCTTGTGCGCACCGGCGACTGCCGTCTTGAGGACGACCGGGAACCCGAGCTCGCGGGCCGCCTCGACGGCTGCCTCGGGCGTCGGGACGACTCTCTCGGCGACGAGCGGCACGCCGTAGGCCCCGAGCAGGCGACGGGTCTGCCGTGCGTCGAGCCACGCATCACCATCGCCGGCGAGCGCCTCGTTCAGTACGGCTGCGGCGGCGTCGCGGTCACGGTCGAGATCGGGCAACGTCCCGGCCGGGCGTCGCAGCCACTCGCCGCGCTCGACGGCGCGGCCGAGCGCCTTCGCGGCGGCCTCGGGATAGGAGAACGACGGCACCTTCTCGACGCTTTGCAGACCCGGAGGCGCGCCCTTCGCGCTGAGGAACGCGCAGAGCACCGGCTTGCCGTCCGCGGTCGCAGCGGCGCGGCTGATCGCGGCACCGATCTCCTCCTCGTCCGCCCCGACGGTCGGGACGTAGAGCACGATCGCGGCGTCGAAGGCGGGGTCGGCGAGGACGGGCGGGAGGACGTGCTCGAAGCTCTCCGCGTTCGCTCCGCCGAGCATGTCGATCGGGTTCGCGAGGCTGCCTTCGATGGGCATGAGCTCGGAGAGAGCGGCGCGCGTCTCCTCGCTCGGAGGCGGCAGCTCGAGCCCGGCGGCTTCGCAGGCGTCGGCGGCGAGGATCCCGAGACCGCCCGCGTTCGTGACGACCGCGACGCGCCGTCCGCGCGGTACGGGCTGCGCGGAGAGGAGCGAGGCGACGTCGATGAGCTCGTCGAGCGTGCGGGCGCGGATGACGCCGGCGTGGCGGAACAGCGCATCGGCAGCGGCGTCGGAGCCGGCGAGCGCGGCGGTGTGCGACCCGGCCGCGCGGCTGCCGGCGCGAGTGGTGCCGCCCTTGAGCGCGAGGATCGGCTTGCGCCGCGCGAGCCGCTGCGCGATCCGGTTGAACGCGCGCGGGTTGCCGAACGACTCGAGGTAGAGGATGACCATCTCGGTCTCGTCGTCGTCCTCCCACCACTCGAGCAGGTCGTTCGAGGAGACGTCGGCCTTGTTCCCGATCGAGACGAACGCGGTGACGCCGAGGCCCGCGGACTCCGACGCCTCGAGCAGCGCGAGGCCGAGTGCGCCGCTCTGCGACGAGAACGCGATCTTGCCGCTCGGGAAGCTCCGCGGCGCGAACGTCGCGTTGAGGTGGACCGGGGAGGAGGCGATGCCGAGGCAGTTCGGCCCGACGAGGCGGGCGCCGTGCTCGCGGACGAGCGCGAGGAGCTTCTCCTGCCGGTCGATGCCCTCGCGGCCGATCTCCGCGAAGCCGGCGGAGATGACGACGAGCGCGCGGACGCCGGCTTCGAGCGCTTCCTCGGCGGCCTCGAGGACCTTGTCGCCGGGGAGGCAGATGACCACGAGGTCGACGCCGCCGGGGATCTCGCCGACGGCCGTGTAGCCCTTCACGCCGGCGACCGAGTCGCCCTTGCGGTTGACGGGGTACGCGGCGCCGGAGAAGTCCGCGGCGAGGACGTTGCGGAAGAGCTCGCCGCCGATGTTGCCGCGCCGGCTCGAGGCGCCGACGACCGCGACGGAGCCGGGCCGGAAGAACGGCTCCAGCGACGCGCGCACTGCGACATGGTCGCGCGCGGCGACCTGCTCGCGGTATGTCGTCGTCGGCGTGATCGGGAAACGGATCTCGACTTCGCCGCCGTCGGCGACGCGTGCGACGTCGAAGCCCGCGTCCCGGAAGACGCCGATCATCGCGTCGTTGTCGTGCAGCACCTCCGCGACGAACTCCTCGATGCCCGCCTCGGCAGCGCGCGCCGCGAGCTGCTCGAGCAGGCGCGTTCCGATCCCGCGCCGCTGGAAGCGGTCGTCGACGGTGAACGCGACTTCGGCGACGCGCGGGTCGCGCAGCCGCACCCAGTTCGCGAGCGCCACGGTGCGTCCGTCGAGCGAGCCGATGAGCGCGCCGCGGTCGTCCCAGTCGGGGTCGACGACCGGCTCGACGAGCTTCGGCCCGAGGGCGGGAAAGCCGTGGAAGCGGAGGTAGCGGCTGCGATCCGAGAGGTCGGCGAAGAACTCGAGCAGCGCGTCCGCGTCCTCGGCGAGCGGCGCGCGCAGCCGCAACGTCGAGCCGTCGCGGAGGATGACGTCGGTAGCGTCGGTCGCCGGAGCAACGACGCCGCTCATGCCGCCGCGCGCGTCTGTGCGCTGATCGACGTACGCACGACGAGGACGGGGCACGGCGCCGAGTGGACGAGTCCGGTCGAGACGCTGCCCGACAGGAGTCGCCGCGCCGCCCCCCAGCCGTGGGAACCGACGACGACGAGCTGCGCCTCACGCTCGGCCGCGATCCGGCAGATCTCCTCGACGATCGCGCCGTCGGCCTCGACCGTCGCGCAGTCGATGCCCTCCTTCGTGGCAGCCTCGGTCACGGCGCCGAGCAGCGCATCGAGGCGCTTGTGCTCGGCGTTGCTCAGCTCCGAGACGATCTCCGAGTAGCCGTACGCGCTGTACCCGACCGTGGGCAGCGTCGCGTGGGAGACGGACACGACGAGGAGCGGGGCGCCGCTCAACTTCGCGAGGTCGAACGCCTGCCGCTGCGCCTCGCCGGCCGAGGGCGAACCGTCGGTGGCGAGCAGGATCGGTCTGTTGCGATTCATCGCATCCTCCTTCAAGAAAGCCGTGCCGACAGTGTCCGAAATCGCTGCGCTGAGGGCATCGGGGCGACCGCCGCGGAGAACTGCGGGAATACCCCGACGCCGTGAGGGGGGACGCCGATGCCGCTGCCCGAGACGTCGGGGACGATGGGAAAGTCGAGGAAAGGACCGGGCGGTCATGTTCGGCACGATTGTGTGGGCGACCGACGGCTCCGAGCTCGCCGACGGTGCGCTCGAGCATGTCGTCGAGCTCGCCAAGGCTCACCACTCCAAGATCGTCGCGGTGCACGCGAACGAACTGCTCGTCGGCCGGTACGGCGGCGCCCCGCTCAGTGTCGACGAGCCGGAGATGCGGGAGAGGATCGTGCACCAGGTCGAGGAGCTGCAGGCGGCCGGCTATGACGCCGAGATCGAGATCCGGTCGGGCAGCCACGACGTGGCGACGCTGATCTCGAGAGCGGCGGACGACGTCGGCGCGGATCTCATCGTCGTCGGCACGCACGGGCACGGCGGGCTCGCCGCCGCGCTGATGGGGAGCGTGGCGCGCGGCCTGTGCCATCGCGCGCACCAGCCCGTGCTCGTCGTCCCGCCGCCGCGGCGCGTCGCAGTGGGATAGAGCTCTCCGGCTCCGTCGCTAACGTGCGCGCGCGATGGTGAGCGTCCATCATGCGGTCGCGTTCGTCGTGATCGCGACGTGCTTCGGGGCCGCGGCCGCCGGAGGGTGGGCGTACTACCGCAACACCGAGCCGCGCGCGTACCTGGCGCATCTCCTCGCGCTCGCGCAGACGTTCGTGATCGCGCAGGCCGCGATCGGGCTGCTGCTGCTTTCGAGCCACCATCGGGCGATGGACAAGCTCCACTATCTCTACGGCGCCGTCGCGCTTCTCGCCGTCCTTTCGCCGTGGCTCTACGCACCCGCCGACCGGCGCGGGCGGCTCGCCTGGTTCACGGG
>DATKRA010000072.1:0-7015 GCA_035532455.1 Gaiellaceae bacterium | reverse complement strand
TCGCCAGCTCGCGAGGTCGACGGTCGGGATATTGCCCGCGTGGAGCACGGGCCATTTCTCCGTGAGGTACTGGCCGGGAGGCAAGCGCGCGGGGTCGTATCCCGCGGCACGCACCTTGCCCTCGGCTTTCGAGCGGAAGAGAGGCATCGGTATGCACACTAGACACCGTGGAAGTCGCTGCGAGACAGAGAGATTTCGTCGGCGTCACCGGACCTGACGCGGCCGACTACCTCCAGCGGATGGTCTCGAACGACGTCGAGGCGCTCGCGGTCGGCGAGGCGTGCCCGGCGCTGCTGCTGACGGCGAAGGCGCGCGTGATCGCGCCGCTCGTCGTGTGGCACCGCGGCGCGGAGGACTTCCTCGTTTTGACCGAGCCGGGGCTCGGCGACCGGGTGCACAGCGAGCTCCTGCGGCTGCGCTTCCGCGCGCAGTGCGAGATCGAGCCGGAAGAGCACGAGTCGGTGCTCGTCTTCGGTGGCGAGGATGGCTTCGCCACCGACTGGCCCGGCACGCGCGAGTTGCTCGACTCGAAGCTCGAGCCCACGCTCGACGCGGACGAGCTCGAGCTACGCCGGATCGAGGCCGGCGTGCCGCGGTGGGGCCACGAGATCGACGAGCGGATCCTCCCAGCAGAGGCGGGTCTCGACGCCACGCACATCTCCTTCTCCAAGGGCTGCTATCCCGGCCAGGAGCCGATCGCGCGGCTCCACTACCGCGGCCACGCGAACCGCGAGCTGCGGGTCGTCGAGCTGGACGGCGACGCGGAAGTCGAACGGGTCACGAGTGAGGTGACGCGGCCGGATGGTTCCCGCGTCGCGCTCGCCTACGTGCGCCGATGACGCGTCGCAATCGCGCGCGGCTCGAACCGGCTGAGTGGTACTCGATCCGGCCGGTGCGGAGCCGCAAGCCGGCGACGTACCGCTGCCCGTTCTGCGGACTGCAGCTCCATGCGATGAGCGACCACGTCCTCATCGCGCCGGAGGGCGACACGACACGCCGCCGCCATGCGCATCTCGAGTGCGTCGCGGCGGCGAACCTCCCCGGCCGCCCCGCGGGCCCGTCGCTTCTCTCCCGGCTGCTCGGCCGCCGCGGCTGAGGTCGGCTACTTGCCTTCGCAGACGGTGTTCGCATGCGTGGTCGCGTTGGCCTTGACCGTGACGCGCCCGGCACACGGCTGATCGGCGGACGGCACACTCAAGGTGTAGTGGCCGGGCGCGAGTCGCACGTCATACCGCCGACCAGCACGGACGGTGACGCTCGCGACGACGTGTCCGCCCGGGTTCGAGATGTTCACGGTTCCACCGGCCAGTGTTCCGATCGGATGCATCCCGCCGGGAACAATTCCTCCGACCAACTCGCCGGTCTCATGGCTTGTCCCGCAGGCGGCGAGCAGGACCGCGAGGCAAGTCAGAGCGACGAGACGCAGCAGGGGCTTATGCCGGTCCGGCGAGCCGGGCAATGCCTTGCGCCTCAGCGGCAGTGAGATTCGAGCCAAGAACGTTGACCTCCACGACGGACGTTCCACCAACCCACACGAAGCGATACTCGTCGAGGCCGTCGAGACCCGGAGCATCGGCGAACAGTGCCAGGCCGCCGTTGATCGCGTCCCCCGGTTGCTGGGTGAAATTGGGGTCCGAGGCGCCCGTGTAATCCGGCGACTCGAGGAGCTGGTTCGCAGCGTCCGCGCTTGCGAGCGGTACGACCTCGATGAACGCTTCAAGCGGGCCAGGATGGCTCTGGGCGAACGCTGGCGGGATGGAGGGTACGCCCTGCCCCGGCAATCCGAAGGCCTCGAGCGCCGGCGTAGAGACCCAACCCTCTTCAAGGCCGGCCGAGCCGGCGATCTCGGTGCAGTAGGTGGGAAGGGCCGTGTCCTTTGCGCTGCACCACGGCGCCGGCACTGAGATCACCCGGGTCATACCGGGAACGTCGGACATCCCAGCCTTGCTGCCGGCGGCTGATATGGAGGCGCTCGTCAGCGTCACGACTGCGCCTACGGCGGCGGCGACGACCAGGCCGGCCGCGAGCGAGATCCGAAGCTTGATCGACTGAGCCCTCTTCCTGCCGTCTCGCGGCATCAATTGCCTCCGACCGTGATACTGGTGGCGTCTCCGAAGGCGAAGAAATTCGTGTCTGCGCAGAGCGAGACGCCCTGCCACTTGTTCCAGGCTCCGTCACCACTGAAGAATTGAAGTTCCGGGGCCGCGCCGTCGAACTCTCCGGCCATGTGCAGCGAGTTGTCATTGACCTCGCCGGTGGCCGCGATCTGACCTGGGCCTGAGGTTCCTGCAAACTTACTACCTGACCAAAGAATCGTGCCGCCGTTTGTGGTTCGAACGTTCCAGATCTGCGTGCTGCCGCTCCAATAGGTCGAGTAGAAATCCGTCGCGTTGCCGACGCTCGGCCCATCACTTTCATCCGCGTCGTTCAACGTCGAGTACGCATGCGGAGACGACCAATACACACCCCACTCCGGAGCCCATCCGATGAACCACCCGACCTCGAGCCCGGTTCCGCCTTCGATCGCGTGGAATGCGGCGTCGCTGAAGTTGTGGTTGGTTTGTGGAACGGAGAACGTCGTGGACTTGATATAGCCCCGCACGCCATATACGGACAGGTTGGAAGACCGCCTCCCCCGCACCCTGGACAGGGCAAGACATTGGGGGTCGAGTGATCGCCACCATTCGTTGTGTCGAGGCCCGAGGCGTAATAGTGCGGGCCGGAGCACGAGCTGGAGACCGTGTCTCCGGCGTAGGACGGGCACGGGGCCAGGCTGACACATCGTAGAACGATTTGTCAATGACTGAGAGAGACCCTGGGGCGGGCCGCTCGGACTCGGCGCGGCCCTCGCTGCTTTCTCACCTCCTGGGCCGCGACCAGCGCGTAGCTAGACTGGCCGTCCCACAGAGCGCCCGTAGCTCAGGGGATAGAGCACCAGCTTGCGGAGCTGGGGGTCGCACGTTCGAATCGTGCCGGGCGCACTCAGTCGCCGCTGTTGACGAGCTCGACCGCGGCGAGGTTCCAGCTGTCGTTGGTCGGCGCCGTGTCTCGCACGGAGACGCGGGTGCCGGCCTTGCCGGTCGGGTGGTTCGTGTACTGGCTCCAGTACGTGTCTCCGGTTCCCGAGTTCAGCCATTGGTCGAGCATCACCCAGCCAACCGGGAGCTTCCGCGCGGCGGCTCGATCCCAGTCGTTTCCTGCAGCGAAGACGAGGGAGGTCGCCGCGGCCGTCGTCAGCATCAGGTGCGGCGCTCCGTCCAGGCCCGAGGCGTGAGCCGTTGCGCCGACGCCGTCCGCTGCCTCCATCGCGACGACGCTCAGGCTTTCGTCGTAGCCGCCGGACGCCAAAGTCGCAGTGATCGGCGAGATCGTCGTCGCCGTGGTCGCGAGGGCTTCCCACACCTCGGCGTCGCCAGGGCTCGAGTTCGCGCGGCTCGCGAGCTTCCAATGCAGGCCGCCGCCGGCGACGACCGCCGTCTGCTTGCCGGCCTGCGGGCCGTCGGCCGAGACGAGCGCGAGCAGCGTCTCCCCGGGCGTCACCGTCTGAAATGCGTCGGTCGTCACGAAGCTCGTCCCGTGAACGGTCGTCTGGTGTTGGAGGACGAAGCACGTCATCGGCGGCGCCGGGTTGGAGACGTCCACGGTCTCGTGCGTCACCGTGCTCAGACCGGTTGCGCTCGTCGCGCGCGCTGCGAGGAGGTGCGGGCCGTTCTTGAGCTTCCGTGTGTCCCACAGGACGTGAAACGCCGGCGTTCGTAAGACGGAGCCGATCGGCTTGCCGTCGACGGTGAAACGGACGGCCCTCACTCCGACGGTGTCGGTCGCGTCGGCGGCCACCGGTGCGAAACCCGAGACGGTCTCGTTCGGTCCCGGGTTGACGAGGTGGACCGCCGGACGCGAGTCGAGCGGCAGCACGAGCTTTGTGGTTTGGCCGCCGGCACTCGTGATCGCGAGCGTGATCCGCTTTGGCCGCGCGACGCGGAGGTTGAGGCTTCCACGGCGGACGCGATGGTGGCGCCCGGCGACGACCGCCGTGACCGTCACCCCGCGAGGCGCGACGAGCCGCAACTCGAGGAGCCCGGCTCTCCAGACGAGCCGCGTCACGCGGACGGCGGGCGTCTTCGGCACGACGATCCGCCGGACGAGAGCGCTGCCCATCACTCCGTCGGTGTCGGTAACGCGTGCGCTGACGAAGTGCACTCCCGTCCGGCCCGTCACCGTGTACGTGAACGGCGCAGTTGTCTGCGGCCGGCCGGCGGGCCTGCCGTCGAGGATGAACTGGACGGACTGAACGGTCTTGCCGACCGGCGGGGAAACAGTCGCCGTCAGGGTGCGTCCGGCTCCTGTGAGCCGGACGCGGGGCAGCGGGACCTTCTTCACCTTCTGCGAGACGACGCTGACCTGATCTCCGACGATGTGCAGCGTCGTGTCCGTCACGTCGTTGGCGGTCGTGACCTCGTGGACGACGTGCTCTGGATCGACGGTCGCACGCAAGACGTACGTGCCGTCGGGCACTCCGACGAGGCTGATCGGCTGTCCCGCGTCGGTCTGGTCGTACTCGTCGCCCCAGCCGGCCGACCAGCCGAGCGGCAGCGTCGGGTCGGCGCAGTTCGACTCCGGGATCGACGTCTGCGACGGCGGGCTCGGATACCCGGGAACCTGGACGTCTCCGGTCATGCAGTAGTCGACCTTCAGGCTCCGCGCGACGACCGCGCCGACCGTGCCGCCCGGGCCGACGTTGTTGAGAGTGAAGCTCGACAGCGGGTAGCGATAGTCGCTCGGCGGCTCCCACGTTCCATACGTGGCGAGCGGAACGCGTTTCGCGACCGAGCCGTTGCGCCGGTGGAGCGCCTGGCTGAATGTCGAGACGCCGGTCTTCGCGTTGTAGTGCGGATCGAGCTCGAAGAGCCCCGGTCCGAGGTTTGCCGTGATGTGCGTGAACCGGAGCTCTCGATGGCCGCTTCCGTCGAGACCGATCGAGATGAGGTTCGCGGGAACGACGAGGCGCAGGTCGGGGAGAAGGGCGGGCGACCGGGTCGCCGCGCCGGAGCTGCCGCTTGCGAGCGCGGCGAGCGCGACGGAGAGGAGGAGCAGTCTGGCGATCCGGCCCACCTCCGCCATTGTCGACTCTCCGGGCGATTGAGGCGAGTGCCTCTAACGAGAGTGGTGCGCCGGCGGCTCGTCGCCGCCGAGACCGACGAACTGCGAGAACTCCGCCGGCACGACGAACTTGGTCGAGTCGGACGAGCCGATCGTCTTCAGCGCGTCGAGGTACTGCAGCCGCATCGTCTTCTCGTCGACGCCCTGCGCAACCTTGAAGACCGTTTCGAGCGCGAGCGCGAAGCCCTCCGCCCGGAGGATCGCCGCCTGGCGCTCGCCCTCGGCGCTGAGGATCGCCGCTTGCTTGTCTCCCTCGGCGACCGTGATCGCCGCCTGCTTCGTTCCTTCCGCCTCGGTGACGACCGCGCGGCGCGTCCGCTCGGCGGACATCTGGCGCGTCATCGCGTCCAGCACGTTCGCCGGCGGGTTGATTTCCCGCACCTCGACGTTCGTGACCTTCACGCCCCAGCGCTCGGTCGTCTCGTCGAGCTTCGTCTGGAGGGTGGCGTTCATCGCGTCGCGCTTTGAGAGAACGTCGTCGAGCGTCATGTCGCCGACCACGCTGCGCAGCGTGGTTGCAGCGACGTTCTGCGCCGCGCCCGCGAAGTTCTGCACCTTGATGACCGAGTCGACGGCCTCGATGACGCGGTAGAAGATGATGAAGTCGATCGAGATCCCCGCGTTGTCCTTCGTGATCGCCGTCTGGGACGGGATCTCGAGGTAGAGCTCGCGCAGGTCGACGATCGTCGGCCGGTCGACGATCGGGATGACGAAGACGATGCCCGGGCCGCGCGTGCCCACGACGCGGCCGAGGCGGAAGAGCACGATCCGCTGGTACTCGCGGATGATCCGGAACGGGAAGATCGTCAGCATCTGCCGACGATCGCACTCCCGGAGCTCTGAGTCAACGTCAGCTCACGGTCACCGTCTTCTTCTTCGTCGTCCCGACGAGCCCGTAGGCGTCGCGAGTCGTGACCGTGATCGTCTTCGTTCCCGCCGTCGCGTACGTGTGGCTCAGGCCTGTGGCGCATCCGGTGGAGCTCGCCGTGCCGTCGCCCCAGCTCCACGTGCACGTGACCGTTCCGCCGGGAGCCGGGTCGGTTGCGGTGATCGACCACGGGCCGCCGAGGGAGCCGTGAGTCGCGGTCGTCGGACCGCTGATCGCGTGCGCGGTCAGCTTCGGCTGCGAGAAGAGCGTCTTGCTCGCCGGCGTGCCGATCCCGGTTGGGCCGTCGAAACCGCGGGTCGCGTCGCAGGCGCCGGCGCCGGACGCGGGGAGGCCGCTCGCGTCGTAGGCGCAGTCGAGGATGCCGTGGCCGAGGTTGTTCGGGTCCGGGCATTGCGGCGCGCCCTCGCCGTCGCAGAGGCCGTTGCCGCCGACGGTCACGTCGTAGTGCGCGCTCGCCGTGTGGCTGTACAGCGCGACGGCCGGATACGGCAACCCGTGCGCGCCGCCCGCGAGTGCGAACGCAGCCGCTGCGAGCGGGGCGGCGAGAGACGTCCCGCCGATCGTCTCCCAGCCGGCCTTGCAGCCGGAGCAGCCCGTGTACGAGTCGTACACGTCGAAGCCGGTGAGCGGGTCGGCGACCATCGCCACGTCGGCGACGAGACGCTTGCCTGCGCACGCCGCGCCCGCGTAGCCGGTGACATGGCTCTGCCAGCCCTGCGCCGCGAAGAGCGTGCTGCAGCCGCCGCCGCTCGCGCCGAGCGGCGACTGGAGCGCCTGCTGGTACACGTCCTGCGGGCCGTTGTCGTTCCAGACGGTCTCGTACGCTCGCGTCGGCGTCGAGGACTGTGCGAGGTACAGCGACGTCCCGCCGACCGCGACGACCGTCGGGTACGCAGCGGGGATGCTCGGCGCGCTGATCTTTCCGTTGCCGCCGAGAAGGTCGTAGTCGTAGTAGCCGTCGTCGCC
>DATKRA010000071.1:0-12915 GCA_035532455.1 Gaiellaceae bacterium | reverse complement strand
GATCTGGTAGAGCCGTCGCATAGTCCGTTATCCACAGCCTGTGGGCATCCCCTCTGTGAGGGATTCGCCTAAAGCAGCGGATAACGAGTTGACGGCAGTAGTTCACGAGCGCCGGGTGTTCTTCACCCGGCGCTTTGTGTTTCCTTGTCCCAGCGGCGGCTCCGCGCGCCGCTTTCGAGAAATGGCTAGGCGATGAGCCCGCGGCGGAGGCCGACTGCCACCGCGTGAGCGCGCGAGCGCGCCTGCAGCTTCGCGAGCAAGTGCCGGACGTGCGACTTCACCGTCTCCTCCGACAGGAAGAGCCGCTCACCGATCTCGCGGTTCACGAGGCCGTCCGAGATGAGCTGGAGCACCTCGACCTCCCGCAGCGTCGGCTCCTGCTCGAGCGCGCGTGCGGGAACCTGAAGCGGGATCACCTCGCCGCCGACGTGCCCACGCCGGCGCGCGGCGACCTCCTCGAAGTGGCGCGAGTGCGTCAGGTACCGGCCGAGAATCTCTTTGCGCTCAGCTGCGTCCATCGCAGTCCGTATCGGCGCGATTCCCTTCCCCCTTTACCGCGATTACCCGAACGGGGGTCTTGATCGCTACTTCCTGACGCAGATCGACGCGTAATCGAAGCCGTAAAGGAGGTTGTTCACGTAGCACGGCAACTCCACGCGGGCGCTGAAGAAGTCGACCTCTTCACGGTTGAGGAACGGCGCCCACGGAGCGAGTTGCATCACTTTGCGATCCAGGCGCCGCCATCGCGCGTCGACGGCGGGCGTGAGCTTGGGCTGCCGGGTGAGCGACTCGATCTCGCGGGTCACCCATGGCACGTCGAAGGACGCGTAGTTGTCGCTGCGCGCGGACGGCGTCTGGTGGCCGTCGAGGAGAACGCCGAACCAGTCGAGCGGATGCGGATAGTCCTGGAACCAGTCTGCGAAGCCGATCTGGGCCTTCGTCGACGGCTCGCTCAGCGTCGACCAGTAGTCGCTCGCAGTCACGAGGCGCTCGTGTGCGCGAAAGCCGAGCTTGTTGAGGACGGACACGAGGTACTCGGTGAACCGCAGGTCGCCGGGCACATCGTGGTTCCAGACCGTCACCCGCTTCCCGCGCTCGCCCGACGCCGCGACGAGCGTCTTCGCCTTGCGAAAGTTGTGACGGTAGAGCCTGTGCCGCCGATAAGACGGATAGCCAGGCGGCAGGATGTTCTCCGTCGCGTGGGCGGGTCCGCCCGCGAGGTGGACGAGCCACTTCCTCGAGATCGCGTAGTTCACAGCCCTTCGCACGGCAACCTTGTCGAACGGCGGAACGTGCGTGTTCATGAAGAAGTAGGCGAGGTTCGGCGGTGTGAAGACGCGCATCCGGCTTGCGTAGCGCTTCTCAAGGGCGGGGAGTCGCTTGTTCGGGACGGGCCAGTAGCTCATCCAGTCGTCCTTGCCGGTCAACACCGACCGGAGCGCCGCCCGGGCCGTCGGAACGATGTCCCACGTCACGCGGTCGGGGTTGCCGGCCGGGACGTAGCCGTGGAAACGCCACGCCTGGAAGCGCGGGTTCCGCACCTCGACGATCCGCGAGTGCGGCTGGTAGCTCGCGATCTCGTACGGGCCGGTGGCCGGGAGCGGATGGAGCGTCGTATCCGAGCGGGGCGCGTTCGACGGCACCGGAGCCGCGAACTCGGAGGCGAGGATGTTTTCGAAATCGCCCTCGGGCGCGACGAGATGGATGGCGATCGTCCCCTCGGAGTCGTTGACGCGGATCCCGCCGATCCCTCCCTTCTGGGCCTCGGCGAAGCGCGCAGCCCCGACGATGTTGTCGAAGAACGCAGCGCCCGCGGAGTCGAGAACGATGTCCCGCTCGATCGTCCGCTTGAAGTCGCTTGCGCGCACGGGTTCGCCGTTGGAGTAGCGGAGCCCGGACCGAAGGCGGAGCGAGTAGGTGCGGCCGTTCGGCGAGATGGTCGGCAGCGAAGTGGCGAGGTACGGGACGAGCGTCGCACCCGCGGAGCCGCTGACGTGCTTGTAGCCGATGAGCGGGAGATAGACGTTCCACATCACGCCCCAGCCTTCGGCCGTGTCCGAAAGGCCGGGATCGAGGTAGTCCGTCGACCCGTCCATCGCGATCTTGAAGTCGGCGAACTCGTGCGGCCGACCGGCCGACGTTGTCGCCGGCGGCGGTGGCGGTGCAACGGTCGTCGTCGGCGCGGTGGTCGGAGGAGTCGCGGCACTGCGACTGCCGCCACAGCCGACGGCGAGGAGGACGAGAAGGCCCGCGGCTAGACCCAGCGGGATCAGCCGTGTGTGGCGCACGAACATGTGTTCGCCTAGGCTCTCGGACATGCAACTCAGGCTAGACGCGGCCGACCGGCTCGTGGAGCTCGTCGAGGAACGCCGCGGACCGGTGCCTGCGGAGGACGCGGCGCGGCGGCTGTTTGCGCTGCGCCAGGTGCCGGTCGCCCTCGCGCGTTCGCTCCTGACGGAGGTCGTGGCCGCCGATGCGCGTCTGGCATGGAACGGCGACACGGTTGCGCTCGCGAAGCCCCCCGGCGCCGAGCTTCTCCTCGAGCAAGCGACGTACGTCGTCGTCGACCTCGAGACGACCGGGCTGCGCCCGGGGACCTCCGCGATCTACGAGATCGGGGCCGTCCGAATCCGCGAGCTCGAGCACGTCGGCGAATTCGAGACGCTCGTCGATCCCGGACTCCGGATGGCGCCCGGCGCGTCGGCCGTCACGGGCCTTCGCGACGAGCAGCTCCGAGGCGCGCCGCGACCGGCCGAGGCGGTGCGACGCTTCCTCGACTTCGCGGGCGATGCAGTCCTCGTCGCCCACAACGCGCGCTTCGACCTCGCCTTCCTCGACCGCGAGACCGAGAGGCTCACGGGCTCGCGCATCGCGGCGCCCGTGGTCGACACCGTCCTCCTCGCGCGGACGCTGCTCGCCGGACGGGTGAAGGGCTTCTCGCTCGGGCAGCTCGCGTGGTTCCTCGGAACGGACGAGCGTCCGTGCCATCGCGCGTTGCCGGACGCGCGCGCGACTGCCGAGCTGCTCCTCGCGCTGATCGGGCTCGCGCAGGAGCGCGGGGCACGGACGGTCGCGGATCTCGGCTCCCTCGCCGCGACCCGGAGCCGTCGGCTGCTCGACAAGCGCCATCTTGCCTTCGGCGCGCCGACCCGGCCCGGCGTCTATCTCTTCCGCGGCCGCGGCGACCAGGTGCTGTACGTCGGGCGCGCGCGCGACCTGCGCGCGCGGCTGCGGTCGTACTTCCGGAGCGATCGGCAGCGCCCGGCGGTCGAGGCGGCGCTCGGTGCGACGGAACGGATCGAGTGGCGCGTGCTCGGCTCGGAGCTCGAGGCCGCGCTCGAGGAGCTCCGGCTGATCCGCGAACTCCGCCCTCCGGGCAACGCGCGCGTCTCGCGCCCGGAGCGCCACGTGTGGCTCAAGGCACGCGGCGAGCATGTGGTCGCAACCCAGAAAGTCCCTTGTGACAACTTGTCACAAGGGCCGCTGCGGTCGCGACGTCGGGCCCAGGCCGCGGCGCGGGCGCTGCGTCCCGAAGATCTCGAGCGGCCGGCAGATGCGTTGCCGCGTCTGCGGCGCCGACTCCGAACACTCGCCGACGCGCGCCGCTTTGAGGAGGCTGCCAGGCTCCGCGACAGAATCGCCGCTTTGCAGGGCGTTTGTTCCGAGCTCGACACGCTCGAACGACTGCGAAAGCTCGTGTGCTGCGTCCTCGTCCCGGCTTTGGAACCCGGATACGTATGCGCAATCTTCGTCGCCGCCGGACAGGTCGCGGCCGAGCGGACACTTCCGCCGGGTGGCGGCGCGATGATCGAGATCGAAGCGGGACTTGCGGCGTCCCTTCGGCACGACTGCGCTTGTGACAAGTTGTCACAAGCGCACCTCGACCTCGAGGAGCTGCTCCTCGTCGACTCGTTTCTCCGCAAGCCGCCGCCCGAGCTGCGCGTGGTCCCGCTCGACCGCGAACGGATCTACGCGGCTGCGACCGAGATCAGATCTCTGAGCGCGCCGAGTCGCGCGAGCGCCTGACCCTCGAGCTGCCGGACGCGCTCGCGCGTCAGGTCGAGCTCGTTGCCGATCGCCTCGAGCGTCCACGGCTCGCCCTCGAACCCGAAGCGGAGCTCGAGGATGCGCCGCTCGCGCTCGGGGAGCGCCTCGAGAGCGCGCCGCACGCCCTGCCGGCGGAGCGACTCCTCGGCCTCATCGAACGGGTCGGCGGCCTCGCGGTCGGCGAAGAGATCGCCGAGCTCGCCCTCGTCGTCAGCGCCGACGGTCTGATTGAGAGAGACGGACGCATTCGCCGCCCCGAGCGCCTCGTCGACGTGCTGCATCGGCAGGCCGGTCGCCTCGGCGAGCTCCTCCTTCGTCGCCTCGCGCCCGAGCTCGACCTCGAGCCGGCGCGCCGCACGCGAGAGCTTCTGCTGGCGCTCGACGACATGGACGGGGACACGGATCGTGCGCGCGTGGTTCGCGACGGCGCGCTGCACCGACTGACGGATCCACCAGGTTGCGTACGTCGAGAACTTGTAGCCGCGGCGCCAGTCGAACTTCTCGACGGCGCGGTTCAGCCCGAGCGTCCCCTCCTGGATCAGATCGAGGAACGGCACGCCGAGCCCGCGGTAGCCCTTCGCAATCGAGACGACGAGGCGGAGGTTCGACTCGATCATGCGGCGCTTCGCGGTCGGGTCGCCGCGCTCGATCCGCTTCGCGAGCATCACCTCGTCGGCGGCGGTGAGCAGCTTGTGGCGGCCGACGTCGGCGAGGAAGAGCTGGAGGCTGTCGGCCGAGCCGGAGATGGCGACGGTCGGCATCGGAGCCTCGTCCTCCTTCTCCTTCTCATCCTTCTCGTCAGCCTCGTCCGTCTTTTCGGCGACGACGGGCGCAGCCGCGCCCCCGGTCTGAGTGGAATCCGCCTGGCCGATCTCGAGCCCAAGGCGTTCGAGCTCGCGGGTCAGCTCCTCGACTTCCTGCTCGTTGAGGTCCTGCTCGACGGCGAACGCCTCGATCGCGGCGGGTTCGATGTAGCCGCGCTCCTCGGCGCCCTCGACGATGGCCCTGATCTGATCCGACTCGAGCAGTTCCTGCAGCTGGTTCTGAGTCAGGGTCCTCTCCGTCCTTTCAACGAGCGTCGGAAAATGTCAGCTCTCACCATAGGAGCGGAATCCTCCGCCCGCTACTAAATCCCTCAGTCGAACATGGCGAGGCGCAAGTGTATTCCGCGTCTCGGCTGACCTGTGCGGGAGCGGTCAGGACGATTTGCGGCGGCGCGCCGGCTTCGTCGCGGGACCCTTCGCCCGCCGCTCGGCGAGCAGCTCGAGCGCGCGATCGAGGTCGAGTGCCTCCGGATCGTCGCCGCGCCCCAGCGTCGCGTTCGTCTCCCCATCCGTGACGTAGGCGCCCCACTTGCCCTCCTTGACGACGATCGCCTTGCCGCTGATGGGGTCGGCGCCGAGCTCCGCGAGCGGTGGCTTCGCCTGGCCGCGGCCGCGTCGCGGCTTGGGTTGGGCGAGAAGCGCGAGCGCTTCCTCGAGCGTGATCGTGAGGAGCTGCTCCTCGCTCTCGATGGAGCGCGTCTCCTTCTCCTTCTGCACATACGGCCCGTATGGCCCGTTCTTGGCCACGACCTCCTCGCCGTCGGGCGCGGCGCCGAGCAGACGAGGGAGCGTCAGGAGCTGCAATGCCTCCTCGAGAGACACGGTCTCGACGGACATGGACTTGAAGAGAGATGCGGTGCGCGGCTTCTGCTTCGCGTCCTCCGGGAGCACCTCGGTGACGTACGGTCCGTAACGGCCTGTCTTGGCGACGATCGGGAGTCCGGTGGCCACATCGATGCCGAGCTCGCGGTCGCCCGACGGCTGCGCGAGCAGCTCCTCGGCCTTCTCGATCGTGAGCTCATCCGGGACGAGGTCGGGCGGGATGTTGGCGCGCTGCCCGTCCCGCTCGAGGTACGGGCCGTAGCGGCCGACGCGAATCGTGATGTCGCTGCCCGGGATCTTGAAGCTGCTCACCTCCCGCGCATCGATCGCGCCGAGATCCTGGGTGAGGTCGAGCAGACCGGCTTCGCCGTTCCCAAAGTAGAAGCGATGAAGCCATGCGCCACGCGCCTCCTCCCCGGCGGCGATGCGGTCGAGATCGTCCTCCATCGAAGCCGTGAAGTCGTAGTCGACGTACCGCGCGAAGTGCTGCTCGAGAAGACCGACGACGGAGAAGGCGAGGAATGAGGGCACGAGAGCCCCGCTGCGCTTGGAGACGTATCCGCGATCGAGGATCGTGCCGATGATCGAGGCGTACGTGGACGGGCGGCCGATGCCAAGCTCCTCGAGCGTTCGGACGAGGGTCGCCTCCGTGTAGCGCGCGGGCGGGTTCGTCTCGTGTCCCTGCGGCTCGAGCTCCCTCAGCTGGACGGCGTCGCCCTCGGAGACGTTCGGGAGACGACGCTCCTCGTCGTCGTCCGCCGGCGCGCGGTCGTCGTCGCGGCCCTCCTCGTAGGCCGCGAGGAACCCGCGGAACGTGATCACCGTTCCGCTCGCGGCGAACTCGACAACCTCCGCCACCGATGACTCGCCGCCGATGCGCAGCGACACTGTCCTGCCCTGCGCGTCCTTCATCTGCGAGGCGACAGTGCGCATCCAGATGAGCTCGTAGACGCGGAACTCGTCGCGCGACAGCTCGCCCTGTACCTGCTGCGGGGTCCGGAAGGAGTCGCCGGCGGGCCGGATCGCCTCGTGCGCCTCCTGTGCGTTCTTGACCTTCCGGTTGTACTGGCGCGGCGCGTCAGGGATGAACTCCGGGCCGTAGAGCTCCACCGCCTGACGGCGTGCCGCCGCGAGCGCCGACTCCGACAACGTCGTCGAGTCGGTGCGCATATACGTGATGTAGCCATTCTCGTAGAGACGCTGCGCGAGGCGCATCGTCGTCTGCGCCGTGAACTTCAGCTTGCGGCTCGCCTCCTGCTGAAGGGTCGATGTCATGAATGGAGCCGCCGGCTTGCGGGAGTACGGCTTCTCCTCGACCTTCGTGACGCAGAACGACGCGCCGTCGAGACGCGAGGCGAGACCGCGCGCCGCTCCCTCGTCGAGTTGGCGAGCGTCGGTGCGGGCATTGCCGTCCGGACCGAAGTCGCGGCCCGTCGCGACACGCTGCCCATCGACGGCGACGAGTCGCGCCTGGAAGTGCTCGGGATCGAACGTCGCAAGGAGGTCCCACCACGAGGCGGCGCGGAAGGCCATCCGCTCACGCTCTCGCTGGACGACAAGCCGCGTTGCAACCGACTGGACGCGGCCGGCACTGAGACGGGGCATGATCTTCTTCCACAGCACCGGCGAGATCTCATAGCCGTACAGCCGGTCGAGGATGCGCCGCGTCTCCTGTGCATCGACGAGCCGCTCATCGATCGCCCGGGTCTCGTCGAGGGCGTGCGTGATCGCCGCCTTCGTGATCTCGTGGAAGACCATCCGCTTGACAGGAACCTTCGGCTTGAGCACCTCGTACAAGTGCCAGGCGATCGCCTCGCCCTCGCGATCCTCGTCCGTCGCGAGCAGGAGCTCGTCCGCGTCCTTGAGGAGCGCCCGCAGCTCGGTGACCTTCTTCCTCTTGTCCGGATCGATGACGTAGAGCGGGCGGAAGTCGTCCTCAACGTCGACGCCGAGCCGAGCCCACTTCTCCTTCTTGTACTCGGCCGGGATGTCCGCGGCGCGCTGGGGAAGGTCGCGAATGTGCCCGACGGAGGACTCGACGACGAAGTCAGGGCCGAGGTATCCGGCGATGGTCCGTGCCTTCGCCGGGGACTCGACGATGACTAGGCGCTTCGGCACGGGCGGTCACGATAGCCACCGCCCGGGATACTGCTATGTGAATGCGCCCGCCCGGCCTCTACAACGTCGTCGCCGCACTCAGCTGGCCCGTGCTCCGCGGGCCGTACCGGTTGCAGGCGCGCGGGATGGAGAACCTGCCCGCTTCCGGGGGCTTTGTCCTCACGTGCAACCACACGTCGAGCTTCGATCCGTGGCCGCTCGGCATGCCGCTCTGGCCGAAGCGGTGGCTGCGGTTCATGGCGAAGTCGGAGCTCTACTGGTGGCCGATGCGCCTCGTCCTCGACGGCGCGGGCGCGTTCAAGGTGCGCCGCGGCCTCGCCGACGTCGAGGCGATCGAGACCGCCGTGCGGCTCGTGCGCGAGGGGCACGCGGTCGTGATGTTCCCCGAGGGGACGCGCCGGACGAAGGGCCTCGTCAAGAAGCACGAGGCGCGGCCGCGCACGGGTGCGGCGCGGATCGCGCTCGAGGCGGGGGTCCCGCTCGTGCCGGCCGCCGTCGCCGGGACCGACCGTCTGCTGCGCTTCGGCCCGCTTCGCGTCGCGTACGGCTCTCCGGTCGACATCGACGACCTCCGCGGCAGCGACGACCTGCGCCACGCTTCGCAGGAGGCGACCGACCGGCTCATGGCCCGGATCGCGGAGCTCGAGGCGTCACTCGCATGAGTCTCCTCCTCGCCGTCGACGGCGACTCATTCGCCCACCGCGCGTACCACGCGTTGCCGAAGTCGATCCGCCTCAACGCCGTCGTCGGCTTCACGAACATGCTCATGCGTCTATGGCAGAGCGAGAAGCCGGACGGCGTGCTCGTCGCGTGGGACACGCTGACCGTGCCGACCTACCGGCACGAGGCGTTCGAGCGTTACCAATCCGGCCGCGTCTTCGAGGACTCGATCGTCGAGCAGCTCGAGATCCTTCCCCAGGTCACCGTGGCGTGCGGGTTTGCGACCGCGAAGGCGCCGGGCTTCGAGGCGGACGACTTCCTCGCGGCCGGCGCGAAGGCGTGGCCGGGCGACGTGCTCGTCGCGACGTCCGACCGCGACGCCTTCCAGCTCGTCAGCGACCGGGTCACCGTCCTGCAGCCGGCACGTGGCGTCAGCGAGCTCGCGCGGATCGGGCCGGCCGAAGTGCGCGAGCGTTACGGGGTCGAGCCGGAGCAGGTTCCCGACCTCATCGCCTTGCGCGGTGACCCCTCGGACAAGCTCCCGGGCGCGCGCGGGATCGGCCCGAAGAAGGCGGCGGAGATCCTCCACCAGTACGGGACGCTCGACGCGGCGCTCGCCGACGGACGCTTCGCAGCCGAGGCGGAGGATTTGCGTCTCTACCGGCGAATCGCGGTGATGGACGCCTCCGCTCCCCTTCCTCCCCTCGCAACAACAGCACCGACGTGGGCGGAGGCGTCCACGATTCTCGACGGTCTCGGCCTCGGCGGCCTCGCGGAGAGGGTGCGCGCGCTGGAGTGCTCATCGACGTCCTGACGCATCCGGCGATGGCGCGGCTGCACCCGACCGGCGGCCACCCGGAGCGTCCCGAGCGCCTCGCCGTCCTCCTCGGCAACCAGCACCTCTGGAGCGAGGGGCGCGCGGCGAGCGAGGAGGAGCTTCTCCTCTGCCACACCGCCGAGCACGTCGACCTGATTCGCGACTGCGACGCGCCGGTCTGGCTCGACGGCGACACGCTCTGCACCGACACGACGTACGAGGCGGCGGCGCTCGCGACAGGTACGGCGATCGAAGCGGCGCTACGCGGCGGGTTCGCGCTCGTCCGGCCGCCCGGCCACCACGCGCTCGCCGGACGCGCGATGGGCTTCTGCATCTTCAACAACATCGCCGTCGCAGCGCGCGTCGCCCAGCGGGAGCTCGGGCTCGAGCGCGTGGCGATCGTCGACTTCGACGTCCATCACGGGAACGGCACGCAGGCGATCTTCCGCGACGACCCCGGCGTCTTCTTCGTCTCGCTCCACCAGTGGCCGTTCTATCCGGGCAGCGGCGGACCGGACGACCAGGACGAGACCACGCTCAACGTCCCGCTGCGCCCGGGATCGGGCGACGCGGAGTACCTCGACGCGTTCGACCGCGTGGTCGCTCCCGCCGTCGCGGCGTTCGCGCCCGAACTCGTGCTCGTCTCGGCGGGCTTCGACGCGCATGAGGACGACCCGCTCGCCGACATGCGCGTGACCGAGCACGGCTTCCGTGAGCTGGCCCGGCGCTGCCGAGCGCTCGGCGATCGCGTCGCCGCCGTGCTCGAGGGGGGCTACGAGCTCGACACGCTGCCCCGTCTCGTCGACGCCGCGCTCGCCGGCTTCACGAGTTCGTAGAGAGAAGGAGAGAGGGGCAGGCCCGGTGTGGGCCCGCCCCGCCCTCATCCGTTTGGCCCCACCCCAGCGGAGGACTCGGATGTAGCCGTTACATCGGCACCCGTTACGTTTCCCGTGCCCCCTATCGAGTGATTCCGCTTCGTCCGGCGAGCGTAAAACCGTCCCTCATACGGCCGATCTTGCGTCTACATTGGTGTCCGTGACGCGCCTGCTCGTTCTGCTCAGCGGACTCGTGGCCGCGTGCCTGTTTTCTGCGAATGCGGTTGCCCATAAGCGGCCGCCGCTGCAGCACGTGACGATCTTCGGCGACTCCTCCGCAGCGGCTCTCAACTGGGACTCGCAGGCGCGTGCGGAGGTCGAGAGGGGCAACCGGGTCACGTTCGAGCTCCAGCCCTGCGGCCGGCTGTCGACGCCCGGGTGCTTCAGCCCGCCGCCGCCGAGCGTCCTCTCCGAGGTCAGAACTCTCGGCCGCCGGATCGGGCCGACCGTGATCATCCTCGTGGGCTACAACGACGATCCGCACGTCTATCTGGACGGGATCAACATCGTCCTGCGCGCGATGCACAAGCGTGGCGTCAAGCAAGTGCTCTGGCTGACGCTGCGCACAGTCGCTCATCCCGACCAGTACGACGCCACGAACTCGGTGATCCGCGGCGCGTCGCACAGGTGGTCGTTCATGACCGTCGTCAACTGGGCCGGCTACTCGCGGCCGCACCCCGAGTGGTTCACGGACGGGATCCACTTCACGGGCGCGGGCGCGGTGCAGTTCGCGATCTACCTCCACCGCACACTGCAGAAGTACGGCCTCACCGGGCCGAGGAACTCGACGTCCGGCTGAGCAGGGGAAGGCCCGCTAAGGCGGGCTCCTCATTGCCGGGCAAACACTGGGGTCGAAGCCCAAGGACGTGGAGACGTCTGCGCAGATGGGCCTGCAGACTCTCGGGCACGACAACACGCTCATCCTCACGGTCCGCGTGCGATAGCGAATGGAGAAGCCCCGCCGTAGCAGGGCTTCTCGTTAGCAGGCCTGTAAGCCGGATCCTGTCGAGGGTGACCATCCATCTATGCGGTTACCCGGCTCCTCGGCGGGCAGCGTCGGCGGAGCCTGTTCACCTTGCACCGGACGGGGTTTGGCGAGCCGGCCCTGTCGCCAGGGCCGCTGGTGGGCTCTTACCCCACCGTTTCACCCTTACCTGTCGCGACTCCGGAGATCCGCGACCGGCGGTCTGTTTTCTGTGCCACTTTCCGTCGGCTTTCGCCGCCTCTCTCACGAGAGCGTCCTGCCCTGCGGTGTCCGGACTTTCCTCGAGCCCCTAAAGGCCCGCGGTCACCCGGCCTGCGTGCCGGATTGTACCGGCGCCCCATTGCCAATTTGCTCGGCGTTCGCCACGCGCCCGTGCAGGCGCATCCCGCACTCGGGGCAGCGGACGTGCGGCCCCTCGTGGAGGACGAACTCGCCGCAGACCGGGCACTCGAGCGACGCCCCGCGCAGCACTGCGAGAAGCTCCTGCTCGAGCGACCGGTGAAGAGGCGCGACGGAGCTCACAGTTCCCGGAACACCCCCACCACCTTGCCGAGGATCTGGACGTAGTCGGCGTAGATCGGCTCGAGCGCGCTGTTCTCAGGCTGGAGACGGATGCGGCCGTTCTCCCGAAAGAAGCGCTTGACGGTCGCGTCCTCGGTCGTCTCGTCGTCCCCGGCGAGCGCGACGACGATCTCGCCGTTGCGCGCGTCCTGCGCGCGCTGGACTACGACGACGTCGCCCTCGAGGATTCCGGCCTCGATCATCGAGTCGCCCTTCACCCGCAGGAGGAAGTCGCCGTGGAGCGTCTCGGGAACGGCGATCTCGTCCTCGACGTTCTGCTCGGCGAGCAGCGGCCCGCCCGCGGCGATCTGCCCGAGCAGCGGGAGCTTCGGCAGCGCGGCCGGCGCGACGTCCGCGGCTCGGTCGCGGCCGAGCAGCTCGAGCGCACGCGGCTTCGTCGGGTCGCGCCGAAGCAGTCCGGCGCGCTCGAGGTTCGCGAGATGGGCGTGCACGGTGGATGGGGACGCAAGCCCCACGGCTTCTCCGATCTCGCGGACGGTCGGCGGATAGCCGTGCCGGTCGCTGTACTCGAGGACGAAGCTCCAGATCTCGCGCTGACGGGCGGTCAGTTCCGTGCTGGTCTGCATCTCACGCTCCGGGGTCGCGGGCAAGGACGAACAAGTGTTCGCCAGCAGCGTACGGACTCCTTCGGACGGCGTCAAACCCAACGAAACAGGCCGCCCGCAGGCGGCCTGGAGAGAATGCGCTGGAGAGGACTTGAACCTCCACGGCCTAAAGCGGCCACTAGGCCCTCAACCTAGCGCGTCTACCAATTCCGCCACCAGCGCGAGAGCGGAGGCAGTGTAGCCGCGCCCTACAGGTAGTGGAACAGCGCGATGCTGTTCCCGAAGAACAGCAGGGCGACGACGACCGTGAGGCGCGTGAGGTTCCGCTCGACGATGTGGGTGCCGCCCTGCGAGGCGGGCGTGAAGCCGAGCCCACCCATGCCGGCATCGCGGCCCGAGTGCATGAGGATGAGCGAGATCAGCCCGATCACGATCAGCACCTGGATGACTGCGAGGATCTGGAGCACGCGCCCAGAGTACCCGGCACTGCGTACCGGCGGCTAGATGGTTGATCGGTTAATCGGCGTACGCGGCGAGTTCGCGGCTGGGCAGGCCGAGGCGTTGGTTGAGGTTGATGGCGGCGCAGAGGGCGAGGATGCGGGCGGTGACGCGGGCGAGCAGTCCGGCGGGGGTGCGGGCG
>DATKRA010000070.1:0-5192 GCA_035532455.1 Gaiellaceae bacterium | reverse complement strand
CGCGTGCCGAAGCCCTCGAGCCAGATGGCGCGCTTGTAGAAGCGATGGAGCGGGTGCTCCCACGTGAAGCCCGTGCCGCCGTGGACCTGGATCGAGCGCTCGCACGCGACGACGGCCGCCTCTGTCGCGAACGCCTTAGCGGCGGCGGCGGCGAGCGGGGCGCGGTCGTCGTTCTCGGCCACGCACCATGCGGCCCAGTACGCGAGCGAGCGGGCGAGCTCGACGTCGGTGTACGTCTGCGCGAGCGGGTGGGAGACGGCCTGGTACGTGCCGATCGGCTTGCCGAACTGCTCGCGCGTCTTCGCGTGCTCGACGCCGAGGTCGAGCGCGCGCTGCGCGATGCCGACCGCCTCGGCGGCCATCGCGGCGCGCAGGCGCGGCGTCTCCTCCGGTGCCTCCATGCTCGTGAGCGGGCGCGTCGCGTCGACGGTTGCGATGTCGCCGCCGATCGTCGTCAAGCCGGTGACGTGCGCGAGGAACGGGCCGGGATAGAGCGCGTAGCCGAGCTCCTCGAGGAGCAGGGCCTCCTCGACGAACCCGAGTCCCGCCTCGGCGACGTCCGTCCAGCCGAGCTCCTCGAGCTCCGCCCAGCGGTCGTCTTGTGCGTCCCAGTCGCGGTCGAGCGGGAACTTCTCCGCGAGCCACGCGCGCGCGGCCGTCTTCAGCTCCTGCTGCTCCTCGGTGATCGTGAAGTCCATCAGCGGCCCTTCGGGAGCCCGAGCACCCGCTCGGCGACGATGTTGCGGAGGACTTCCGACGTGCCCGCCTCGATCGTGTTGCCGCGCGAGCGCAGCTGCTGGTGGTTCCACCAGCCGTCGTCGAGGATCCCTTCCGGCCCGCGCAGCTCGCGCGCGAGCTTCGTCAGGCGCTGGTTCGCCTCCGACCAGCGGAGCTTCACGCCGGAACCCTCCGGCCCGGGGATGCCGGTGCGTTCGAGCGTCCCGAGCGCGCGGTAGTTCGTGTACCGCAGCGCCTGCAGCTCGATCCATTCCCGCGCGATCGCCTCGCGCACGAGCTCGCCGGGCCCGCGCTCGCGGGCCTCCTCGAGCAGCCGCCCGACGAGGCCGTCGAACAGCGCCGTGAGCGCAAAGCCGAGCGTGCCGCGCTCGTGGAGGAGGGTTGTCATTGCGACGGCCCAGCCGTTCCCTTCGTCGTCGAGGCGGTTCGCGACGGGCACCTCCACGTCGGTGAAGAAGATCTCGTTGAACTCCGCCTCGCCGGTGATCTGGCGGAGCGGCCGCACCTCGACGCCCGGAGCGTGCATGTCGACGATGAGGTACGTGAGGTTCCGGTAGCGCGGCCCGTCGGGGTCGCTCTGCGTGAGGAGGATGCAGAAGTCGGCGATGTGCGCGAACGACGACCAGACCTTCTGGCCGTTCACGACGTAGGTATCGCCGCGCCGCTCGGCGCGCGTGCGCGCGGCCGCGAGGTCGGAGCCCGCGTCGGGCTCGGAGAAGCCCTGGCACCAAATCTCCTCGGCGGCGAGAAGCGGCTGGAGGTAGCGCGCCTTCTGCTCGTCGGTCCCGTGCGCCATGATCGTCGGCCCGGCCATGCCGAGGCCGATCACGCCGATGTGGGGCGGAGCCTGCGCCGCGGCGAGCTCTTCGTACAGGATCGCCTGGTGGCTGTACGGCGAGCCGGCGCCGCCGTACTCCTGCGGCCACGTCAGCCCGGCGTAGCCCGCGGCGTAGAGGAGCCGGCTCCACTCGCGCATGAACGGGTCGTCGAAGCGCTGCGCGCCGCCGCGGCTCCCGCGCTTGTCCTCCGGGAGGTTCGCGTCGATCCAGCCGCGCACCTCGGCGCGGAACTGCGCTTGCTCGGGGGTGTCCCGCAGGTCCACGCGCGCGAGCCTACTTGACTACGAGTTCAAAAGCTTCCAGGTGCCTTCGGAGACGATCTCCATCTCGCCGTCGACCCAGACAAACGCGGTCGCGTCGTCGACGGCGTAGCACGGTACGTCCATCCCGGCCGCCCACGCTTCCGCCTCGGCCATCGAGTTACCCGGCATTCCGTCCGGGGCGAGATGCGGGCAGATGGAGAAGTCGACCACGCCGAGCGCCTTGTCGCCGCCCTCGGGCGGATCCCACTGCTTGAAGTCCTCGCCGATCCGCGGAGTCATGACCATGCTGCCGGCGCTCAGCCCGACCCAGACCGGATTCAGCGACGGGAGCAGGTCGGCGAGGCCCGACTGCCGCATGTGGTGGGCGAGGTACAGCGCGTCGCCGCCGTTCGCGAGGAGCACGTCCGCCTCCTGAACCTGCGGAAGCCAGACGGCCTGGTCGAGGCTGGCCAGCGCGGCAACCTCGAGCGTTCCGAGCGACTTCCAGCCGAGCTCGACCATTGGTGTGGGGGAGATGCCGTTGATGAATCGCCACGCGCCGGCGAAGCTGTAATGCCCGTACGACGCCGTCGGGATCGCGAGCGCATCGCACTCCTCGATCGGCTTGCCGAGGAGGTCGAGCATCGCGTCGCGGATGCTCTCGTTCTTGATCCCCGCCGAGGTAAGGAGGAGCTTCACGCGAGGAGCGTAGCGTCGAGCTCTCGTACCGACTTGCCCCCGCAGAGCGCGAGGGTCAGGTCGACCTCCGCGAGCAGCTGGCGGCACACCGCTTCGACGCCGGCCGCTCCGCCGACCGCGAGGCCGTAGGCGTAGAGCCGGCCGAGGAGCACCGCGTTCGCGCCGAGCGCGAGCGCCTTGATCACGTCGGCGCCGCGGCGAATCCCACCGTCGACGAGCAGCGGATAGTCCGGTCCGACGGCTTCGCGCACCTCGACAAGCGCATCGAGCGCCGCGACCGCGCCGTCGACCTGCCGGCCACCGTGATTGGAGACGATGATTCCGTCGACGCCGTGCTCGCGCGCGAGCAGCGCGTCGTCCCCGCGCAGCACGCCCTTGACGAGGAGCGGCAGAGACGTCTGCTCGCGCATCCAGTCGAGGTCGTCCCACGTCAGCCCGAGGTTCGGGAAGGTCGCGAGCATCATCGCCGCGGCGGTGAGCAGGTCCTCGTCCGGCGGCTTGTCGAGCTTCGCGCAGAAGACCGGGTCGGTGAAGAACTGGGCGCAGCCTTCGCCCCGAATGAACGGGAGGTACGCCTGTCTCAGGTCGCGCGGCCGCCACGCGAGAACGGGAGTGTCGAGCGTGACGACGATCGCGCCGTAGCCGGCCGCCTCGGCGCGTCGGACGAAGCTCGCGGCGACCTCGCGGTCGTTGATCCAGTAGAGCTGGAACCAGCGCGGCGCGTCTCCCATCGCCTCCGCCACCTCCTCGATCGAGGACGACGCCGCGCTCGAGAGGACGAACGGGACGCCGAGGGCGGCAGCGCCGCGCGCCGCACCGACCTCCTTCTCGGAGTGCGCGATCGAGAGGACGCCGACGGGCCCGAGCCAGAACGGCGCCGCCGAGCGCGTTCCGAGCACCTCGACCGAGAGGTCGCGCACCGTGTTGCCACCGAGCATGCGGGGCCGCAGCCGTCGCCGCTCGAGCGCCTCGAGATTGGCGCGCATCGTCGCCTCGCCTCCGGCGCCGCCGGCGATGTAGCCGAACGCTCCCGGGTCGAGCGCCTCCTGCGCGGCCGTCTCCCAGTCCTCCGGCCCGACCGGCCACTCCGCCTCTCCGGCGATGTAGATCGCGTTCTGGACGAGCGAGCCCTCGAAGGCGTTCATCCGCGCGATTCTCTCAGGCGGGCGCGGGCGCGGGCACCGGCTCGGGCACGAGCTCGGTCACGACGCTCCGCCGCCGCTGCACCGGCAGGAGCGTGACCGTGAGGAGGATGATCGCGACGCCGAGCCACTGGCTCCACCTCAGGTGCTGGCTGTACGCGTAGATGCCGGCGATCACGGCGACCGCGGGGTACGTGAGCTCCGCGAGCGAGGCGAGCACGGCGGGCGTCCGTCGCAGGCCGTAGTAGTAGAGCGTCAGCGCGACGAGGCCGGTGGCGAGCGCGAGGTAGAGGATGAGGAGGCTGTCGTGGCCGTTCGAATAGGCGGGCTGGTTCATGACGCCGAGCGCGATCGCGCTCGCGATGAGCCCGAAGAAGAACCGAAGCGCGACGACGTCCTGGAACTCGATCTCGCGTGTCAGGTAGCGGCCCAGCACGGTCCCCATCGCCCAGAGAATGGCGGCGCCGGTCGCCTCCGCGATCACGACGACGCCCTTCGCAGACGGGGCGAGCGGGTGCGCCTGGTTGACGAGCCAGAAGCCGGCGAGCGCGGGGACGAAGAACCAGGCAAAGCGCGGCCGCGGGCGCTCGCCGAGGAAAAGCGCCGCGCCGCCGACCGCGACGAGCGGCTGCACCTTCTGGATCACGACCGGCGTGATGAAGTCGGAGTGGCCGATCAGCGCGTCCGTGAAGAGGATCGTCGCGACCGCCGAAGCGCCCGCCCCGACGACGACGGCGGCGGCGACACATCGCCATCCGGCGCGGAACACGGCGCGCAGCGCGGGGAGGAGGAGCGGCAGCGTCAGCGCCACGAGGATCACGTGCTCGCCGAAGACGATCGTCGTCGCGCTCGTCGAGAAGCTCATCGTCTTGCGGATGATCGGATCGGTACCCCACATCGCGGCCGCGACCGCGACGAGGACGACTCCCGGAATGGCGGCGAGCCTCAGGCGCATCGCGGTGAGAGTACCGAGACGACCGCCCAACAGTTCTGTAGCACAATTCGTACTACGGTTCCTCGATGGCTCGCTCTCTGCACGTCCGTCTCGACGACGCGTCGGCAGCGGCGCTCGAGATCGTCCGCCACGGCGAGCTGAGCGACTCCGAGGCCGTGCGGCTTGCGTTGCGCGAAGCGGCCGCCCGGCGCCGGCTCCGCTCGTCGATTCGGGATGAGGTGCGCCTGCTCGCGGCGGACGAGGAAGACCGCGCAACGATGCGGGTGATCCGCGAACAACTCGCCGAGCTCGCGCCGGGGTCGCCCGACTGATGGTCCGCGGCGAGGTCTTCCGGCTCCCTTCTCCGCGGGCGGCGCGCGGGCACGAACAGCGCGGCGCCCGGTTCGTCGTCGTCGTCCAGGCGGACGAGTTCCTCGGCCTGAGCACGACGCTCGTCGCCCCAACATCCGCGAGCGCCCGCGCGGCAAGTTTTCGGCCGAGAGTCACAGTCGGCGGTGAGGAGACGCGGGTACTCGTCGAGCAGACGACGGTCGTGGATCCACAAAGGCTCGGTCGCTCGGCGGGCCGGCTCGATGCC
>DATKRA010000069.1:0-4216 GCA_035532455.1 Gaiellaceae bacterium | reverse complement strand
CGTGCGGCCGCCGGTCTGGCATGTCGGGCAATAGAAGATCGTGTGCTCCTCGAAGTCGACCTGCGCGAGCGGCGTGCCGCAGACGTGGCACGGCTCGCCGAGCTTGCGATGGACGCGGTACGTCTTCTCGTCGGACGCGCCCGCCTCGCGGAGTGCGAGGCCGCGCTCGAGCTCCGAGTGGATCGCTTCGGCGAGGCGTTCGACCTCCTCCCCGTCGAGGTCGCCTGAGAGCGCATACGGCGAGAGCTTTGCCGTGTGGAGGATCTCGTTCGCCCACGCGCGGCCGATGCCGGCGATGAGGCGCTGGTCGCGGAGGAACGCGTGCAGGCGGCGGGAGTCTGATTGAAGGATCATGCCGAGCTTGGCCGCGTCGAGCTCGTCGGCCTCCGGGCCGAGGTGCGCGAGCTCGGCTTCGGCGCTCTCCGGGGTGAGGAGCCAGACGCCGGCGCGCTTCTTCTTCGCGTTCTCCGTGAGCACGAGCTTCGCGCCGCCCGCGAACTCGAGCGCGAACGCCGGCTTCGTCGGGCTCTTTCCGCCTGGTGCGATGTACTTGAGCCGCCCCGCGGTCATGAGGTGCACGAGCAGGACGAGCTCGCCGTCGTCGGTGGGGAAGAGGAGCCGCTTGCCGCGCCGCTCGGCGCCGCGAAGCCGGCGTCCCTCGAGCGCGGCCGGCGGCGGGTCGAACGTCTTCAGCGTCGCGATGTGCGCGGGGCCCGCCTTCGCGATCGGGAAGGCGGCGACAGGCTCGTCGAGCTGGCGGCGCCACGCCTCCATCTCCGGCAGCTCGGGCATGCGTCGAACGGTACCCAGGCCGGTGGCAGCCACCTTCACGTCTTCGTCAAGAGTTCTCCACCCACCGCCGCAGAGCCGCTCGCGGGTCGATCTCCCGATCGAAGCACGCGAGCACGGGGCCGTCGTCGACAAAGGACGCCGGCTCTGTCAGGCCGAGCGTCCCGCGGAAGCTGCTCAACGGCCAGCTGCTTGCCTTCTCGCAAAGTCCAGCCTCGACCGGGTTGTTCATCCCGTACGCGTATCCCACCAGCAGGCTTTGTCGGTCGTCGAGCCTGCGGGAGCCGTATCGCCGCGACTGCACGTGGCCGCGCATGCCGTGACGACGGTTGAAGTCCCATGCGTAGCCGTGGTTGAGCGCCTGCATCGCGGCGGGAAGACGCCCGTCGCCGACTTCGATGATGAGGTGGTAGTGCGTGCGCATCAGGCAGTAGCCCATGCAGCGCCAGCCGTGCCCAGCGGTGACGTGGGCGAGCCGACGGAGGAACGACATCTGGTCTACCTCGTCGCGGTAGAGCGCCGGAGCCGCCCAGACGCAATGTGTCCAGACGTGGAACATGCCGGCTCGCGTGTCACGCAGTTGATGGGCCATTGACCGGACTCTGCCGTCAGATCCGCGACGTGTCCGTGGAAGGTCCGTGACGGTTTCGTCGCGGTGGCTGCCACCGGCCTTCGGTGGTGCCGCGTACATTCCCGGAGTGGCGGAGCCGATCGTCGTTGAGGTGCGCCGGAACGGAGTCGTCGAGGCGCGGCACCGCGTCCATGCGGTCGCGGTGCGCAGCGGGGAGATCGTCGCGAGCGCCGGCGACCCGCGGCTCGTCTGGTTCATGCGCTCCTCCTCGAAGCCGTTTCAGGCGCTGCCGCTCGTCCGCGCCCGCGACGACCTCGCGGAGGACGAGATCGCGATCGCGTGCGCGTCCCATCACGACACGGCCGACCAGGTCGAGGCCGCGCGCAAGCTGCTCGCGCATGCCGGGGCGACGGAGGACGACCTCGAGCTCGGGCTCCAGGAAGGCCGCCCGCCGCAGAAGATCCACCACAACTGCTCGGGCAAGCACGCGGGGATGCTCGCGCTGTGTGACACGCAGGGGTGGGAGAAGCGCGGCTACCACCAGCCGGAGCATCCCGTCCAGCGCGGGTGTCACGCGGCGCACGCGGAAGCCGCCGAGGTGGAGCCCGAGGACGCCGCGAGCGACGGCTGCGGCGTCGTGACGTTCGCGCTCCCGCTCTGGCGGATGGCGCACGCGTACTCGCGCCTCGAGTCGCTGCCCGGCGGCGACCGGATCGCAGGGGCGATGCGCGCGCGGCCGGACCTCATCGGCGGCCCGGACGGCGTCGACTTCCTCCTCATGCGCGCCGCGCCCGGCTGGCTCGCGAAGGGCGGCGCGGAAGGGCTCTTCTGCGCGGCCGGCCCCGACGGCCTCGGCGTCGCGATCAAGTCGGAGGACGGAGCATCGCGCCCGCATGCGCCGGCGCTCGCCGCGTTCCTCGGCCCCCTCGGCGTGCCGGTCGAGAGCCTTGTCGAGGTGCCGCTCCGGAACAGCCGCGACGAGCGCGTCGGCGCGATCACTGTTCGGCCGGCGAGCTAGAGGGTTGATGTGAAATCGAGCCCGCTCGGGGCCGTTTCAGACCAAGCGAGGGTGGCTCGGCGGTCGCAGCCCAGGCTGGTGGCCTGGGCAAGGTCGGCGAGACGGCCTCGCGCCGTGTCTGGGACGGCATCCGGCCGCTGCTCCTACTTCACATCAAGCCTCTAGTCCGGCGGCAGGAGCCGCCGCGCGACGTCGAGCTGATCCTCTTCGACGAAGACTTCGACGGGGCCGACGTTCGACGTGCCGCCCATGCCCATCGCGGTCGCGGCAGCCCTATCGGTGAGCGCATAGCCGCACTTGATGCCGTTCGTCCGCAGCATCCCGCAGAGGATCTCGGCTGCCATGCGGTCGGTGACAACGGTCAATTTCACCCCGCCCGGGTCGGCCATGGCAGCCACCGTACCGGTGCTTCGGCCAACGGCCGAACATTGCGTCTTGGACGCGTCGTCCGAAACTCCTTCATGACTTCTTTACGAATCGGTGACGCGTAACTAACATCCGCAGCGCGATTGAGGGAGGTACCGGAGTGCCGGCGACAGCCGTCGGCCTCGGGGGCGGTAGGTCAACCACAAGGCCGGGGAGGTTCGGAGGAGTGCTCACCGTCGAGGTCTCGCTACCCGAGGTCGAGGAGCTGCAGAAGCTCGTCGCCGAGGGCAAGGAAAAGGGCTTTCTCAGCTATGACGAGATCGCGAACGGTCTCGAGGACGTCGAGCTCACGAAGGAGCAGGTCGAGGACTTCTACACCGTCCTGACCGAGCAGAACATCGACCTCGTCGAGGGCGAGCAGCACAAGATCGCTCCCCACCAGGAGCCGCAGGCGGAAGAGGAGAAGATCCCCGCGGTTCCAAAGCTCGACCTGACAGTCGAGCCGTCGCTCGACTCGCTTCGCCTCTACCTCCGCGAGATCGGCAAGGTGCCGCTCCTCACCGCAGACCAGGAGGTGACGCTCGCGAAGCGGATCGAGCGCGGGGACATGTCCGCGAAGACGGCGATGACCGAGGCGAACCTCCGCCTCGTCGTCTCGATCGCCAAGGGGTATCTCGGCCGCGGCCTTTCCTTCCTCGACCTGATCCAGGAGGGCTCGCTCGGCCTGATCCGCGCGGTGGAGAAGTTCGACTACCGCAAGGGCTACAAGTTCTCGACGTATGCGACGTGGTGGATCCGCCAGGCCGTGACGCGCGCGATCGCCGACAAGGCGCGGACGATCCGGATTCCCGTCCACATGGTCGAGAAGCTCAACAAGGTCGTGCACATCGAGCGCCAGCTCGTACAGCGCCTCGGCCGCGAGCCGAACCCCGAGGAGATCGCCGAGGAGCTCGAGATGACGACCGACGAGGTGCGCGAGATCCTGCGGATGTCGCAGCTCCCCGTCTCGCTCGAGAAGCCGATCGGCGAGGAGGAAGACTCCTCGCTCGGCGATTTCGTGCAGGACGACTCCGCCGAGTCGCCGTTCGACACGGCGCAGCTCATGCTTCGCCGCGAGGACGTCGAGAACGCGCTCAACGCGCTCCCGAGGCGCGAGCGCCAGGTGATCGAGCTCCGCTACGGGCTGCTCGGCGGCGAGCCGCGCACGCTCGAAGAGGTCGGTCGCGCCTTCGGCGTGACGCGCGAGCGGATCCGGCAGATCGAGAACAACACGCTGAAGAAGCTCGAGCACCTCCCGGAGGCGCAGGCACTCCGGGACGCTGTGTCTTAGCTCTTCGTCGCGCGCGCGAGCGGGACGAAGAGCTTGCAGTGCGGGCACTTGAAGCCGTGGTAGCGCGCGGCGTCGCCGCCTTCGATCGGTTCCGCCTCGAAGGTCTTGTGGCAGTGCGGGCACTCGACCTCATGCGCCTCGT
>DATKRA010000068.1:0-10115 GCA_035532455.1 Gaiellaceae bacterium | reverse complement strand
TGTCTAGTTACACATCGCCGTTTTACACCGCGTTTACACCCACCCGTAGCTCCGGTTTACACGCGCGACGGAGACTCATCCCGACACCCAGGACCGGGCAACGAAGGGAAACAGAACTCATGAAGAAGGTACTCATCCTCGTTTTTGCGGCACTTGTGATCCCGACGAGTGTGGCGCTCGCAAAGCCGCCGCACCCGAACAAGCCCGTGCCGCAGGTGACGTATGTCATCAAGGGGACACTCTCGAACTACATTCCGTACGACTCGGTGACGCCGGCGAACGGCTCGATCACGATCGTCGTCAAGCGGGCAATGCCGCACGCGAAGTCGCTGAAGGGTCAGACGCTCGTCTTCCCGATCGACGCGAAGACGAAGATCTCGCTCAGGCACCACCTGACGACGATCACGAACGGCGACCACGGGATCATCAAGGTCCGCGCGGCCAAGAAGATCGCTCCTGCCGCTCTCGCTGCGACCCTGCAGGCGTCGTCCGCGAGGCAGATCGTCGACCAGGGCACCCCGAAGCCCAAGCACTAGCGCTCTTCCCTACGAGGGGGCTGATGGCAGGGCGGTCGCTCAGGCGGCCGCCCTGTTCGTTTGCGCGCTCGGCCGCTCTACGTGGTGAGGGTGATCTTGCGGAGCCCGCGCGGCTTGTCGAGATCGAGCTCCCGGAGGAGCGTAAGGCGAAGCGCCATCGCCTGCCCCGGCACGACCGCGGTGAGCGGGCTGAGCCATTCCGGCACGCCCGGCACGAGCGGCAGCCGCGTCTGGGCACGGCGGAGGACGGCGCGAACGTCCGACACAGCGATGAGGCGGACACCGCGCGCGCGCAGCGGCGGGATCACTTCCTCGATGGTCGGCCGCGCAGGGCCGTTCGGCGCGACGACGATGACGGGCCAGCCGGGCTGGATCGCGGCGATCGGGCCATGCATCAGGTCCGCCGGCGAGTACGCCTCCGTCATCAGGCCGGAGAGCTCGCGGATCTTGAGCGCGATCTCGAACGCCGTGCCGTAGTTGACGCCACGCGCAACAACGGTGAGACCGACGGCGTCGCGATATTCCTCGAGCGCAACGGGATCGCCGAGCGAGAGCTCGATCTGTGCAGCCAGCGCGTCGGGCATGCGTGCGAGCTCCTCTCGCGCAACGGCGTCCGGGCCGATCTCCGAGAAGAGGAGAGCAACCGCTCCGAGCGAGTTCGTGTACGTCTTCGTTGCCGCGACTGCATGCTCCTCGCCCGCTTCGAGCGGCAGCACGACCTCTGCGGCCTGCGCGAGCGGTGAGTCGGGCGCATTCGTCAGGGCGAGCGTCGGCCGTCCCTGCCCGCGGGCTTCGGTGAGTACGGCCACGACGTCGGGGGAGGCGCCCGACTGCGAGATCCCGATCACGAGCGCGCCGTCGAGGCGTGGCGGCTGGCCGTAGATCGTGTAGAGCGAGGGAGTCGCGAACATGACCGGCACGCGATGCGCACGCCCGAGGACGTACTGCGCGTAGCGCGCGGCGTTCGACGAACTGCCCCGCGAGGCGATGAGCACGTAGCGGATGTCGCGCCCGCGGAAGAGCTTCGCGGCCTCGCGCGCGGCGTCTCCCTGCGCGTCGAGGAGACGCGCGAGTGCCTCCGGCTGCGCCCGCAGCTCAGTCTCGAGCCACGACATCGCTTCGACCCTCGCAGAGAACGGACTGGATCTCGAGCCGGTCGTCGAGGATGACGACGTCGGCGGGCGCTCCCGGCTCGAGGACGCCGACGTCCGAGCGTCCGAGCAGGCGCGCGGGCACCTCGGTCGCCGCCCCGACCGCCTCCTCCAACGGGACGCCCAACGCGTGGAGATTGCGCACCGCGTCGATCATCGTCAGGACGGTGCCGGCGAGCGTGCCGTCCTGCCGCATCGGCGCAGCGCCGGCCCCGACCTCGACGGCGACCTCGCCGAGCTGGACCGTGCCGTCGAAGGACGTTCCCGCGGCGGCGATGGCGTCGGTGACGAGCGCGATGCGCCCGGCGGCGCACGCCCAGACGAGGCGCACCGTCTCGTCCGCGAGGTGGTGCCCATCGACGACCATCGTGATCACGACGTCCGGCCGGGTGAGAGCGACGCCCGCAATGCCCGGATCGCGCGAGCGGAACGGACGCATCGCGTTGAAGACGTGGGTGATCGCGCCGACGCCGAGGTCGAAGGCGTGCTCGGCCTCCGCGGCGGTCGCATTCGTGTGTCCGGCCGAGACGACGACACCGCGCTCGCGTAGCCGTTCGATGAGGGCGTCTGCGCCGGGCAACTCGGGCGCGAGGGTCATCTGCGTCACGTGCCCGGCGTCGAGCAGGCGGTCGAGGAGCTCGACGTCCGGAGCGCGGAGGTGCTCGAGCGGGTGTGTGCCCGGGCGCTCCGGCGAGAGGAAGGGGCCCTCGACGTGCGCGCCGAGCACGCGGGGCCCCGACGCGGCCGCCGGCATCGTCCTCAGCGCCTCGATCGTCGCCGGCTCCGGCGACGTGATGAACGTCGGCTGGTACGCGGTTACCCCTGCGAGCAGCAGCGCCTCGCCCGCGCGGGAGTAGTCCTCCTCGGAGGCGGAGAGGAAGTCGACTCCGCCGTAGCCGTTCACCTGGAGATCGACGAAACCGGGAATCGCGACCCTTCCGCGCGTCGTGCTCGCGAGGCCGACCGCCTCGATCCGGCCGTCCTCGACCTCGACGTCGCCCGGCACGAGCTCGCCGCGGACGAGGGCCGCTTCGACACCAAGCCTCACGAGGTCTCCACCGCCTTCCGAACGGAACCGGCCGCAGCGTCGAGTCGCTCCCGCGCAGCTTCGGCATCGACGCCCGCAAGCAGCGAGACGAGCGCGACGCGCGCATCGCCGCCCGCCGCGGCGAGCGCCTCGTCGACCCGCTCCTCGGCGGCTCCGCTCGCGAGCACGACATTCCGGCGCGATCGCTCGCGCAACTTCGCGTTGACGGGCGCGACGCCGACCATCAAGCCGCCGTACGTGCGACCGAGCCGGATCATCGTCACCGTGGAAATCGTGTTGAGCAGGAGTTTTTGCGCCGTGCCGGCTTTGAGGCGCGTCGATCCGGCGAGCACCTCCGACCCGACGACTGCGGCGACGTCGTGCTCGGCCGCCTCGCCGGCGGCGCTGCCACGGACGCACGTGACCGCGACGGTGAGCGCTCCCACCTCGCGCGCGGCCGCGATGCCCGCGAGCGCGAACGGCGTCGAGCCGGACGCGCTGACGGCGACGACGCAGTCCTCGGGCAGGAGGGCCACCTCGAGTAGGGCAGTCGTCGCCGCAGCGCCATCGTCCTCGCCCGTGTCGTCCTCGGCGACGACGGCGAGGACCTCGCCCGGAGGCGAGCCGAAGGTCGGGCCGCATTCGGCAGCATCGAGCGCGGCAAGCGCGCCGGACGTGCCGGCGCCGACGTAGATCAGCCGCCCGCCGCGGGCCATGCGCTCGGCAATCGCGTCAATCGCGACGGTGAGCGCGTCGCCGGCCTCCGCGACGGCCGCAGGAACGGTCGCGTCCTCGTCGTTGAGGAGCCGGACGATCTCGCGCGTCGGGCGCGTGTCGAGATCGGCGAGCGCCGGCCTCGCCGTCTCGGTCACGGCGAGTCGAGGCCGCCCGGTGAGCGCGGCGCTCACGGCCTCCCACAGCTGCGGTGAGTCGGGGGTCGCGAGATGCGTCATGTTCCCGCACGCCTCGTAGCCCCACGTCCAGAGGTCATCGACCCCCTCCTCGCGCGCGCCTGCGAGCGCCGCCTCGAGTTCGGGGATCTCGTCTGCGACGAGGCCGAAGCTCGGCACCCAGAGCTGCGCGGCGACGCCGTGACGCTCGCATGTCTCGCGCAGCAGCCGCGCGAAGCGGCGCACGAACGGGCCGGCCGGCTCGTTCCAGTGCTTCCAGTACGGGTCGGTCGCGAACGTCGTCAGGCCGGGCAGCGAGGCAACATCGCTCCAGTCCGAGAGGCCGTGGTTCCCCTCGGTCGCCGGGAGGAGGCAGATCGTGTTCGCGCCGCCGCGCGCTGCGACGTGCGCGACGACCTCGCGGAGGAAGTCGACGACCGACGCCTCGCGGAACGCCTGCACTTCCGGGGTCAGCTCGGCGGGGACGGGCGCGCCGAACCGCTCGGCGCACCGGTCGCAGCGACACGCCCAGCGCGACGCGTCGTCGACGCCGACGTGAATCGGGACAACCCACGCAGGCTCGTCCCAGAACACCGCATCGACACCGCACTCGAGCGCCCAGTCGGCCCACTCCTTGCAGAAGTCACGATAGGCCGCGCTGTTGAGACACGCCGCGGCCACGCGCCGTCCGTCGTCCAGCACCTGGCACTCCTCCGGGTGGAACGCGACCCACCGGCTCTCGGCCTCGCCGCCGAAGGTCCGCCCAAGCCCCCACGGGCTCGCCTGGACGTACAGCCCCTCCCTATGCGAGGCGGCGACGATCTCCGCCATCGTCCCGCGGTAGTACGCGAAGTCGTTCTCGGAGAACGTGTGGAGCACGCCGGTGTACCCGCGCGCCGCGAGGTCGGCCATGTCGCGGCGCACATGGCGCGCGATCCGGACTCCGAAGTACGAGCTGCCCGCTCTGGTCATAACCACTTCACCCCTTCACCGCGCCGACCGTGAGTCCGAAGGCGATGCGGCGCTGGACGATGAGGAAGAAGATCACAACGGGGATCGCGATGAGCGTCGACGCGGCCATCAGCCCGCCCCAGTCGACGAACGTACTGCCGCCGGTGAACGAGGCGAGCCAGACCGTGATCGTCTGGTTCCCCTGCCGCTGCAGCAGGAGGTTCGCGAAGATGAACTCGTTCCAGCTCGTGATGAACGCGAAGACCGAGGTCGCCACGAGGCCCGGCGCGACGAGTGGCAGGAGGATCCGGATGAACGCGCCGATACGCGTCGAGCCGTCGACCATCGCCGCCTCCTCGAGCTCCTTCGGGATGCCGAGGAGGAAGCCGCGTAGCGTCCAGACCGAGAACGGCAGGACAGCGCTGACGTAGACGACGATCACCCCGGAGAGCTGGCCGACGAGGTTGAGGCCGAGCACCGGCACGTGCGCGAGCATCACGTACAACGGGATGATCAGGCCGATTCCCGGAATCATCTGTACGCCGATGATCAGGAGGACGAAGAGCTTGCGGCCCCGGAAGCGGTACTTCGCAAGCGCCACCGCCGCGAGAAAGGCGAGCACCATCGCGATCCCCACCGCGATGAGCACGACGATGAGGGTGTTGACGAGATCCGACACGAAGTACTGCTTGTGAATCGCGTCGCTGAAGTGCGACACCGTCGGATGGAGCGGGAACCACGTCGGCGACAGGCTGTTGATCTGGTCGTTCGACTTGAGCGCCGTCGAGATCATCCAGAAGACGGGGAACGCCATCACGACGAAGACGGCGATGCCGACGACGTTCCAGCCGAGCTTCCGCGTCGACCGGAGATTCACCGGTCCACCTCGCCGATCCTGAGCATCCTGCGGACGTACATGAGGCTGAGGAGCGCGACCGAAGCAAGCATGAGGATCGAGATCGCCGCGCCGCGCCCGTAGTCGTTCTTGAAGTACGCCTCTTCCCAGAGATAGACCGACATGAGGTAGTTCGACGGCAGGATCTGCGGCTGCCCGATCAGGAGGTATGCCTGCGTGAAGACGCCGAAGTCCCAGAGGATCGACAGGCTCGTCAGGATCAGCAGCACGGGCTGGATGACGGGCAGCGTCACGTCCTTGAACACCTGCCACGCGCGCGCGCCGTCGATCTGCGCCGCCTCGACGAGCTCGTGCGGCACCTGCGAGAGCGCGGCGTAGACGGTGATCGCGACGAACGGCAGCGCGCCCCAGACGACGAGCGTCGTGACCACGGCCAGCTGTGAGAACGGGCTCGCGAACCAGTTGTGCTGGTCGAAGTTCCCGAAGTGGAGCGTCGTGAGGATGTAGTTGAGGACGCCGTTCTGCACGTTGGTCATCCAATTCCACACCTGAACGGCGACGACTGGCGGCATCGACCAGACGAGCACGAGCCCGATCGTGATGAGGATCCGCACCCACTTGGAGACGCGCACGAGGAGCAGCGCCATCAGCGTTCCGAGGACGATCGTCAGGCCGACGTTGGCGACCGTAAATGCGACGGTGCGGAGCAGCGTGTGCCAGAAGATCCCGTCGTGGAGGACGCTCGTGAAGTTCGCGAACCCGACGTAGACGCCCTTGTGCGAGATCAGCTCCGGCAGCCCGTACCGCTGGAACGCGAGCCGAACGAGCTGGTAGAGCGGGTACGCGAGGATCGCCGCCATGACGGCGATGACGGGGAAGATCAGTAGGTACGGGACGGAGCCCCGACGGGCCCGTCTCCAGGTGAGCGGGCGCCGCCGAGGCCTCGTCGAGACGGCCTCGGCGGCGGCTCCCATGCTGGGGGCCCTCCCGCTCAGTGGGTTAGGGCTGGTTGAGGGTGTACTCGATGTTCGAGTCCGCGTTCTGCGCGGCCTGCTTCACGGAGTACTTCCCCGTGAGGATCTGCGCGAGCATGACGCGGAGGATGTTGCCGTTCTCGACGTTGACCCAGTACTTCGCCGTCGGGACGAACCAGCTCGCCTTCGCGGCCCGGTCGTTGACGGAGTTGTTGAGGAGGTTCGTCGCGTTCGGAATGTCGCCCTTAGCCTGGAGCGCCTTCTCGTTCGCCGTGTTCGTGAAGTCGGCGATCCACTCGCGGGCCTGAGCCTGCTGCGTGCCCTGCTTCGGAACGGCGAGATCGGAGCCGCCGAGGAAGCCCGGCATCGACTTGCCGGCGATGTGGCTCGGCATCACGAACTGGCCGGTGACCTTCGCGTACTTCGTGCCGGTGCAGCAGCTGAACCAGCCCGGGCCGAAGATCGCGCCCGTCCGGTTCTGCGAGAAGACGGTGTACGGAGCCGGATTCGCCTCGTTCAGCGTCGCCGCCGACTTCGGCGCGTAGGAGTGGAAGAACTTCATGTACGCGGTCAGCCCGGCGATCGACCTCTTCGACTCGAGCTGTCCGACCCACTTGCCGTGCTTCAGGACAGCGATCGACCCGCCGTAGTCGTAGACGAAGCTCAGGGCGCTGTACCAGTCGGTCCCTCCCATATAGAACGGGGAGTAGTGCTTGATGCCCTTCTCCTTCGCCTTCACCTTCGTCAGGTCGCTCTCGAACTGCGCGAGGCTCCGCGGCGGCTTTCTGATCCCGGCCTTCTTGAACTGGTCGGTCCGGTACGTGACGAGCCGCGAGCCGGCGTAGTACGGAACGCCGTAGAGCTTGCCGTTGAACATGGACGACTTAGTCAGACCGGCGAGCCAGTGTGACGAGTTCTGGAACTGCGACTTGCTCGCGGTGATGTTCGCGAAGGCGCCGGCTGCCATGTACTTCGTCATCTCGGTGTTGCCCATCTCGATGACGTCCGGCACGTCGTTGCCGGCGATCGTCGCGTCGAAGTTCTGGAGGTGTGTGCCCCAGGACTGGTACTGCACGTCGACAGTCCAGCCGGGATTGGCGTTCTCGAACGCCGTGTTGGCGTTGGCGACGACAGACGGCCAGCCGGTCTGAGCGTCTACCTGGAGCCAGACGACGAGCGTGTGCGTTGCCTTCGTGCCGGCGCTGGCCGTCGTTGCGACGACGACGCCGAGTGCGAGCGCAGCGATGACCGCCGCGATAACCCGGTATCTCATACCCAATCTCCCTCGTGCCGTCGACGCAGGAGCGGAGCGCGAAAGACGTCCGTGGCCGGAGGACGTACCAACGCCCAGCGGTGCGCCGAATGGTCTATACCAATTGGCCACGGCGGGACTGTCCCACACTAGACCACTCTTGTCAAGAGGTGGTAACGGCGCGACGACGTCGACTTACGACGGCGTGAGCTCGGAGACGATCCGGTAGCGGTCGCCGCGATAGATCGAGTGGACGAACTCGAGCGTCCGGCCGGCCCCGTCGCGGCTCGTTCGCTCGAAGAGGAACGCCGGCGAGTGCAGCGGCACACCGAGCGCGGCAGACTCCTCCTCGTTCGTCACTGTAGGCTCGATCGTCTGCGTCGCGGCGGCTATCTCGATCGCGTAGCGGGCGCGCAGAAGCTCGTAGAACGAGCCCTCGAGATCCGCGGGCGTAACGCCGGGCACGACCTCGGCCGGGATGTGAAGCGTCTCGATCGCCATCGAGACGCCGTCGGCGAGCCGAAGCCGCTTGACGACGACGATTTCGGCTCCCGGAGACACGTTGAGGAAACGTCCGAGGCGCGCGCCGGCGAACTCCCGCTTGAGGGACAGGGTACGGCTGCCGGGCACCATCCCGCGCCGCCGCATGTCCTCGCTGAACGAGGTCATCGTCAGTTCCTGCGCGATCTTCCGCTGCTGCACGTACGTGCCGCTGCCGCGCCGGCGGACGAGATAGCCCTCGCGCGCGAGGTCGTCGAGAGCGGCGCGAAGCGTCAGCCGCGAGACGCCGAGATCGACGCTCAGCTGGCGCTCCGAGGGGATCGCCGTTCCTACGCCGAGACGTTCGACCAGCTCGAGCACTTGCTGCCGCACCGCGTCCTGCTTCGTGATCTTCGGAGAGATTCCGACGGTAGTCATGCGCTCCCTCGACTATAGAGCCACTTCGGGTCAATGGTCAATGCCATTGCGTTCGGAGAACGAATGCGGTATAGACTCCCTGAGCGCCCGGATGGCTGAGATCGTCCTCGACAACGTCAGCAAGGTCTTCGCAGGCGGCGTAACGGCCGTCGACGGGGTTTCGCTCACCATCGGCAGCGGAGAGTTCCTCGTCCTCGTCGGGCCGTCGGGCTGTGGCAAGTCGACGCTGCTGCGAATGGTCGCCGGGCTCGAGGAGACAACGGAAGGCACGGTGACGATCGACGGTGCCGACGTCACCGAGCTGCCGCCGCGCGACCGCGACGTTGCGATGGTCTTCCAGAGCTACGCGCTCTACCCGCACATGTCGGTGCGCGCGAACCTCGGCTACGGGCTCAAGGTGCGGAAGACGCCGAAGGCGGAGATCGAGGAACGGGTCAGAACGGTCGCGGACCTCCTCGGCCTCGAGCGCCTCCTCGACCGGCGCCCGGCTGCGCTTTCCGGCGGCCAGCGGCAGCGGGTCGCGATGGGCCGCGCGATCGTCCGGCACCCGAAGGCATTCCTCATGGACGAGCCGCTCTCGAACCTCGACGCGAAGCTTCGCGTGAGCATGCGCGCGCAACTCGGCGCGCTCCACTCCCGTCTCGCGACGACGACGATCTACGTCACGCACGACCAGATCGAGGCGATGACGCTCGGCCAGCGCGTCGCAGTGATGCGCGACGGGAGGATCCAACAGGTCGACACGCCCCAGGTGCTCTACTCGCAACCCGCGAACCTCTTCGTCGCGGCGTTCATTGGCTCGCCGGCGATGAACCTCGTCGAGGCAGAGGTCCGCGGCGACGTTCTCCACTTCGGCGGGCACGCGATCCCGCTTCCTGCCGACGCCGTGCCGTTGGAGGGGCGCGTCGTCGCCGGGATGCGGCCCGAGACGTTCGAGGACGCTGCCTTCGCCGATTCGTCCCTGCCACGCCTCGACGTAGTAGTCGAGGTCGTCGAGGAGCTCGGCGCCGACACGCACGTGATCTTCGCCGTCGACGCGCCACAGGTCGAGGTCGGCGAGCTCCGCGGAGCCGCAGGCGACGACGAGCTCGGGACCGTCGCCGGATCCCTCTTCACCGCGCGCGTCGACCCCGGAACGGCGGCCCGGCCGGGAGCGCCGCTGAGGCTCGCGGTCGACCCGTCGCGATTCCACTACTTCGATCCCGAGACCGCGCTACGCCTCACCGCCACGCCGACGCCGGCGGCAGTCGTCTAGACGATTGATTCCAAAGTGGCGTGCCGGTCGGGGGCGTCACTGACCAAGCGGGGCTGCGCGATCGGCCGTCGTTCGTAGCAGCGCTACGGACGGCGGGCGAGCGTGGAGATCCCGCGCTGTGTCAGGGGCGTCATCCGGCGCCGCGACAGTTTGGAATCAATCGTCTAGATGGTTGATCGGTAATTCACGGCTGTTGCCGTGGGTGCCGGGTAGCAGGGACCGAAGTTGAGGGTGTCGAAGGTCGGCGGTGTCAATGTCCGTCGACCTTGGAGGCCTCCGTGCGCGCCGACCTCGACACCCTCGTG
>DATKRA010000067.1:0-11687 GCA_035532455.1 Gaiellaceae bacterium | reverse complement strand
ACCGCTCGAGCGTCTCCCGCTCCACCTCATCGAGCACGACCTCCGCACGCTGCGCCATGATCTCCCCAATCCTCGCGGTTAAGGAGGACGCTTCGACGCGAACCCGCGGGCCCCTGCGAACTAGCGACTCAGGACACTAGGAGATCGCAACCATGCGGTCGATCGCGCCGCGCGCCTTCGCGGCGAGCTCGGGCTCAACCGTCACGACGTGCTTGTTGTCGCGGAGCGAGTCGCGGACTTTCTTGAGCGTCGTCACCTTCATGTAGCGGCATTCGGCGTCGGCGCGCACCGGCTCGAACGTCTTCCCGGGCGCCTCCTTCTCGAGCCGGTGGATGATCCCCGTCTCGGTCGCGACGATGAACCGCTGCTTCGGCGAGCGCTTTGCGTAGTCGATCATCTTCTCCGTCGAGAGGATGTGCGTACGGTCGTTCGCGAACGCCATCGCCTGGCTCGCGCAGCCGCACTCCGGATGGACGAGCAGCTCGGCGTCGGGTGCCTCATTCGTCCAGCGGTCGATGTCGGCAGGGCGAATGCCGGCGTGGACGTGGCATTCGCCCATCCAGATCTCGAGCTTTCGGCCGGTCACCTTCTCGAGCCAGAGGCCGAGGTACATGTCCGGGAGGAAGAGGATCTCCGTGTCTTCGGGAATCGCCTCGATCACCGACTTCGCATTGCCCGACGTGCAGCAATAGTCGCTCTCCGCCTTCACTTCTGCGGTCGTGTTGACATACGACACGACGACCGCGCCGGGATGCTCCGCCTTCCACTGACGTAGCTGGTCGGCGTCGATCGAGGCGGCGAGCGAGCAGCCCGCGCCGAGGTCGGGGAGGAGGATCGTCTTCTCGGGGCTGAGGATCGCCGCCGTCTCCGCCATGAAGTGCACGCCGCAGAAGACGACGGTGGACGCGTCGGTCGCCGCGGCCTGACGCGAAAGGCCGAGCGAGTCGCCGACGTAGTCCGCGACGTCCTGGACCTCGGGGCGCTGGTAGTTGTGGGAGAGGATGACCGCGTCCTTCTCGCGGGCGAGCGCGCGAACTTCCTCGTGCAATTCGGTAAATGCGGCGACGGTCACGTGACCTCCAGTGAGACGTGGAGCGAGCGGGCGGAGTGGGTGAGGGCGCCGACGGAGATGAAGTCGACGCCGGTCTCGGCGTAGGCGCGCACGGTGGCGAGCGACACGCCGCCGGAAGCTTCGAGCTCGGCGCGGCCGGCGACCTCGCTCACCGCTTCGCGCACCTCCTCCGGGCTCATGTTGTCGAGCAGGATCCGCGGCGCGGCGGCGGCGACGGCTTCGCGCACCTGGTCGAGCGTCTCCGCCTCGATCTCGACGGGCAGCCCGAGACCGTGCACGTGGAGCGACGCGAGTGCCTGCGTGATGCCGCCGGCGACGCGGATGTGGTTCTCCTTGATGAGGATGCCGTCGTACAGGCCGGCGCGGTGGTTCGTCCCGCCGCCGCAGCGGACGGCGTACTTCTCGAGCGCCCGCAGGCCCGGTGTCGTCTTCCGCGTGTCGAGGATCCGGGAGGACGTTCCTTCGGTCAGCTCGGCGAAGCGGCGGGTGAGCGCGGCGATCCCGCACAGGCGGCCGACGAGGTTCAGCGCAACGCGTTCGCCGGTGAGGATCGCCTGGGCCGGGCCTTCGACGACCGCGATGACCGCGGGAACGTCGGAGACGGCGGCTCCCTCCTCGAGCTTCGCCTCGACCGTCACCGACGGGTCGAGAGCGCGGAAGACGGCCGCGGCGACCGGGATGCCGCAGACGACGCCGGGCTCCTCGAGGAGTAGCTCCGCGCGGCAACGCGCGTCCCCGGGGACGAGCGCGAGCGTCGTTGCGTCCCCGCTGCCGACGTCCTCCGCGAGCGCCACTCCGACGACGCGGTCGATGTCTTCTTGCGTCAGCTCCATGTCTCGAGCTCCGGCTCGCGGCCGGGCCGAAGGACGAAGTGCCCCGCGAGCGCCTCGCTCTCGACAGGGAAGTCGTCGCGGAAGTGGACGCCGCGGCTCTCCTCGCGCGCAAGCGCGGACGCGGCGACGAGACGCGCGAGCGGATGCGGCGCGTCGAGCAGCCGCCGAAGCCCGGCCGCGTTGCGGATCAGCCCCGCATCGCACCACAGCTCTTCTCCCGGCGCATCCTGACTTAGTGACAAGTTGTCACAAGCGTTGTCAAAGCCCGGTCCGGCGACGGCGGCCAATCCGGCGCGGCGGCCGAAGACGAGGCATTCGAGCAGTGAGTTCGACGCGAGCCGGTTCGCGCCGTGCACGCCGGTCGCGGCGCACTCGCCCGCGGCGTAGAGCCCCGGCACGGTCGTCCTCCCGTCGAGATCGGTGACGATGCCGCCGATCGCGTAGTGGGCGGCGGGGGAGACCGGGATCGGCTCGTGCGCGGGTGCGTATCCCGCGCGCTCGAGCGTCGCCATCAAGGTCGGGTAGCGGTCGCGCTCGATCTCGCGCAGGTCGAGCCGCGCGCCGGCGCGGGCGTCGATGGCGCGCGCGACGACGTCCCGCGGCGCGAGCTCGTCGACGAAGCGCTCCCCGTCGCCGTCGAGGAGAGTCGCCCCTGCGCCGCGCAACGCCTCGGAGAGGAGGTAGCCGTCGTGGCCGTTGGCGTCACGGAGCGCAGTGGGATGGAACTGGACGAGCTCGAGATCGGCGAGCGCCGCTCCGGCAGCCTGGGCGAGGAGAAGCCCCTCGCCGGTCGCGCCGGCCGGGTTCGTCGTCCGCGACCACAGCGCGGCATAACCGCCTGTCGCGACGACGACCGCCGAGCCGCGCAGCCGCGAGAGCGACGTGACGCGCTCGCCCTCGACCATGCGGATGCGCGGATGCTCGCGCGCTCGCTTCGTGAGAACGTCGGCGATGTGCCGTCCCGTGTCCGCGCCGCCGGCGTGGACGACCCGCGGACGCGAGTGCCCACCTTCGAGCGAGAGGCCGTCGTCGAAGCGGGCACCGAGCTCGCGCAGCCACTCGATCCGGCCGGGCGCCTCGTTCGTGAGGAGCTCGACCGCGCTCGTCCGGCAGATCCCACGACCGGCTGCGAGCGTGTCTGCGGCGTGGAAACTCGGGTCGTCGCCCTCGCCGACCGCGGCGGCGACTCCGCCCTGGGCGGCGTAGCTGTTCGAAGCGGTGTGGGACGCCTTCGCCAGCACCGTCACCGACGCGCCTTCCTCAGCGGCTGCCAGGGCGGCGGAGAGACCGGCGATCCCGGCTCCGACAATTGCGATGTCGATCTTGTGGCGTTTTTGCCTCACGAGCGATAACCTCTACGGCGAGTGTACACGGTTGCCGACTCCCAGGCGAAAACCACCGCGCACGCGGTCCTTGCAGCTGTGCTCCAGGTGAGAGAAGCACGACTGCAGGCGCTGCTCTGGCAGCGGGCGAGGGAGCCGCACGCAGGCTCGTGGGCTTTGCCGGGCGGATCGCTGTCCGCTGACGAGACGCTCGAGGAGTCGGCGCGGCGCCATCTCGCCGAGAAGGTCGACGTGAGGGATCTCTCGCACCTCGAGCAGCTCGAGACGCTGAGCGAGCCCGATCGGAACCCCGCGGTGAGGGAACTCGCGACCGCGTACCTCGGACTCGTGCCCGCCGGCGTCGACCCGCATGTCCCGGCGGACACGCGCTGGCATCCGGTCGACGACCTGCCGGAGCTCGCGTACGACCACGAAACGATCCTCCTCACGGCGCGCGAGCGCCTCCGTGCGAAGCTCTCGTACACGAACCTCGGCTTCGCGCTCGCGCCGCCGAGCTTCACGCTCGCCGAGCTCCGCGACATCTACGCCGCAGCACTGGGCCATCACGTCACCGCGACGAACCTTCAGCGCGTCCTCCTGCGCCGGCAGCTCATCGAGGACACCGGCGAGCGGCGGCGCTACGGGAGCGGGGGAGGCCGGCCGGCGGCGATCTACCGCTTCCGCAATCCCGAGCTCGAGATCACGGATCAGTTCGCCGTCCTCCGTCCGCCTACAATGAGCGGCTAGTTGGCCGCCAGGACTCACAGCTACACGCAATCGCGGCGGTCGAACCATCGCGCGACACTCGCCGTTCTCTGCGGCCTCGCCGCCGTCGTCGCCATCCCGGTCGCAATCGAGCTGACACGGAAGATGGCGGGAGCGGTGCTGCTCGACGCCGCGTGGGCGGTCCCGGTCGCCGCCGTCGCCGCAGCCGCGTCCCTCATGTTCGAACGGGGAGCGCGCGCCGTCGTCAGCCGAACGCTCGAGCAGGCGGGCGGGTCGCGCCGTCTCATGGCCGCACGCGTGTTCGCGGTCACCGGCATCTGCCTCACGCTCTCGTCGGCGCTCGCGGTCGGGATCTACGAGTTCCTTCTCTGGAAAGAACGCCACTAGACTGGGCTCGTGTTCGAGATCGGCTACAGCCTCAGAGCCGCCCGGGAGCGGCAAGGAATCGGCCTCCCCGAGGCCGAGCTCGCGACGAAGATCCGCGCGAAGTACATCCGCGCCCTCGAGGAGGAGGATTTCGAGGCGCTGCCGGCCGACACGTACGCGCGCGGATTTCTCCGCGCCTACGCCGACTACCTCGGCCTCGACGGTGAGATCTACGTCGAGGAGTACGCCTCCCGCTTCCACAACGCCGAGTGGGACGACGGGCCGGGGCCCGCGCCGCGGAGCCGGCCGCGCCGGCCGCGTCGCGAGCGGACGATCGAGCGCCGCGCGGTGGTGCTCGCACTGGCTGGGATTGTCGCGGCCACCGCGCTGTTCTTCGTGGCATGGCGGTACGGCAACGCGCCGACCAACGTGCCGGCGCTCGACACGGGTCACCGGCAACCTCCGGTGCTCGTCCTCCACGGCGTCGGGCGGGGGACGTTCGTCGTCGTCCGGCGCGGCTCGAGAACGGGCCACCTCCTCTTCAGCGGCATGCTCACGCCCGGGCGGGTGGAAACGTTCTCCGGCAAGCGGTTCTACGTCTCCTACCGCAGGCAGGCGGGGATCCGCATCACACGTCCGGCGGGCGTGACGCTCCTCGGCGGGTGACCGCGCGCCCTCGGGCAGCGGTCGTCGTCACCGGCAGCGAGCTCGTCCGTGGCGAGCGCACGGACCGGAACGGCCCGTTCCTCGCCGCCGAGGCGCTGCGCCACGGCCTCGAGCCCGCGCGGATCACGATCGTCGGCGACAGCCCCGCCGACCTCGAAGCGGCGCTGCGCGAGGGCCTCGAGGCCGACGCGTGCTTCGTCTCCGGCGGGCTCGGGCCGACGCACGACGATCGCACCGTCGAGATGCTCGCGCGCGCGGCCGGGCTCGAGCTCGTCGTCGACGAGGAGCTCGAGGCGCAGATCGGGGCCGTCTCGCGGGCGGTCGCCGAACGACTGCGCCGTCCCTATGGCGACTTCGCGGCGGGCGTGACGAAGCAGGCGACGCGCCCGGCGCCGGCCATGTCGATCGGCCTCGCAGGAACCGCGCCCGGCCTCGTGTTCCGGGCTCCCACCGGCTGCGTCGTCGTCGTCCTGCCCGGGCCGCCCCCCGAGCTGCAGCGCCTCTGGCCGAACGCGCTCGCGAGCGAGCCGGTGCGGGAGCTCCTCGCGCGGACGTCGCCGCCGGACAGCCGCGTCCTCCGCCTTTTCGGCGTCAGCGAGTCCGCAGTCGCACGGGCTCTCGAGGAGGCCGGTGGAGACGGCGGCGGGGTCGAAGTGACGATCTGCGCGCGCGAGTTCGAGATCCACGTCGATCTCGTCGTCGAGCCCGGTGCCGACGAGCGCGCCGACGTCCTCGAGGGCGAGCTCGCGGCGCGTCTCGAGAAGTGGGTCTTCTCCCGTGACGAGCGCTCGGTCGAGGAGCACGTCCTCTCCCTCGCGCGGGCGCGCGGACTGACGATCGCGACGGCGGAGTCGTGCACCGGCGGCCTCGTCGCTTCCCGGCTGACGCGCGTGCCAGGCTCGAGCGAGAGCTTCCTCGGCGGAATCGTCGCGTACGCCGATGCCGTGAAGATCGCCGAGCTCGACGTTCCTGCAGGCATCCTCGCCGACCATGGCGCGGTGTCTGTGGAGGCCGCCGAGGCGATGGCGGAGGGTGCGCGCCGCAGGCTCGGCGCCGACCTTGCGGTCGCGGTGACCGGCGTCGCGGGCCCAGGTGGCGGGACGGCGGAGAAGCCGGTCGGCCTCGTCCACATCCACGTGAGCGGGCCCGACGGGTCGCGGGCGCGCACGCTCGACGTTCCGGGCGAGCGGGAGCAGGTGCGGGCGCGCTCGACCGTCACGGCGCTCCATCTCCTCCGGCAATTCCTGGAACTCGGCACGAACTCTTGACGGAGGCGTACGACGTCAGCCTCTAGCGTGGGCGGCGATGACCGGCTGCGACTATTCCTCGCGCTTCGCCTCCCGGGCGACGCTCTCGACGAGATCGAGGAGTGGCAACGCTCCGAGCTGCGAGGTGTGCGGATCCTCCCGCGCGATCACCTTCACGTCACGCTCGCCTTTCTCGGACATCGCCCTGTGGAGGAGCTCGACCCGATCGTCGCGGCGTTGCGTGGGGCCGCGGCAACTGCGCGGGAAATCCGGCTCACGGCCGTGCGCTATCGCGAGACGCGCAGCGTGGGGATGCTCGTCCTCGACGATGCCGATGGCCACGCCACGGCGCTCGCGAACGACGTTCAGGCGCGGCTCGAAGATCTCGCCGTGTATGAGCGCGACCGGCGCCCGTGGCTCCCGCACCTCACGGTTGCGCGGTGGCGCCAACCGCCGGGGCTGCGGCCTGCTCCGCCGCCGGGTCGAACATTCGTTCCGTCCGACGCGGCTGCTTATGTATCCCGACTGCACGCCGGTGGGGCGCGCTACGCAGTGTTGAGATCGGCGCGGCTGGGTTGAGATCGTTTGGCTTGAAATCGGTTAAGCACTAGGAGGCGAATAGGTGGACAAGCACGAGGCACTCGACGTCGCGCTCGGCCAGATCGAGCGCCAGTTCGGCAAGGGCTCGGTCATGAAGATGAACGATCGCGCCGCCGTCTCGGTAGGCGCGGTCTCGACCGGCTCGCTTGCGCTCGACCTTGCGCTCGGCATCGGCGGCCTGCCGCGCGGCCGCGTCGTCGAGGTCTTCGGCCCGGAGTCGTCGGGCAAGACGACGCTCGTCTACCACGTGATCGCGGAGGCGCAGCGGCGCGGTGGCATCTGCGCGTTCATCGACGCAGAGCACGCGATGGATCCCGCGTACGCGAAGCGGATCGGCGTGGACATCGACAACCTCCTCGTCTCGCAGCCCGATACGGGCGAGCAGGCGCTCGAGATCTGCGAGCTGCTCATCCGGTCCGGCGCGCTCGACGTCGTCGCCATCGACTCGGTCGCGGCCCTGACGCCCAAGGCGGAGATCGAGGGCGAGATGGGCGACAGCCACGTTGGCCTCCAGGCGCGCCTCATGAGCCAGGCCCTCCGCAAGCTCGCCGGCACGCTGAACCGCACCGACACAATCTGCCTCTTCACGAACCAGCTCCGGGAGAAGATCGGCGTGATGTTCGGCAGTCCCGAGACGACGCCGGGCGGTCGCGCTCTGAAGTTCTATGCGTCGGTACGCCTCGACATCCGCCGCATCGAGACGCTGAAGGAAGGCGCCGAGGCGTACGGCAACCGCGTCCGCGTCAAGGTCGTGAAAAACAAGGTCGCGCCGCCGTTCAAGCAGGCGGAGTTCGACATCATCTACGGCTCCGGGATCTCGTGGGAGGGCACGGTGCTCGACACGGGCATCGAGCGGAAGGTCGTCGCGAAGTCGGGCTCGTACTTCAGCTTCGGCGACGAGCGGCTCGGGCAGGGCCGGGTGAATGCGACAGCGTTCCTCCGCGAGCATCCGGACGTGACGCAGCAGATCCTCCAGCAGATCCAGCTCGAGCTTGGGCCAGAGCAGATCGTCTCGGCCCGGCTTCTGCCGGTCTCGACGGAGGAGACCACCGCGAAGAGCAACGGCAAGGCCGAGGTGGCGGCGGAAGCGCTCGCCGCGGCCGAAGTGGAGGCGTGACCCGAACCATCACGTCCCTGCGCGAGCGCAAGCGCGGCAAGGTCGAGGTCGAGCTCGACGGCGAGCCGTGGCGCGTTCTGCCGGCGGCGGTCGTCGTTCGGGCAGAGCTCCGAGTGGGGCGCCGGCTCGACAGGCAGTCGGCGCGCCTCCTCGCTCGCGAGCTGCGCCGGGCGCAGGCCCTCGCACGGGCGACGCGCGCTCTCGCCGCTCGTGACCGATCCCGCGGCGAGCTCGAGGCGCGGCTCGACGCGGCCGGGGTCTCCGAGGCGGCACGCGCGGAGGCGCTCGGCTCGCTCGAGGCGGCTGGCCTGCTGGACGACACGCGCGTGGCGGAGTCCCGAGCGAGGGAACTGGCACGGCGGGGCTACGGCGACACCGCGATCCGGTCGGACCTCGGGAGGCGGCGCATCGACTCCGAGACGGTCACCGCCGCGATTGAAGATCTCGAGCCGGAGGTGGAGCGGGCCCGGCGAGCTGTGGAAGGAAAGGAACGGACGCCGGCGGTACTCCACCGCCTCGCGGCCCGCGGCTTCTCGCGCGACACGCTCGAGGATCTCGCGTCGTCGTTCGCCGGCGACACCTGAGCCGCGACGCGATCCATCTCGCCTGGCCGCCCGGGTACCCTGCCCGCGATGCGCAGGTACCACGTGACGACGTTCGGGTGTCAAATGAACGCCCACGACTCCGAGCGGATCAAGGGTGCCCTCGAGGAGCTCGGGCTCGGCGAGGCGGCGGATCCCGACGAGGCCGACGTCCTCGTCTTCAACACGTGCACGATCCGCGAGAAGCCCGACCAGCGCTTCGCGGCGCACATGGGGAACGCCGCCAGGCGCAAGCGCGAGCGGCCGGAGACGGTCGTCGCCGTCGGCGGCTGCTACGCCGAGGCGCAGCGTGAGCGCATCTTCGACCTCTACCCGCATGTCGACGTCGCCTTCGGGCCTGGAACGATCTCCCATCTGCGGGACTGGCTCGGCGCCGGCGGCGAGGGCGTCGCGCGTGGCAGCTTCGGCACGGCCGGAGAGCGGGAGTTCGCTGCGGGTCTCCCGATGCGGCGTGAGCGCCGGTTCCAGGCATGGGTGCAGGTCTCGATGGGCTGCAACTCCGTCTGCTCCTACTGCATCGTCCCCGCCGTGCGCGGGCGCGAGATCTCCCGCCGCCCGGGCGAGGTCCTCGCCGAGATCGAGCAGCTTGCGAGCGAGGGCGTCCGTGAGGTGACGCTCCTCGGCCAGAACGTCAACTCGTACGGTCGAGACGTCGGCGCCGGGTTCGCCGAGCTACTGCGCGCAGTCGACAGGGTCGACGGAATCGACCGGATCCGCTTCACGAGCCCGCACCCGAAGGACTTCCGGCGCGACGTGATCGAGGCGATGTCCGAATGCGCCGCCGTCTGTGAGCACGCTCACCTGCCGCTCCAGTCGGGCTCGACGCGCGTCCTCAAGGCGATGCGGCGCACGTACTCCCGCGATCGCTATCTCAGGCTCGTCGCGGAGTTGCGCGACGCGATCCCCGGCCTCGCGCTGACGACGGACGTCATCGTCGGCTTCCCGGGCGAGACGGACGCGGACTTCGCCGAGACCCTCGAAGTCGTCGAGGAAGTCGGCTTCGACGGCGCGTTCACGTTCGTCTACTCGCCGCGCGCGGGGACGGAGGCGGCGGCGATGCCCGACCAGGTTCCTGACGAAGTAAAGCGCGAGCGGATCGAGCGGCTCGTCGACGTCGTCCAGCGCTGTGCCGCCGAGCGGAACACGGCGCGCGTCGGCTCCGTCGAGGAGGTGCTCGTCGAGGGCCACAGCCGCACCGAGCACGACCTTCTACGCGGGCGCACGCGCCGCAACACGACGGTCAACTTCGCGGGCGACGCCGCACCGGGGCAACTCGTCGCCGTGCAAATCGAGAGTGCGACGTCGACGACGCTCGCCGGCGCACAACTCGCGACCGTTGCGGCCTAGAGACCTCGTCTGGGACGGCTGTCTCAACGTCCGCGATCACGCGGCCGCGACGCGGGACGTCTCGAGCACTTCGGCGCGAATGTCGCGTCCGCTCTCCGGGCTGTCGCCGACGCCGCGGACTTACGGCAGCGTGACCGCGTACCTTCGCTCGACCGGCTTGGCCGACGACGACCTCGCGCGTGCCTGCGCGTGCCTGCGCGCGGCTCCGTGGCTGAGCTCGTGATCGGCCTGATCGGGCCGACCGCGAGCGGCAAGTCCGATATCGCAGCCGCGATCGCCCGTCTGATTTCCGCGGAAGTCGTCTCCGCCGACGCGATGCAGGTCTACGACGGCCTGCCCATCCTCACGAACCGCTCGCCACATCCTGAGCGACTCGTCGGAATCTGGCCCCTGAGCCACGAGGCGTCGGTGGGGGAGTACGCGCCTCTTGCGCACGCGGCGATCGACGAAGCGCTCGCGGACGGGAAGACGCCGGTCGTCGCGGGAGGAACCGGTCTCTACTTCCGGGCCGCGCTCGCCGACCTCGCGCTACCGCCCGCGCCGCGGGAGGGCGCACGTGAGAAGTGGTCGCGGCTCTACGACGAGGACGGCGGCGCCGCTGCGTACGCCGCTCTCCGCGAGCTCGATCCGGCCGCGGCAGAGCGTGTCCACCCGAACGACCGCCGTCGCGTCGTACGCGCGCTCGAGCTCTCCGACTCGGGCGCTTCTCTCGTCCCCCGCGACGAGCGGCTGTTCGCGGGCGCGTGGAGGCATCCGACCCTCGTCATCGGGCTCGACGTCCCAAAGGACGTCCTCGACGGGCGGATCGAGGCGCGCACGCAGCGGATGTTCGAGCTCGGCGTCGAGGAAGAGGTGCGCAAAGCACTCTCCGGCGCCGTGTCAGCGACCGCGCGCAAGATGATCGGTCTCGACGAGATCGCGACGTTGCCGCGCGCGGAGGCGATCGAGTCGCTGATCCTGCGCACACAACGCTACGCCGCGTATCAGCGCAAGTGGCTGCGGAGCCTCGAAGGCGTCGTTATGGTCGCTGCAGACCGTCCTCCGGAGGAGACCGCCGCTGAGATCGTCGAACTGGCACGCGCACGGGAACCTCTATCTCGTCCATAACGGGGGAGCGACGCGAGCCGACGCGGAGGGGACCGACGGCGTCGTCGAAGTGGTCGCCGTCGACGGCGACGAGATCACGGTCGGGATCCTCAATCCGGACGGATCGCACGCGGAGATGTCGGGCAACGGCACACGCATCGCGGCTGCGTGGCTGATGAGCCGGACGGGTTCGGCGAGCGCGCGCGTTCGCGTCGGCGACAGGATCGTCGAGGTGCGTCGCGTCGCGGACGGCCTGTACGAATCGGAGCTCAGGCCGGTCGAGGTCTTCCCCGTGGAGGTCGTCGCCGGCGTCGAGCTGATCCCCGTTTCTGTCGGCAACCCGCACGCCGTCGTGCTCGACGACCCGGAGCGGATCGGCGAGCTCGGGCCGCTCCTCGAAACTCATGCGCGCTTCCCCGAACGAACGAACGTCCAGGTGGCTCGCGTCGATGGCCCGGGCGAGGTGACGGCGCGGGTTTGGGAGCGCGGCGTGGGCGAGACTTCAGCATCCGGAACGAGCGCTGTCGCGGTCGCAGCCGCAACGCATGAGTCAGGAGATGTGCTCGTCCACTTTCCCGGCGGCGATCTACGCGTGCGCCTCGACGGCGGTCGCGCGTGGCTGACCGGTCCCGCGGAGCCGCTCGACTAGCGCACCGTGACGCTTTTCGACTTCGCCGCTAGGCAGCTGTTGCCGTCGAGCGAC
>DATKRA010000066.1:0-9116 GCA_035532455.1 Gaiellaceae bacterium | reverse complement strand
GCTTCCCCGAGACCTTCACGATCCCTCGCCGCTTCGCGAAGCACCTGATGGTCGTCGCCGACCTCGAGCGAGGGAACGCCGAGGCGATCGAGGACGCGCTCGTCGAGGCCTGGACATTGCAGTCGGGGAGGAGCTAGGCGGGCGCGCGGAGCCGCTCGACGCCGAACTCCTTCGCGAGCACCTTCGCCCGAGCGGCGATCCGCGCCCGGAGATCCGCCGGCTCGACCAGCACCGCGTCGCCGCGGCCGGCGAGGATCTCGCTCTCGAGCCACTCGTCGTCGCCGTACGGGCGCTCCGCGAGCGCCGTCCCGTCGGTCAGCCGCCGCGCGCCGCGCTCTGCGGCGAAGCGGGCGACGTCCTTCGCGTAGAGGATCTGTGCCGTCCGCGCGTTGCGGAGTTTCGTCGGCTCGAAGCCGTCACGCGGCTCGAAATGCTCCTTCGTCAGCGTCGCGCTGCGCATCCGGTCGAGCCGGAACGACCGCTCGCCGCCGCTCGTCCGGTCCCACGTGTGCACGTACCAGTTGGGCAGCTCGCGACCGAAGGAGTACGGCTCGACGAGCCGCGTCGACGGCGTGGTGTCGGCCTCCTTTTGATACTCGATCTCGACGAGCCGCTGCTCGCGGACGCCGCGGGCGAGTGTCTCGACGAGGTCGACCTCCTCGCCGCCGTTGAGCGGCTCCGGTGTCCGCTCGAGGTCGAACTGGCCGAACGTCTCCTCGAGCTTCTTGCGGACGCGCGCGAGCGGCGAGTGCGCTTCGGCGGCGATCATCGGGCCGACGTACTCGAGTGCGAGCCGGATCGCGCGCGCCTCGAGCGGCGTCAGCCGCGGCGCCGCGCGGAACGTGTCGCCCCAGAGCTCCTTGTCGACGTTCACGGTGTCGCCGGAAAGCTCGGCGTAGACCGTGTAGCAGCCGCCGCCGAAGTTGACGAGGTTGAGGAGGGAGAGGTGCTCCTCGAGCTCGTCAGGGGGCACCGACGGGAACTTCTCCAGCAGCTCGGCCGCCGGGATCTCGGCCGTGCGGTCGTCGCCGCACGCGGCGAGGAGATACGCGAGCAGCGCCTGGAGCACCGCGAAACGCTCGGGCGCGACCGGGCCGGCCTGACGCTCGGGGACACCGTCGACATGGCGCACGGCCTTCTCCCGGGCGGGCTGCGGGGGCGCGCCTTCGTGGCTCTCGCGCACGCGCCGCAGCGCCGAGCCGACCTCCTGTTTCAGCTCGTGCGGCTCGAGCGGCACGGCGCGGCCGTTCTGGCGCAGCACCCACGAGGCGAGCTGGGGGATGGAGGAGTACTCGGTGACGAAAACGTCGTCCTCGAGCGTGCCGGTCGTGCCGTACGCGCGCCGCACCCACCACGCCGTGTCGCCGCGCACCTCGATCCGCGCGGTGCCGGCGACGTCGCCGATCTGCCACGGCGGGCGGCCGCGGTACAGGTCGACGTCGAAGTCGGTCGGCGCGCGGAAGTCGCGCTCGCGCCGCGTCGCGAACTTGATGTCGCCGCGGATGCGCGAGACGCGGAACGTGCGGATGTCCTTCCGGTCGAGATCGAGGCCGACGACGTACCAGAGGCCGTTGTCGCTGAGGAGGGCGTACGGGTTGAGCGTCCGCTCGCTCGTCTTGTCGCGCGAGATCGACCAGTACTCGAACTTCACCGTCCGCTGTTTCGAGATCGCGTTCTCGAGCTTCGCCAAGCGGCCGGGCGTCTCCGGCGAATAGTCGGGGTCGAGCACCTCGACGCGACCCGCGGTCTCGGTCGGCGCCTCGGCGAAGCCGGGCCGGCCGAGCGCGAGATTCTGGAGCGCGAGGCGCAGCGGCTCGGCGTAGGCGAACTTCCCCTCGAGGAGGTAGAAGGCGGTTTGGAGCGCCGCGAGCTCCTCGTCCTCGAGCTCGAGCTGGGGGAGGAAGTACTGCTCGGAGCGGAGCGTGTACAGCTCCTCGCCGGTGAACTCGTCGCGCTGCGACTGGAGCGGCACGCCGAGCGAGAGGAGCTCCGCGCGGTCGGAGTAGAAGCGCCGCGCGAACGCCTCGTCGGACATCTCCGAGTAGCCCTCGACGTTCGACTTCACGTCGCGAGCGGTGATCGCCCGCCGCTCCGCCATGAGGAAGGCGACGAGCGAGAGCTGCCGAATCAGCTTGTCCGTGTCGTGAGACATCCCCTGGCGCACCCTACAAGGGTCAGCCTGTGGAACGCGATTGTGGAAAACCTGGGGACGACGCGAGACACGTACGTCACGGTGGCTGCCACCGGTTTACGGTTTCGTCAGCGCCTCGCGACACACCGTCGGCGCGCCGCGTCAAGCAAGCCGGGATTGTCCGTGACACTCCCGTAAGTGGCTGCCACCGGTTTACCGGCCTGTCAGCGTTTCGTGAGAATCCCGCTCGCCGGCGGACGCGGAGTCTGTTACGCCGCCGCCTTCGTTTCCAGATGCTGATGCGAGGGGCAGTAATCGCGTTCGGGGAGCGGCGTGCGCTGGCACGGCTTGCCCTTGCGCGTCGTTGCTCTGCAGCGGGCGATGCCGCCGTCGAGGAGCCCCGACTCGATCTGCTCCTGGATGAAGGTCACCGCGGCCTTGACGCCGTTCTCGACGGCCCACGCGACCTGCGCCTGCGCGGTGATCGGGAAGTAGCGCCGGATGTCCTGGAAGAGGGCCCGGTCGGGTTTGGCGAAGTAGAGAGGATCGCTCGCGAGCCGCTCCATCGTCTGCTGACACGACTCGAGCACTCCGCGGCGGGCTTCGAGCTGCGTCTCGCGGTCGGCGTACGGCTCGATCATGTCCTTGATCGAGCGGTAGATCGCTCGCGAGTACTGATACATGCACTGCTGCAATTGCGCGGTTCTTTCTTCGATCACGACGTCTTGCATCTCCTCGTCGACAGGCCCGGAGGGCGCATCACCAATGGCGTTCAAGGCTCCCCTCGGCCTCGCCCACTCACGATCCTACATCGTAGCCACGCTGTTACAAAGTCGTAGGATAAGTTGTCTATGAAGCAAACGCCAGGCGGTCACACGCGATCGCGGCCGACTCCATTGTCGCCGGCGACTGCGCGCCGTCCGAACCCGCCGATCCAGAGGAAGGCGAGCGCGAGGCCGAGGAGGCCCGCGACGATCCCGACCCAGGGGACTACGAAGAGGAAGACGACTCCGAGCAGGATGAGCGCTATCCCGACACCGATCACAGACTCGGCCTTTCCGCGGCTCGAAAAGGAAAACGTCAGCGCTGAAGCACGACGAGCCGCTCTTCCGTCATCTCGCGGATCGTGTACGCCGGTCCTTCCTTCGTATTGCCCGAGCCCTTGACGCCGCCGTACGGCATCTGGTCGGCGCGGAAGGTCGGAGCCTCGTTCACGGTGACGCCGCCGAACTCGAGCGCCTCGGCCGCGGCGAGCGCGGTCGAGAGCGACGCCGTGAAGATCCCCGCCTGCAGCCCGTAGTCCGTCGCGTTCGCCCGCTCGTATGCCTCCTCGAGCGAGTCGACCGCGTTGACGACGCAGACAGGGCCGAAGACCTCATCGCAGACGACCTTCGCCGACTCCGGAGCGTCGGCGACGACGAGAGGCGGAAGCGGGTCGGCGTCGGTCGAGCCCGTGAGGAGCGTCGCGCCCGCGGCGACGGCCTCGTCGACCCACGCGGCGACCCGGTCGCGGTTGCCGGAGTCGATGACCGGCCCGACGTCCGTCAGCTCGTCGGCCGGGTCCCCGACGACGAGCTGCTCGACCCGCGGCACGAAGCGCTCGAGGAAGCCGTCGAGTGCGGGGCGGAGGACGTAGATCCGCTGGACGGAGATGCAGCTCTGGCCGGAGAAGGAGAACGCATTCGCGGCGAGCTTTTGCGCGGCGGCGTCGAGGTCGGCGTCCTCCGCGATCACCACGGGCGTCGAGTTGCCGAGCTCGAGCCGGACGCGCTTCTGCGGCGCGCGCTCGGCGAGCCCCCAGCCGACGCCGCTCGAGCCGGTGAACGTGATCATCCGGACGCGCTCGTCGGAAACGAGGACGTCGCCGATCTCCGCCGACGGCCCGACGAGGACGGTGAGCCAGCCCTCGGGCAGTCCCGCCTCCCGCTCGAGCTCTGCGAGGAGAAGTGCTGAGAGCGGCGTCGCGCTCGCCGGCTTGAGCACGACGGGGCAGCCGGCAGCAAGGGCGGGGGCGAGCTTGTGCGCGACGAGGTTGCACGGAAAGTTGAAGGGCGAGATCGCGCCGATGACGCCGATCGGTCGCCGCAGCGTGAACGCGATCTTCCCGGCGCCGGCCTCGGACGCGTCCATCGGGACGACGTCGCCGGCGAGCTTGCGCGCCTCGACGGCCGCGAACGTGTACGTCGACACGGCGCGCGATGCCTCGACGCGCGCGGCCTTGATCGGCTTCCCGGCCTCGGCGCAGATCGTCTGCGCCATCTCCTCCTGCCGGTCGCGCAGCAGCGCGGCGGTGCGGTCGAGGATCGCGGCGCGCTCGTGGGCGGGAAGCGGCGACTCGAGCGCCTTGGCGGCGGCGTCGACGGCGGCGCGGGCGTCTGCCGCGGAGCTCGAACCGACCGTGCCGACGACCTCGCCGGAGTAAGGGGAGCGAACCTCGATCACGGCATGAGAGTGTATGGACATGGTTGAGGCTCATCTTGCAGGCGGGGTGCTCTGGGACGGTGTGACGTGGCCGTCCTTCGTCCACACGATCGACCATCCGGACGGCCTCGTGCTCGTCGACACGGGGATGATCGACTCGACGCCCGAGCTCGATGAGCAGTGGCACCCGACGCTGCACCCGCTTCCGCCGGAGCTCGTCGAGCGCGTCGCGCATGTCGTGATCACGCACATGCACTTCGACCACATCGGCGGCAACCGGCTCTTTCCGGGCGTGCCGATCCATGTCCAGCGGGTCGAGCTCGAGGACGCGCGGACGATGGACGACTACACGATCCGCGAGTGGATCGACTTTCCCGGCATGAACTACGTCGAGCACGACGGCGAGGCGGAGATCCTCCCCGGCGTCCGGATCGTCCCCGCGCCCGGCGAGACCCGTGGCCATCAGATCGTCATCGTGGACACGGACGAGGGAAGAGTCGTGATCGGCGGAGACGTCGGCCACTCCTTCAAGGAGATCGCCGAGGCGGACACGCCCGGGAAGAAGCTCGTGATCGAGCTCGGCGCGCCGGTCTACCTCGCGCACGTCGAGGAGCGGCGAGTGCCCCGGCGATCGGATTAGGAGCTCTTAGCCGGTCGCGACCACGAGGAGCCGGCCGCTACCTCCCGTGACGTAGTCGACGGCGGTGTCCGTCGTCCTCACGGTGATCGTCACCGTGTGTGTCCCGGCCGCGACGTTGTCGAGTGAGCCGTAGAGCGGCCCGTAGGGGCCGTAGGAGCCGGAGCTGTTCGCTGAGCTCGTGAAGCCCTGGGCATACGTGCCGGGGACGGGAGTGCCGTCGACATAGACGCCAACGCTGTAGTGCAGTGGGGAGTCCAGGACGTTGTTGACGCTCACGCTCTCGAGCAGCGCGTTGAGTACGAGGAGCTTGCCCGCCTGCGAGGTCGTGATCGTCACCTGCTTGACCACGGTCTGGGTGCCGCCGGTGAGCGGCGTGATCCCGGCGTCGTCCGAGTACGCGGACGCGCCGAGCCCGGCAGCACCGGAGTCGCCCTTCGGCCCTGACGGCCCCCTCGGTCCGCGCTCGCCCTTGAGCGCGCTGATGGCGCTCTTCGCCAGCCGGTTCTCCGGGATGGAGTGGGGCTTGATCTGCGAGCCGTTGATGTAGCCGGCCGCGACGGCAGAGCCACCGCCGAGCGCGACAAAGAGCGCCAAGAAGGCGATGAGATGGCGGCGGGTGTATGAGAAGACGCGCGCTGACATGTCCACCAAGATGGTTCCGACTGGATAACACACGGGAAGTCGTATGTCCAACCGCGCGATAAAGTCCCGGTCATGACTGACGCACTGATCGTCGACGCCGTTCGGAGCCCGATCGGCAAGAGGAAAGGGACGCTGTCCCACATCCGCGCCGACGAGCTCGGCGCCCAGGTTCTCAACGCGCTCGTCGCGCGGAACTCGGTCGATCCGGCGGAGATCGAGGACGTGCAGTGGGGTTGCGTGTCGCAGGTCGACGAGCAGGCGTGGAACATCGGCCGCAACACCGCGCTCACCGCCGGCTGGCCCGTCTCCGTCGCGGGGACGACCGTCGACCGGCAGTGCGGCTCGTCGATGCAGACCAACTTCAACGCGGCCGCCGCGATCATGTCCGGCCAGCTCGACCTCGTCGTCTCGGGCGGCGTCGAGATGATGTCGCGCGTCCCGATGGGCTCGAACAACGGCTCGATGTCGCCGCTCGTCTACGAGCGCTACGACATCGTCATGCAGGGCATCTCGGCCGAGGAGATCGCGAAGCAGTGGAACCTCTCCCGTGAGGAGCTCGACCGCATCTCCTACGAGTCGCACATGCGCGCGGCGCGCGCGATCGACGAAGGTCGCTTCGAGACGGAGGTCGTTCCGGTCGACGTGGACGTCCCGGAGCCGGACGGCGAAGGCGGCGGCGCGGCGACCGTGACGCGCGTGCGCTTTGCCGTGGACGAGGCCGTGCGGCGCGAGACGACGCCCGAGAAGATGGCGTCGCTCCAGCCGGCGTTCATTCCCGATGGCGTGGTCACGGCAGGAAACTCGTCCCAGATCGTCGACGGCTCCGCGGCCGTGCTCGTCGCGTCCGAGGCGAAAGCGTCGAAGCTCGGCCTCACCCCGCGAGCGCGGTTCGTCTCCTTCGGCGTCGTCGGTGTCGAGCCGCACCTGATGCTGCACGGCAACCCCGAGGCGTCGGCGAAGGCGCTCGCGAAGGCGGGCCTGACGTGGGAAGACATCGACGTGATCGAGGTCAACGAGGCATTCGCGTCGGTCGTCTCCCAGTTCCTCGCCGACACCGGCCTGCAGGAGCGCTACGACGCCGGCGATGTGAACCCGAACGGCGGCGGCATCTCGCTCGGCCATCCGCTCGGCGCGACGGGCGCGCGGATCACGGCGACGCTCGTCTCGGAGCTCGAGCGGCGGAACGCGCGCTACGGCCTCGCGACGATGTGCATCGGCTTCGGCCAGGCGATAGCCGCGGTCATCGAGCGCGTCTGACGCCGTCGCGCCCGCGGGCGATTTACGGATGACTTACACGCCCTAGAGGTCTAGGGTTCGTCTCATGCAAGCGACCATCCGCGAAGGTCAGGCGCCGGCAGTCGTGGTCTCGCTCGAAGCGGGCGAGAAGATGACCGCGGAGGCCGGGGCGATGATGTTCCTGTCCGGCGACATTGCGATGGAAGTCGAGATGCCCGGCGGGCTCGCGGGCGGATTGAAGCGCAAGGTGATGGCCGGCGAGAGCATGTTCGTCACGCGCTACACGGCGAACGGCGCGGGCGCGGTCGGCATCACCGGCCCGTTCCCGGGCTCGATTCGCCAGCACGAGCTCGACGGAGAGGTCATCTGCGAGCGGCACGCCTATCTCGGCCACCATGGCGATATCGAGATCGAGGGCGCGTTCTCGCAGCGGCTCGGGATGGGAGTCCACGGCGGCGGCGAGGGCTTCACCCTCCAGCGGCTGAAGGGGAAGGGAACCGTCTGGCTCCACGGCGGCGGCGACTTCATGGACTTCGACCTTGCGGATGGCCAGCGGCTCGTCATCGACACCGGCTGCATGGTGATGATCGAGCCGACCGTCAAGTACGACGTGAAACTGCAGGGCGGTATCGCCAAAAGCTTGTTCGGCGGCGAGGGCCTGTTCCTCGTCCACATGACCGGGCCGGGTCACGTGACGCTGCAGACCCTGCCCTTCTCGCGCACGGCACGGCGCGTGCTTCAAGCCGCCGGCGGCGGTCGCGACGAAGCGGCCGGGCTTGGCGTGGGTGGCATCCTCGGCAAGATCCTCGAATAGAAGGAGTGAGCGATGGGTTTTCTCGACAAGGCGAAGCAGGCGGCGGAGCAGGCCGCGACGAAGGCGAAAGAGGGCGTCGAGGACGTCCAGCAGAAGCGGGAGCTCTCGCAGGCGTACGGGGAGCTCGGGAAGACGGCGTTCGAGCTCGTAGACGCCGGTGAGGTCTCGCATCCGCGCTTCGAGGCGACGGTGGCGCAGATCCGCGACCTGAACGCAAAGCTCGCGGAGGCTCCGGCCGCCGCAGTGAGCACGCCGACCGACGGCGGCGATTCGTCGCAGCCGCCGGCGATGCCGACGTAACCGCAGCTGGACCGCCCGTACGTCGAGCGAGCGCGGGCTCAGCCCGCGTCTCGACGCATGCTCAGGCGAGAGGCTGGACTCGCACATGCGAGTGTCCGCTAATGTAGCCTGATGGCTGCGGTTGCTCGCTCGGCAGTTCCACACGTGGGGATCTACGCGCGGATCTCGTCCGATCGGGAGGGCGACCAGCTGGGGGTGCGGCGGCAGATCGAGGACTGCAAGCGCCTCGCCGCGGAGCGCGGCTGGATCGTTGCCGACCTGTACGTCGACGACGACATCAGCGCGTGGAGCGGCAAGCCGCGACCCGAGTACGAGCGGCTGCTGGACGATCTCCGCTCGGGGCGGATTCGCGGCGTGGTGGTGTGGCATCTCGATCGCCTGCACCGGCAGCCGCGCGACTTGGAGGCGTTTCTCGATCTGTGCGATGCGGCGAAGATCGAGACGCTTGCATGCGTCACGGGCCACATCGACCTTGGCTCGCACGTCGGCCGCTTGATGGCTCGTATGCTCGGCGGCGTGGCCAAGTACGAGAGCGACCACAAGAGCGAGCGCATCCTGCGCAAGCATGAGGAACTGGCCACCGCCGGAAAGCCGTCCGGGGGCGGCTCGCGCCCGTTCGGCTACGAGGCGGACAAGGTGACGATCCGCCAGTCGGAGGCTGTGGTGGTGCGGGAGATCGCGCGGCGGTTCCTCGCGGGGGAGTCGATCAAGTCGATTGCGGCCGACCTGAACGAGCGCGGCATTACCGGCGCGAACGGAGGCCGCTGGGAGCCGAACGCTGTGCGCCGCCTGTTGAACTCGCCGCGGATCGGGGGGATGCGCGAACACAAGGGCGAGATCGTGGCCGAGGCGGTCTGGCCGGGAATCATCAGCAAGGCCGACAGCGCCAAGATCCGCGCCATCCTGGCCGATCCTGATCGCAACACCCACCG